>JAFYLD010000011.1 GCA_017537245.1 Clostridia bacterium | reverse complement strand
TTTATGCAGACGCAGAAGGCGAAGAAGAAGTAACAGCAGCAGACCTCGTAATTGCTAAACTTGTTAAGGAAGAAGCTGAAGATAAGCCAGCTGACAAACCAGCAGGCGACGACAGCGATAAGTCTCCAGCAACAGGCGAAAGCGTTGCAAGCGTAGCAGCAGTTGCAGCTCTTATGGGCGCAGCATTTGTTCTTGTTCGCAAGTCAAAGAAAGCTTAATTAAACTAAAAAAAGACTCCCGAAAGGGAGTCTTTTTTGATGCCTAAATTTTGTGTTAATATATATTGTATGCATTAAAATACACGTATATACTATATATAGTTGAAGGGTCGCAAAAGGGCATTTTTGAAATTTTGGAAGGTTTGACAATTGAATTGACATTTTTTGACATAAAACCCTAAAAAATCAAAGGTTACAAGTTTGTAACCTTTTTAAAATGCCTATTTTTTGTGCATTATGCACAAAAATGCACCTTTTTGTATGTTTGACATAGTTAAAAAAATGGGGTATAATACCATTCGTTGGCGCAAATTGGTTGTGCCGCAAAAAACGTTAAACTTATAAAAAGGAGTCGTTAGATGCTTAGATTCAAGGAAAGCGGTTTTAGTTTTTTAAAACTTTCTAAAATGCGTATGCCGCTTATGGCTTTATTATTAATAGCCTCTATCTGTGCAGCAACCTTACTTCTTGGTACTGTAAATACATTCCATATAACTGATGGTAAAGATACCCAAAAGGTTCACACACTTTCATCTGATGTTAACGATGCTATTTCTGTTTCTGGTTTTAACATTGATAAATATCAAGTTTTAAGTGTATCATGTATCAACAACGTTACAAACGTTTCTTTGGCTTATAAGTTCCCTGTATATATTACAGTAGGCGACAAGACAATAGAAACAACCGCTACCAAATCAACAGTAGCAGCTATTTTGACAAAGGCTGGTTACAAACTTGACCAGTACGATATGGTTGAGCCTAGCCTTGATACAGTAGTTACTGATACTATCTATATTGACTATACAAATATTGATTATATTTCAGGTAGCTATAACGAAGTAATTCCTTGCACAGTAAATACTGTGTATTCATCAAAGCTTGCAGAAGGCGTTACTCAACTTACAGAGGGTAAAGACGGCGAACAGCAAGTAAACTACACCACTAAAATTGTAAATGGTGTTACAGTTGAAACTGTTGTTGACAGTCGTGTTACTCTTAGCGCTGCTGTTAACGGCACAAAAACAGTTGGTACTAAAAAGCCAACCGTTACAACTAGCGAAAATGTAAAACAGGTATCTACACTTAAACCAAATGCACCAATCGAACTTGATGCAAATGGTAATCCGGTTAACTTTAAAAAGCATATAACTGTTCAGGCTACAGCTTATACCTATACCGGTAACAAATGTTCAACTGGCGTAGCTCCACAACCAGGTTATATTGCAGTTAATCCAAACGTAATTCCTTACGGCACAAAGATGTATATCAAATCTAGTGACGGTACGTATATTTACGGTTATGCAGTTGCGGCTGATACCGGCGGATTTATCAAGAGCAAACCAAACAACGTTGACCTCTTTATGACAAGCAAGGCAGCGTGCGTAGCGTTTGGTCGCAGAAACGTAGAAATTTATATTTTAGAATAATTTTAAATGCCTGAATTTAATTCAGGCATTTTTTATTTGTATTTTTTTAAAAGTTATAGTATAATAGTCATCGCTATATAAAAATTTAGGAGTTAATAATTGTTAGAAAAAATTATTTCATCAGCAAACGACGTGCTCTATGGCTACGTATTAATAATTGTTTTAGTGCTAGGTGGCATCTGGTTTACTATTCGTACACGTGGAGCTCAGTTTAGACTATTGGGTCAACAATTTAAAGCAGTAACCGAAAAGACCGACAAAGATAGCGTTTCGTCTTTTCAGGCATTAATGGTGTCTACCGCATCACGTGTTGGTACCGGTAATATCATTGGTGTTGCAACTGCTTTGTGCATGGGCGGATTTGGTAGCGTGTTTTGGATGTGGGTTATTGCCATAATTGGTGCTGCATCGGCATTTGTTGAAAGTACGCTTGCACAAATTTATAAAAAGCGCGGCAAAGAGGGTTGTTTTGGCGGCCCTGCCTATTACATAGAGGCGGCGACCAAGCGCCGTGGAATAGCTATAGTATTTTCGGTATTCCTAATTTTAACCTACGGCTTTGGCTTTAATATGTTGGCGTCATATAATTTACAGTCAACGTTTTCTTCGTATGAGTTTTATGATGCTAAATATACGCCTTGGATTATAGGCTTGATTGTTGCGGTATTGGTAGGTTATTGTCTTATCGGTGGTGGTAAGCGTATTATATCGGTTACTAGTTTCCTAGTGCCTATAATGGGCGCGTTATACATACTTGTGGCAATAGTTATAACCATATTAAATGCAGACGTTTTACCTGACGTATTTAGTCAAATATTTGAAGGCGCGTTTGATTTAAAGGCTATCTTTGGTGGTTTTAGCGGCTCTTGTATTATGTATGGTATTAAGCGTGGTTTATACTCTAACGAGGCGGGTGTTGGCTCTGCGCCAAACGCATCGGCATCGGCAGAGGTATCTCACCCTGCAAAACAGGGTCTAGTACAGGTGTTGTCGGTATTTATCGATACAATACTTGTTTGTACCGCAACTGCGCTTATGTGTATGACATCTGGTGTTACACCTCCAACAAGCAGTGACGAGGCGGCAGCCTACGTTCAAGATTCTCTAAGCGCTACTTTGGGCGAAGCAGGACCAATATTTATAACTGTAGCAATGTTATTATTTGCGTTTACTACCTTGCTTGGCAATCTTTATTACGTTGATAAGTCTATAAACTATTTACTCGGTAAAGAGCCAACAAAGGTGGTTAAAAACGTTTTCTACGTTGTAGCATCACTTGTAATCTTTATTGGCGCAGGACTAAGCGCTGACTTGCTATGGGGTGTTGCCGATATTACAATGGGCGGTATGACAATTATAAATATGCCTGTTATTTTATATCTTGGCAAATACGCTGTACGCGCGCTAAAGAATTATGAAAAGCAGATTAAAAAGGGTGGCGAAATAACCTTTAATAAAAACGATATTGGTTTGCCACACGAAACAGATTATTGGAACTAATAAAAAAGGAAGGATTAAAAAATCCTTCCTTTTATTTTATATTATACAGTTTTAGCACGTTTTCGCTAAGTATAGCGCGTTTTTCGTCATCGGTAAGGGGTAGAGCCATAAAACGCTCTAATTCGATATCTGGCGAAAATACGGGGAAATCAGAGCCAAATAAAACACGATCTACTCCATAGGCGCGAATTATCTCGGTAGCGCGCTCGGGAGAAAGCTCATAAAGGCTAGAAGATGAGTCAACGTAGAAGTTTTTGTACCCAGAGAGTTTTTCTACCGCTTCGTCCCAAACCGACCAACCACCCAAATGAGCGCCGATTATTGTAAGATTTTTATAGATATCTAAAATCGGGACTAAACGATTAGGATTTGAGTAATCGTAACGATAGTCGCCCGTGTGCATTAAAATAGGCATATTTTCTTTTTCACAAAGCTCGTAGATTTTAAGGCAACGATAATCGTCTATAGCAAATTTTTGAATATCGGGGTGCAATTTTACACCGTGAAGACCGAGTTCCTTAATATGGTCCAAATCGCGTTTTAAATCGTCGCTGTCGGGGTGTAGCGTGCCAAGACCGATTAGAGTGTCTGGGTGAGACTCGACCTCGTGCGCGATGAATTCGTTAATGCTTTTAACCTGGTGTGGTGTGGTAGCAACCGATTGCACAACAAAGCGATCGATACCGATTTGCTTGCCAAGTTTTAACAAGGAATCAACAGTACCGTCACCAAGGGCTGTCATATCGTAAAACCTGCCGGTACTTTCAACGGCAGGTTTTGCAATTTTTATGGGATATATATGACAGTGTGAATCGATAACGGTAAATTTGTTATCTATCATAGCTGTTTACTCCTCAAGACCCAAACGCTTTGCGGCGTCCTCACGCATTTTGTACTTAAGGATTTTGCCTGCGGCATTCATCGGGAAAGAATTAACAAACTCAATATAACGTGGGACTTTATGACGAGCCATGTGGTCGGCGATATATTGCTTCATCTCGTCCTCGGTCATTGTTTCGCCATCTTTAAGGATGATGCAAGCCATAATTTCTTCGCCGTAGCGCTTATCGGGAACACCGATAACCTGAACGTCACGAACTTTATCGCAGGTGTAGATAAATTCCTCAATTTCTTTTGGATAGATATTTTCACCACCGCGGATAATCATGTCCTTAAGACGACCTGTGATGTTGTAGTTGCCCTCTGGTGTGCGGCAAGCAAGGTCGCCTGTGTGGAGCCAACCGTCTTCATCAATTGCGGCTGCGGTAGCCATAGGCATTTTGTAGTAACCCTTCATAAGGTTGTAACCGCGAGCAACAAATTCGCCGTTAACGCCGTCCGGACAATCCTCGCCGGTTTCGGGGTCAACTATTTTACACTCTACGTTTGCAAATGCGCTACCAACAGTTTCGGTACGAACTTCTAAGGAATCATAGTAGCTGCTCATTGTACAACCAGGACTTGCCTCGGTTTGACCATAAACAGATACGATTTCTTTCATATTCATAACTTCGGTAGCCTTTTTCATAAGGTCGGCAGGGCAGTTAGCGCCGGCCATAATACCTGTGCGAACGTATGAGAAATCGGTCTTTTCAAAATCTTCGTGTTGCATCATAGCGATAAACATTGTAGGCACACCGTTAAAGGTTGTGATATGTTCGTTATGAACGCAAGCAAGAGCAGGTTTTGGTGAGAAGTATGGTAGCGGATACATTGTAGTACCGTGTGTCATAGATGAAGTCATAGAAAGCACCATGCCAAAGCAATGGAACATAGGCACTTGAATCATCATACGGTCGGCGGTGGAAAGATCCATGTGGTCACCAATGTATTTACCGTTGTTTACAACGTTGTAATGGGTAAGCATAACGCCCTTTGGGAAGCCTGTTGTACCAGATGTGTACTGCATATTGCAAACGTCGTCTTTGTCAACAGCGGCCGCCATCCGATAAACCTCGCTTACAGGCACTTGTGATGAACGCTCGATAGCGTCTTCCCAAGTCATACAACCCTTTTGACTATAACCTACGGTAATAACGTTGCGAAGGAATGGTAATCTGCGGCTATGCAAAGGAGAGCCTACCTTTAAAGTTTCAAGTTCAGGGCAAAGCTCGGCAATAATTTTGCCGTAGTGTGTGTCTTTTGAACCCTCGGTCATAATGAGGGTGTGCGTATCAGACTGCTTGAGCAAGTATTCGATTTCGTGAATCTTGTAAGCGGTGTTAACAGTTACCAAAACGGCACCGATTTTTACGGTTGCCCAGAATGCGATATACCACTGTGGTACGTTAGACGCCCAAACCGCAACGTGAGAGCCGGCCTTTACACCCATAGAGATAAGCGAGCGCGCAAAGGTGTCAACGTCGTCGCGAAATTCGGAATAGGTACGTGTGTAGTCGAGGGTGGTATATTTAAACGCGTATTGGTCAGGGAAACACTCAACCATTGTGTCAAGAACCTCGGAGAAGGTAAGGTCAATAAGCAAATCCTTTTTCCAAACGAATTTACCGGTGTGGCTCTTGTTGTAGTAGAAGGTGCGCTCGTTGCGAGAGGTATCGCCGTACTGCTTCATATAGCCTACGTATTGTGAGAAGATAATCTCCATATCGTCGAGTTCTTCGCACCAAGCAGGATCCCACACAAGTGATACAAAGCCGTCATAGTTTACAGAACGCAATGCGAGCATCATATCGCCAATTGGCAATTCACCCTCGCCGATAAGGCAAAATTCAACGCCGTCGGCAGTTTTTTCGGCATCGTTGATGTGAACGTGCTTAATATATGCGCCCAAGTTTTTGATAATATCTTCGGCACTTTCGCCACCTTCAAAATAAGCGGCAGACATATTCCAAAGTGCGGCAAGGTTGTCGCTTGCAAATTGGTCTAGCACGTTGCGCAAATCGGCAGTTTTGCAAAACAGACCTGATGTTTCGATCAAGATAGTAATATTCTTATCGGTTGCAACCGGCAATGCTTTTTCGACAAAAGCGATAACGCTATCGTTAGCGGCAGCAGAGTCAACAGCTTTTTCGGCCTTTACTCTAATATAAGGAATATTAAGATTTGACGCAATATTTATGCACTTTGAAAATTCTTCTAAAGCGGCATCGGTCTTTTTGTCAGACGCAATGTCACAAAGCACGTCAATACAAGGAATTTGAAGATTCTTTTCGTAAAGACGGCGTGCGGTAGCGGCCGCAGTATAGTCCTGAAAAGCACCGTCTTTGTCGGTGAAGAGGCGGTTGTTTACGTTGTGAAGTTCAATACCGCCAAAGCCTAAATCGACCGCTATATCACAAAATTCATTAAAAGAGTTGTTATGCCAACCTTTTGTAGAAAAAGATAATTTCATTTTAGTTTGCCTCCTCGTAAACAATCTTGTTTACGGCATTGATATATGCGCGGATACTTGCGCTGATAATGTCGGTAGAAATACCGTTGCCAGAGTAAAGTTTGCCGCCTGCTCTAAGTTTTACAAGAGCCGAACCCATAGCTTCTTTACCTTCGGTAACTGACTGAATTTGGAAATCGTCAAGTTCATAGTGGTGACCGATAATCTGCTCTACTGCCAAGAAAGCGGCATCGATAGGACCGTCGCCAATGCAAATGCCCTGAAGTTGCTCGTCGCCCTTTGTGATGGTGATTTGAGCAGATGCAGGAATAATGTTACCGGTGTTGATAACGTAGTTTACAAGTGAATAGGTAGCAGGTACCTGCAAAGCAACCGAAGCGATAATAGCCTCAAGCTCTTTAAGACCTACGTTTTTCTTTTCGGCAACGCGCAAAAATTCTTCATAAACCTTTGCTTTGTCATCTTCTGAAAGGTCGTAGCCAAGTTTAGCCGCTGCGGCTGATACTGCATTTATATCGTCGTTTTTATCAAGTTGAACAGCACTTTCTTCGTTCGTTTTGATTGCGGCAGCAGTAACGTTTTGTGAATTGCTTGTTACCCAACGAATTTGTTTAACGATGCGGTGAAGCTCGGTAGTCTTGATATTAGCGGCAAAGCCATAGTCGTTGCCGCAGTTTTTAATCATATCGGCAAATACGTCTAGCGGAACTGTTGTGCCGTCAACGGCGGTTTTTACAAAATCTACGCCCTGCTTAACTGCGAGTATTGCCTGCGCTATTGCAAGACCGTTTTTGTTGTCGCACTTAACGCCAACAGGAACAGAGCATTCGTCAGCAATATTTTTAGCAAAGGTAGCAAAATCGTCTGGTAGCATATTAGCGGCGCTGTCGCATACAGATACGCTTGTAGCACCAGCGTTTATTGCGGTAGCAATCGCAGTTTTTAGAAAATCTGCCTCGGCGCGTGTTGCGTCTACTGCGCAAAATTCAATATTAGAAATGGTAGCCTTTGCCTTGATAATAGCATTTTCAATATGAGCTAAAATCTTGTCTGGCTTTTTGTGACAGGTGTATTCCATACCAACAGGGGAAACAGGAAGCTCAATACGAAGTTGTGGCATTTTTGCCGATGATAAAGATGCAATTGCATTGTCAACGCTATCAGCACCAATACCTGCTGCTACAGAAATTACGCTATTTTTAACAAAAGAAGAAATTGTCTTGATAAGCAAAATGTCTGCCTTTGCATTTATGATTTCTGGAAACTCGATAATATCAACGCCTAGTTTTTCGAGTTGTCTTGCAATTTCAATTTTTTCCTTAAAACTAAAGTGACTGTTTTCGCGACACAACGTTGCGTCTGCAATTTTGATTTGTTTCATAAAAATCCCTCACATCTACCGTGTTGGTCGGTAATTTTAATATAAAATAAAAAAGCCTGAAGCAAAGTTACTTAAACTTTACCTCAGGGACGAAAATTTAAATTTCGCGGTACCACCCTGTTTGCAGTCATAAAAAGACTACCAACTCAGTCAAAGCTCCAACAAGCCTCGTGTCTTATAACGGGACAAACCGTAGTAACTTACTATTATTTCGGCTACTCTGCTCAGGAATGAGGCTTTCTTTTAATGTTCTTACCGTCTTGCACCAACCGACGGCTCTCTGAAAAGAAGGGAAGAAAAGAAATAATTCCTTCAAAGCATTTAAAAAATGATTGTTGTCATTATAGCATAGTGCATACTGCTTGTCAAGTGTTAAAACAAAGAAAAAGCCTTGAAAAATCAAGGCTTTTTCTTTATTTATTTCTCGTTTGTGTGGTTGGCTGTCTTGTTTAGGTGGAGTAGCATATCAAGATGCGCTTCACAGTCAAGATAGTGACCAAAGACTTTATTATCGCGCTCGGTAGCGGTTGGTGAATAAGCGCGACCCATCCAGCCGTGGTACTCCTCGCGAACGCTTTCGCAGTAGTCGGCATAACCTTGTTTATAACTGCCGTCGATTATACTTTGGTCAAGTTCTTTCATAAGGTCGAGTGTGTTTTGTAGCGTTTCGCCCTTTGAAAGTTCAATACCGTTAATTTCGGCATTTATATTTAGAGGAATTCGCTCGATTTCGCCGGTTACAGTATCGTATCTAAGCGCTATTTCATAAGGCCAATGTGGGTAACAAGCTCGCCAAGGTGATACAAAGTGGAAATTACCCTGACCATAGCAGATGAATTTGCCCTTGTAATACTCGCTGCAACCTATACAGTGACTGTGTTGGCAGGTAACGAGGTCGGCGCCTGCGTCAATGAGCGCGTGGGTGAGCTTGCGCATGCGAGGGGATGGGTAACGGCAGTTTTCTTTACCACCGTGGTAGATTACAATAACCTTATCGGCATTTGCCTTGGCTTCGCGAACGTCGGCAATAGTGTCGTAGCAGTCAAAGGGGCGTGAACCCATACGGTCTTCTAGCGCGTAAGAATATTCGTGCTCGCAAACGCAAACAAAGGCTACTTTTTCGCCATTTTTCTCAAAGTAATAGTTCTTTCGAGAGTCCTCATAATTTTCACCAAAACCGGTGTATGGAATACCTGCTTTGTCGAGTGCGGCAACGGTATCTTTATAACCCTCAATACCATAGTCAAAAATATGGTTATTAGAAAGACCTGCAAGGTTAATACCCACGTCCTTCATAACTTCGGCTGCTATTGGAGTGCCTTTAAGACAAGGGCCAAATTTTTCGATAGCGCCGTCAGACTCGGTTAGAGCGCACTCGATATTTACAAAGTTAATATCATTACCCTCAAGGTATGGTAAAAAGTCGCCAAAAAGGGTTTTAATATCCTTTTGTTTAAATAGTTCGTTGGTGTTTTCCTTTGGACAAAAGTCGCCCATAAGCATAATTTTCATAAAAAGTCACCTCGTTAAATTTATATGTTATTTGGTTACAAATTCAAAAAATTGTGGCAATAGGTCGTCGGCTTCGGGGTGACCCTGAATACCTAAAATGTTGTCGCCGTATTCTATACCCTCTACTACACCGTCGCCTAAAGCTGACCACGCGTTTATGGTAGCAAGTGTTTGTGTTGGCGGTACGTTGAGGTAGTGGAACGAGCAAAGGCGTATCTTGTCGCGACCAACCACCTTATGTAAAAGAGTGCCCGGAACAATATTTACGTCGTGTTTAGCGGCGTCTTCGTTACCGCGTTCGGGGAAGTCACAGCGGTGGTTTGGTATTGACGCTAGCACCGAGGACTGTGTTTGCTTAAAGTCCCAAATAGCTTTTGCGAGGTCACCCTCGTAACCGAGTTCTTCAACGCGTCGTCTAAGTTCAAGATAAACGTGTATAAGCTGCTCGCCAAGGCAAATACCAAGCATACGCTTACCCGTAGTAATGGCATGGTGTATCACTTGAAAATGGTATGGAAAAAATGCCGCGCCGCCCTGTACTACAAAGGTATCGCACATATTTAGCTGTTCTTCTGAAAGCCAGTTATCAACCGGAGCTAGTCCAACGGGAGTGCCGCCTGCTTCGGATACGCGTTTTACGTAGTTGTTACCAAGATAATAAAAATCTTGCATACAGCTTTCGTTTTTTGATAGTACGAGTGATTTTGGAACAATTCCGACAATTTTACCCATAAAAACACCTGATTTCATAAATTGGCATAAGAGTGCTTATTCTTTGGATTTAATATAGCATAAAAAAATCGTAATTTCAATAAAAAAAGCAACTGTTTTAAGTAACAGTTGCTTTAAATTTAATTTATGCTTCGATTTTTTGTGAGCCGGTTGGATTTACTATACTGTAACCTACGTTTACAAGGTGGTCGGCTACACGTTCAAGTCCTACTACAACCGATGAATAATAAGGGCTAACTTCTATGCTGCAGTTACCTTCGGCAAGTCTGTTAAAATGATCGGCGATAAGTTCTATCTTCATATCGTCAACCTTTTGCTCAAGCTCGGTAAGACTGATTAGTTGATCGCGGTTTAGATTCTCGAAGGTATCTTTTGAAACGTCAAACATTTTAATAACCGTATCGCGCATATCGTTAATACCGCCAAGCGCCTTGTCAGAGAAGGTGATATTGCGGTTTAGCATTTCTATACCAATTTCGTGGAAATTTTCGGCGTGGTCACCAATACGCTCAAGGTCGTTTAGTACGTGGAAATAAGCGCCGATTTTTCTTTCGTCACTGGCCTCTACGTTGGCAGATAGTCTAATCAAATACTTGGTAAGCTCGCTATTGGTAAAGTCGATAATAGCTTCGTTTTGGGCAATTTTTTCGCCATACTCGGCAGAGCCGCTATCCATAGCGACAAAAGAAAGCTTAATATTTTCTTGAACCAATGATGCCATATAATCAATTTCTTTCTTAACCTGCATAAGCGCTACAGGTGGGGTAGAAAGAAGACGGTCATCGACAAATTTAAAGCTAAGTGATTCGCTCTCTTCTTTTTTATCTTTAATCACGCGACACGCATATTTAACAAGCTGTTTAACAAACGGTAACAAGCAAAGGGTGGTAGTTACGTTAAATATTACGTGGAAGAGCGATACCCTCATTTGTAAGGACATTTTGTCGTCGCCTGGAAAAGCCGAGGTTAATAGGTGTATTATCGAGTCTTTAAAAATCCAGATAATAGCCGCGAATATAACAGTACCTATAAGGTTAAATGTAAAGTGTACCAGCGCTACGCGTTTGGAGTTGGCGTTTGCGCCCATAGATGCAAGTAACGCTGTAACACAAGTACCTATATTTGCGCCCAATATTATAAACAAGGCAAGGTCAAGTGGCAACACTCCTGTGCCAACCATTGTAATAACAACACCGGTAGCGGCAGATGAACTTTGAATAAGAGCGGTAAATATAACGCCAATTAAGATAAGAAGTAGCGGAAAGTTAACCTTTTCAAATATACCGATAAAAAGTTTTTCTACAAGTGGGTTACCAAAGGCTTGTTCGCTGCTCATAACTTCAAGACCTACAAATATAAGTCCTAGTCCGCAACAAAGACTACCTGCAAGTTTGATTTTTTCTTTTTTGGCAAAGCCCATCATAACACCGGCAAATGCCAAAAGATACATTGTCATATCAAAAAAGTCGTTTTTTAAGGCCACAAGTACACCGGTGATGGTAGTACCAATATTTGCGCCCATTATAATAGGTACGGCTTGCATTAGCGTCATAACACCCGCGTTTACAAGACCTATAACCATAACGCTTGTCGCAGACGAACTTTGAATAATTGCGGTAACACCCGCACCTATGCCAACACCCGAAAAACGGTTGTTGCTAATTTTTTCTAGTAATCGTTTCATACCTGAGCCGGCACTTTTTTCTAAAGCGTCGCTTAGAAAATTCATACCTACAATAAACACACCTACGCCGGCGAGCAGCCAAATAAGACTTTCGATAAGCTGCATAATTTCTTCTGAATTAATCATTAATTTTTCCTCCTTTTTTTAACACTGTCATTATAACAGTTGACTTATAATAAGTAAAATAGTATAATATTATAAAGTTCATATAAATTTGGTTATGTATGTTTAGGGAGGATTTATCTTGACTATAAGGCATTTAAAGGTATTTGTATGTGTATGCAAGCATCAAAGTATGACAAAAGCGGCAGAAGAACTTTTTATAGCGCAACCGGCAGTTAGTAATACTATTTCCGAAATAGAGAAAAACTATAACGTAAAATTATTTGAGAGAATAAACAAGAAATTATTTTTAACCGATGAGGGCAAGGTTTTGCTTATAAAGGCGCAAGAAGTTTTGTCGGCGTTTAATGAGTTTGAGGAATCAGCGCTAAATTCTTCTAAAAAACCGCTTTTAAAAATAGGTTCGTCGCTTACCATCGGTAAGCAAAAATTGCCATGGCTTTTGCGTAATCTTAAAGAAAATTTCCAAGATATTGATTTTCAGGTTTCGATCAACCAAACGTCCATAATCGAGAGCAAAATTTTAAACGGTGTGCTTGATTTTGCTTTTATTCAAGGGCAACCATCAAGCCAAAGTATAAAATCGCGCCTTGTAGACAGTAATACCCTTATTGCAGTTTGTGGCAAAAAGTACGATATGCCTGACTCGGTAACGCTTAAAGAGTTGTGCAAATACGACCTTTTGCTACGCGAGGACGAAAGTGTGTCACGTGACTTTTTGGACCATATTTTTGCATTGGAAAACATTGTCGTAACCCCTGTTATGGAATCTATAAGTAACCAAGCGCTAATCTCGGCCGCGGTGCAGAATCTAGGCGTTACCATCATGCCCGAGGCTTTGCTTACGCGTCAGTTAACTAGTGGCGCGCTTCGCAAAATTGAGGTTTTAGACTACGAGTTTACAAGAAATTCGTATCTTGTATATCACAAGGACAAAACCTTTGGCTCGGTCAAAAAAGATATATTTGACTTTTGCTATAAAAATTATAAGTATATGCAAAATTAAGTAAGACAAGATAAACATATATTAGGAACGAACAATTACAGTCAACAAATCGCTAATGGTAAAAATCCGAGTATTTTAACTGCAGATCCAAACAAACTATTGAAAGAAAGCGTCGGCAATGGACAAAGTTACGGTAATAATAAGATTGTTGTAGATTTTGGTAAAAATATTGGGAAATTTTATGACATAAAAACAGGAAAATATTACGATACTACACGTGCTACGATTCATTATGATAACAACGGAAATGCGCATATAGTACCGGCAAGACCTAATTAAAATTAAATTGAAAGAGGATAAGAAATGGAAAAACAATACCAAAAATTACTTTTTGTTATAGATGATTATTTTGAAAAGGATAAGCTAATTATCGAATGGAAAAACGGATTAAAAGTTAAATGTAAATCCTTTACTGGAATATGTGAAACCGATACTGAACCAAATGACGATAATTATATTGGTGAATATAGTATAGGAGTTAACGACGTCGAAATATTATCGCTCGGTAGTGATGACTCAATTGAAATATATGATAATTCTATTGAAATATCATTAAAAGCATATCCCGAAAAAGTTTCGCTTGAAAACGGCACTCTTCTTTGGGAAAGAAAATGATTTCATACTAACCAATAATATCATATAAAGAAACATTTGATATACAAAGCAGACTTCATAAACGAAGTCTGCTTTGTTTTTAATATCACTGTAAGGTGCGCTTCATTTATAAACTAAAAAAATTGCAGCCGACATAACGTCGACTGCTTTTGTTTTTATAGTTTATAAGTCCAACCGAAGCTGTCTTCGATTTTTCCCCACTGAATACCTGTGAGTGTATCGTAAAGCATTTGTGTTGTTTCGCCAATTTCGCCGTTGTTTACAGCGTATTTAACGTCTTTGTAGCAAAGCTCACCGATTGGAGAAATAACAGCTGCAGTACCACAACCCCAAGCTTCTTTAAGGGTGCCGTTTTGCATTGCTTCTGCTAGTTCATCAATGCTGATGAGTCGTTCGCTAACCTTGTAGCCTTTTGATTTTAAAACTTCGAGGCAAGATTTACGGGTAATACCTGGAAGAATAGAGCCAGAAAGCATTGGTGTTACGATTTCGTCGCCAATTTTGAACATAACGTTCATAGCGCCAACTTCTTCGATGTACTTGCGTTCTACACCGTCAAGCCAAAGAACCTGTGAATAGCCCTTCTTTTCGGCTCTTTCGCCAGCGCGGTTACTTGCAGCGTAGTTACCGCCGCATTTAGCGTAACCTGTACCACCGCGTACTGCACGAACGTCTTCGTCTTCGATCATAATCTTAACTGGGTTGATACCCTCTTTATAATAGCTACCAACAGGTGACGCGATTATAACGTAGGTTGCGTTGTGAACAGCGTGAACACCCAAAGTTTCGTCATTACCAAACATAAATGGACGAAGATAGAGTGAAGTGCCGTCAGCTGATGGAGTCCAGTCTTGCTCGGTCTTTACAAACTCGGTAAGAACTTCCAACGCTAAATCCTCTGGGATTTGTGGCAAGCAAAGACGATCAGCAGATGTGTTCATACGACGGATGTTTTCCATCGGTCTAAAGAGTTGAACGCTACCGTCCTTGCGGCGGTATGCCTTAAGACCCTCAAAGATTTCAGAACCGTAGTGAAGAACGGTAGATGCAGGATGGAGTGCGATTGGAGCAAATGGAACAATGCGAGCATCGTGCCAACCCTCTTCGCGAGAGTAGTCCATCATAAACATGTGGTCGGTAAAGAATTTACCAAAGCCCAAGGTAGAGCTTTCTGGTTTTTCTTTTAAAACGTCGGCTTTTACAAATTTAATTTTCATTTGTATATCCTCCTTAATTATCGGCGCCGATTTGCATAGCTTTCATGTTAATTTCAAGCATATCTGCCTTTTTAGGCGGAATAACCTTAGCGAGTACGGTTTTGATTTCGTCTTCGTTAAAGTCGTTCATAACCTTGAGCAATTTACCAAGGATAATCATGTTAGCAAGTGACTGTTTGCCCATATCGCTTGCAAGAGAGGTTGCAGGAATATAGTAAACGTCGATATCGGTGCGAGTAGTTTTGGTTTCGATAAGGCTTGAGTCAGCGATTACAATACCGCCAGCCTTAACAGTTGGAACGAATTTCTCGAATGAAGGGAGATTCATTGCGATAAGTACGTCAGGCTGTGAAATGATAGGTGAGCCTACCTCTTCGTCACTAATGATAACGCTACAGCTTGCTGTACCGCCACGCATTTCAGGACCGTAAGAAGGAAGCCAGCTAACGTTTTTGTCAGTCAAGAGTCCCTTGTACGCAAGGAATTTACCGGTAAACAAAATACCCTGTCCGCCAAAGCCGGAAAGCAAAATTTGATTAGTCATTATTTTGTTTCCTCCTTTGCTGAACGGTCTTTATAAAGGCCTAGTGGATAGTAAGGAAGCATATTTTCCTCAAGCCACTTGAGTGCGTTTTGTGGTGTCATACCCCAGTTTGTAGGGCAGGTAGATACAACTTCTACAAGAGAGAAACCCTTGCCGTCAAGCTGGTTTTGGAAAGCCTTTTTGATAGCTTTTTTAGCCTTCATAATGTTTTTAACGTTGTTAACTGTAACACGCTCGAGGTACTCAGGACCATCAAGCTCTGAAAGCATTTCGCAAACCTTGATTGGGAAACCGCAGTGGCTAGTGTCACGACCATAAGGTGAAGTCTGGGTAACCTGACCTGGAAGTGAAGTAGGAGCCATCTGACCGCCTGTCATACCATAGATTGCGTTGTTGATAAAGATAATTGTGATGTTTTCGTTTCTTGCTGCTGCGTGTACAGTTTCTGCCATACCGATAGAAGCCAAGTCGCCGTCACCTTGATAGGTGAAAACAACGTTGTTTTCTGGGTCAGAACGCTTAACACCGGTTGCAACTGCAGGAGCACGACCGTGAGCCGCCTCGATCATATCGCAGTTAAAATAGTTGTAAGCAAATACTGAACAACCAACAGGAGCAATACCTATTGTTCTGCCTTCGATACCGAGTTCGTCAATAACTTCGGCAACAAGACGATGTACTATACCATGAGTGCAACCTGGGCAATAGTGCATAGGAGCATCGGTAAGAGCGTGTGGTTTGTCAAATACTACTGCCATTATTTTGCACCTCCGTTTGCTTTTTTAATAGCTTCCAATACCTGTTCAGGAGATGGAATCATACCGCCTGTACGGCTGCAAAGTGTTACAGGAACCTTGCATTCGCTAGCGAGTTTTACGTCTTCTATCATCTGACCCATAGAAAGCTCTACAGAGATGATTTCTTTTACCTGTTCTGCTGCCTTCTTGAAAGGAGCAGTTGGGAATGGCCACAAAGTGATAGGACGGATAAGACCTACCTTAATGCCTTGCTTTCTTGCTTCGTTGATAGCGTTTTTAGCAATACGAGCTGCAATACCAAACGCTGCGATACAAATTTCGGCATCGTCCATCATATATTCTTCATACATTACTTCGTTTTCTTCTACAACCTTGTAGCGCTCGTAACGCTCTACAACAAGAGCTTCGAGCTCGTCTGGGTTAAGGAAGAGGGAAGTAACGATGTTGTGGTTGCGTTCCATCTTGGTACCGGTAGTAGCCCATGGCTTTTCTACCGCTACCGGAGTTTCATAGTCAAGAGAAACAGGCTCCATCATTTGACCCATTGTACCGTCCGCCAAAATCATAGCAGGCATGCGGTATTTATCGGCAAGGTCAAAGCCTTTAACTGTAAGGTCAGCCATTTCTTGAACTGAACTAGGTGCAAGGACTATCATCTTAAAGTCACCGTGACCGCCACCCTTTGTAGCCTGGAAATAGTCAGCCTGGCTAGGTTGAATACCACCAAGACCCGGACCGCCACGTTGTACGTTTACGATAACTGCAGGAAGGTCAGAACCAGCAAGGTAAGAAAGACCTTCGCTCTTAAGAGATATACCTGGGCTTGAAGAAGATGTCATTACGCGTTTACCGGTACTAGCTACACCGTAAACCATATTGATAGCGGCAACTTCGCTTTCTGCCTGCAAGAAGCAACCACCAATTTTAGGCATTCTTTTTGCCATATAAGCTGCAACCTCAGTTTGAGGTGTAATAGGATAACCAAAGTAGTGCATACAACCGGCCTTGATAGCGGCTTCGGCGATGGCTTCGTTACCCTTCATCAAAATTTTATCTGCCATTTTGTTTCACTTACCTTTCTACCTTGATAATGCAGTCAGGGCACATCATAGCGCACGCTGCACAACCAACGCAAGCTGACTCGTCGGTGATTTCTGCAGGGTGGTAGCCCTTTTGGTTAATTTTATCTGCCGCAAGTTTGATAAGACCCTTTGGACATGCGTCAATACATAGTCCACAGCCTTTGCACTTGTCGGTTTTAAAGGTTAGTTTTGCCATATTCATTATCTCCTTTACTAGCCAAATCATACAAACTTGAATCAGATTTTGAAACAAGTATTTTATGCTGTGTTTTGTTAAAATACTCGTAAATCCGTCAGGATTTACTGCGTTTTGTGCCTCACACATCAAAAAATCCTTTATTTACAAAATTCTACGACCTTAAAGGTGCGGTTTTTTGTGTAGATTTTGGTGAAGCGAAACCCATAAGGCTAACGCCTATGGGTGACAATAAGCCGAAAGCCGCCTAAAAACCGCCCTTTAAGGCTGGTTCGAGTTTGTATGCTTTGGCTAAACTGGTTTTGCTTGAAGCGTCATTGGTAATAGGTTATCTATTTTGTCTTTTAGTTCATCGTAAAGTTCGGCCTTTACGGTAGTCATAACAATAGGAAGACCCGATTGCTTTGATACTTCGATAGCATAATCCATAGAATTTAAAACGTATTCTGCCGTGGTGAGTTCTCCAACGTTTGAGTTGTTTACAAGCCCTGTAAATTTAAGATTACAAGCCGTTTCAATCTCGCGCATAACTTCGATAGTAGATGCGGCGTCGGGGGTAAGCGGACGATAGCCGTTTATAACCATTAGCATTTCGTAGTTGTCTTCCGCCTTTATTTCGGGGACTAGACGACCTAACGCGTAAGCGCCACGATCATCGCCACCAACGTCGATAACGGCGGTAAGAGTTTTATCGGTTGTAAGACGATACATATCAGCAGGAAGGGCAGGTATGTCAACGTTTGTGTTGGCGTACTCGGAACAAATAAGTTCAATTCCGTGCTTTTTAAAATCGTCTAGGCTATCCTTGGTACGAAAATATGGATTTACGATATCAAGGTCGGCCACAACCAAATTATTATACTGCTTTTTTAATTGAATTGCAAGATTTACGGCAACATTTGTTTTACCGCTGCCGTAATGTCCGCAAAGCAGTGTAAGTCTTTTTGTGTTATTCATAAAATCACTTAATTAAAGTTTATTTCTTTGTATCTTGCCGCTAACGGTCTTTGGTAGGCTGTCACGGAATACAACGATACGAGGATATTTATAAGGAGCGGTGTGCTTCTTAACGTAATCTTGAATTTCTTTCTTGAGTTCATCGGTGCCTTCGGTACCCTCAACAAGCACGATACTTGCCTTAACTACCTGACCGCGAACCTCATCAGGCTCGGCAGAAACACCGCACTCGAGTACGTATGGAAGTTCCATAATAACGTTTTCGATTTCGAACGGTCCAATACGGTAGCCGGACGACTTAATAACGTCGTCAACACGACCAACGTACCAGAAGAAGCCGTCCTCATCACGCCAAGCGGTATCGCCTGTGTGGTAGTAACCATTGTACCAAACTTCGTCGGTCTTTTCTTGGTTGTTGTAGTAGCCTGTAAACAAGCCGCAAGGAGCACCGTTTGATACGTCAACAACGATTTCGCCAACTTCACCGTCTGGAACGTCGTTGCCGTCGGCATCAACGATATGTACGTCATAAATTGGAGCAGGTTTACCCATAGAACCAATTTTATGTGATGCGCCAACCATGTTACCGATAATCATGGTGCTCTCGGTTTGACCGAAGCCTTCGATTATTTGAAGACCGGTAGCCTTTTCAAACTGGCGATAAACCTCTGGGTTAAGAGCTTCACCTGCGGTAGTCATGTGTTGAACGCTAGAAAAATCATATTTAGAGATATCTTGCTTAACCATCATACGAAGCATAGTAGGTGGTGCACAGAAGGTGGTGATTTTGTGCTCGGCAAACATTGGAAGAATGTCGGCAGCATCAAAACGATCAAAGTCGTAAACAAATGTTGCAGCCTCGCATAGCCACTGACCATAAAGTTTACCCCACATTGCCTTTGCCCAGCCTGTATCAGAAATGGTAAAGTGCAAGCCGTCCGGGTCAACGTTGTGCCAATATTTTGCAGTATGGAAGTGACCTAGAGGATATTTGTGGTTGTGAGCGGCAATCTTTGGATAGCCGGTAGTACCAGACGTAAAGAACATAAGCATCAAATCGTCACCGCAAGGTGAATCTTCGGTGCGCTCAAATTTAGAGCTAAAGAGGGTATATTCTTCGTCAAAGCTACGCCAACCGTCACGAGTGCCGTTTGCAATAAGCTTGTGCTTAAGTGTTGGACAGCTTGCCGCAGCGATGTCTACCTGCTCTGCGGTGTCGCCGTCAGCGGTACAAACAACCGCGCTTACGCCTGCCGCGTTAAAACGATATTCAAAGTCGTGAACAAGCAACTGATTTGTTGCAGGAATCGCGATAGCGCCAAGCTTGTTAAGAGCAAGCATACAGAACCAGAATTGGTAATGACGCTTAAGAACAAGCATTACGCGGTCGCCTTTTTTAATGCCCATAGATTTGAAGTAGTTAGCAACCTGGTTAGATGCCTTTTTCATATCTTTAAAGGTAAAGCGACGAGCGGTTTTGTCCTTTGATATATGTAACATTGCAAGTTTTTTTGGATCGCGTTCAGCAAGAGCGTCAACCAAGTCGAATGCAAAGTTAAAGCCTTCGGTATTTTTAAATGTAATAGACGTAGGAGTACCGTTTTCGTTCTCGGTAGTGTCAATGTAATTGCGGTAGATACGATCTTTTGTATCACGCGCAGAAACACGATGGTCCTCAATCTTTTTAGCGGTAGCAAGTTCTGGAATTGGCTCGCCCGTTGGGTTAAGAACGATAGCGTAGAACTTACAGTCCTTGCCGTTTACAGCAATCATACCGTGAGGTGTGTCACTATCGAAATAGATGCTATCTCCAGGTCCTAGAACCTCGCGGTGTTCACCAACCTGAACCATAAGATTACCTTCAATTACGATGTCGCACTCTTGACCTGCGTGGGTAGTAAGTTCAATATCTTTTGCCTGTGCGCTTTCGTCATAAATGCTATTAACAAAAAGCGGCTCGGCAATTCTGTCGCGGAAAGCGTACGCAAGGTTATAGTAGGTCATACCATGAGCCTGAGAAACCTTTTGACCGCCACCGGCTCTGGTTACTGTGTAACCTGCAAGCTTAGGGCTATAACCCTCGATAATATCGGTAACGTTTACGTTAAGAGCTAATGCGCAACGGTAAATAAAAGCAAAGTTAAGGTCGCTTTTACCCGATTCACATTTTACGTATTCACTTTCGCTAACGTCGGTTTTAACCGCCATTTCAGCAGTAGTAAGACCTTCGAGTTCACGAAGCTCTCTAATACGGCTGGCCATTTCTTGAATTTTGTAGTCAAGCGCAGTAATTTGTTCCATAATTTACAAATCCTTCCTGTAGTGCTTTAAGACTTAAAAAGCACTCGCCCCAAAGTTATGACTTTGAGACGAGCGCTGTAAGTTCAGTCACCCGCGGTACCACTCAAATTGCAACCTTGTTGGCTGCCACTCTCGGAATCTGACAATTCCTATGCCTTTACGCAGCAATCACGGGGAGATTCTACTAATCAAACGACTTTCTTTCTCCCGACTCAGAAGCTACAAACACAAACCTACTTTTGATAACTTTCACCAACCGTTATCTCTCTGAAAAAAGCGTTGGAATATGCCCTCTTCGTCAAAGTCTTTATAAATTTATGATAGTATATCACAACTTTAATTTTTTGTCAATATTTAAGTGCGATTATTAAAGCTTGTTACGCTGGATTTTACCACTGATTGTTTTTGGTAGGCTATCACGGAATACTACAAGACGTGGGTACTTGTAAGGAGCAGTATGTGTCTTAACGTATTCTTGAATTTCTTTCTTGAGTTCTTCGGTAGGTTCGGTGCCCTTTGTAAGCACGATGCTAGCCTTTACGATTTGACCACGAACCTCGTCAGGAGCGGCAGAAACGCCACACTCAAGAACGTAAGGAAGTTCCATAATAACACTTTCAATCTCGAACGGTCCTATACGATAGCCTGATGATTTAATTACGTCATCTATACGGCTAACGTACCAGAAGTAACCATCCTCGTCACGCCAAGCAGTATCACCTGTGTGATACATACCGTCGTACCAAGCTTCGCTTGTTTTTTCGTCATCAAGATAGTATTCCTTAAATAGACCACAAGGTACGCTATCGTTGGTGTGAATAACGATTTCGCCAACTTCACCATCAGCAACAGGGTTGCCGTCAGGGTCAACGATATCAACGTCGTATTGAGGAGATGCCTTACCCATAGCGCCAATCTTTGGTGTAGTTCCGCGAAGATTTGCAATGGTAAGGGTTGTTTCGGTTTGACCGAAACCTTCCATTATTTGAAGACCGGTTGCTTTTTCAAACTGCTTAAACACTTCTGGGTTTAGAGCTTCACCGGCTGTTGTCATGTGATGGATAGAAGAAAGGTCGTAGTTAGACAAATCTTCTTTTATAAGCATACGTAGCATTGTTGGTGGCGCGCAGAAGGTTGTGATACCATAGTCTGCAAACATTGGCAAAATGTCGGCTGCATCAAAACGATCAAAGTCGTAAACGAATACTGCGCCCTCGCAAAGCCACTGACCGTAAAGCTTACCCCAAAGAGATTTACCCCAACCTGTGTCAGAAATGGTAAGGTGCAAGCCGTCGCGCTCGCAGCAGTGCCAGTATTTCGCGGTTACAAAGTGACCTAACGCATAGGTATGAGCGTGAGCTGCCATCTTTGGATTACCGGTAGTACCGGACGTGAAGAACATAAGCGCGCTATCATTACCTGCAGATGCGTCTTCTGGGCGGTCGTATTTGCCGGAGAATAGTTTATATTCGCTATCAAAATCGTGCCAACCGTCACGTGAGCCGCCAACCATAATAAGTTGTTCAACTTGAGGACAATTTTTGGCTGCTCTTTCGGCAATTTCTGCAGTGTCGCCGTCAGCGGTACAAACAAGTGCCTTAACGCCTGCTGCGTTATAACGGTATTCAAAGTCGTGGTCTTTAAGCTGGTTTGTTGCAGGGATTGCAACTGCGCCTAGTTTGTGGAGCGCTACCATACAGAACCAGAACTGGTAATGACGCTTGAGTACCAGCATAACCTTGTCGCCACGTTTGATACCAAGAGAGGTAAAGTAGTTAGCAACCTGGTTAGATGCGCGTTTCATATCTTTAAATGTAAAGCGGCGTTCGGTTTTGTTAACGTCAAGGTGTAGCATTGCAAGTTTTTCTGGGTACTTGTCGGCAATGCCGTCTACGATATCAAAACCAAAGTTGAAACTTTCAGTATTTTTAAACTTAATGTCTTGAAGCGCGCCTGTTTCATCCTCAACAGTTTCAACAAACTTTTCGCAAACAAGATTTTCACTCTGCTTAGTAGAAACAATGCTCTTACGAACAACGTCTTCTTTGGTGTCTTCGCCCGGAAGAACTACCGCGCAGAATACACAGTCTTTACCGTCAACTGCAATCATACCGTGTGGGGTAGAAGAGTTGTAATAAATGCTGTCGCCTTCGTGCAATACTTCGGTGTGTTCGCCAATTTGAACCTTGAGTGAGCCACTAAGTATAAAGTCGAATTCTTGACCCGAGTGGGTTGTAAGATGAATTGGCTTGTTTTGTTGAGAAGCAGAGTATTCGTATCTTACGTAATATGGCTCTGCGATTTTGTCCTTGAATTTAGGAGCAAGGTTAGTAATGTCAATGCCGTCCTCTTTGGCAGTCTTTTGACCACCACCGGCGCGTGTTACGGTATAGCTTGAAAGCTTTGCTGATTTACCTTCAAGTAGCTGTGTCATTTCTACGTCAAACGCTTGAGCGCATTTGTGTATAAATGTAAAAGGAAAATCAATAATTGCATTTTCATAGTCTTTATACTGTTGTTCGGTTACTTCGGTTTTTTCTGCCATTTCGGCAATTGACCAACCCATAATTTCGCGCATCTCCTTAATTCGTGCGGCGATCTCCATAAGTTGTTGTTTTGCGGTGTTGGTTTGCATTCTAATCAATCTTCCTTTCAAAATAAAATAAAAAACAAAACACCCGTCTCAAAACTTTGAGACGGGTGTGAATAAACACTCGCGGTACCACTCAAATTGCAACCTGTAAAAGGTTACCACTCTCGGAATCTAACAATTCCTATGCCTTTACGCAGCATTCACGGAAGGTATCTACTAGGGCGCACCCGTTCGGGCCTTCAGCTCGGAAGTGATGGGCATTTTAAAATTTTTGTTGCTGTCTTGCACCAACCGACAGTTCTCTGAAAACGCAAATTTTAAGCCGTCTTCGTCATAGCTTTTTTAAATTTTTTCACATTTTAGCACAGTAAAGTGTTTGTGTCAAGTCTTTTTTTGAAAAAAGTCTTTATTTTTGTGATGTATCTATGTATAATAGACAGTAAATTATAATTTCCGTATATTGAGGGGATTTTTTATGCGTATAGTAGTAAAACTTGGAACCAGCACGTTGGCTCACGCAACGGGACACTTAAATATTCGTCGCGTTGAAGAAATATGCAAGGTTATAAGCGATATTAAAAATGCGGGTGACGAGGTTATTATGGTGTCATCTGGCGCTATCGGTATGGGCGTAGGTAAGCTTTCGCTTAAAACAAAGCCTACCGATATTCCAACCAAGCAAGCGGCAGCGGCGGTAGGTCAGTGCGAACTAATGTACACTTATGATAAACTGTTTTCAGAATATAATCACACGGTAGCGCAGCTTCTTATGACGGGCGCCGACCTTAAAAACAAAGAACGTCACCAGAATTTTAGCAATACTTTAAATCGTCTTTTAGAACTTGACGTAATACCGATTATAAACGAAAACGATACCGTGGCTACCGAGGAAATTGTCATTGGTGACAACGATACTCTAGCGGCAATAGTAGCCGAAAGCATCAATGCCGACGTACTAGTGCTATTTTCTGATATAGATGGTCTTTATACTGCCGACCCACATAAAGACAGTAACGCAAAACTCATCAAACGTGTCGAAGAAATCGACAGCGGCATAGAATCGCTTGCAGGCGGCAAGGGTACCGAGCTAGGGACTGGCGGTATGGTAACAAAAATTACCGCTGCAAAAATTTGCATGGCGTGCGGCTGCGATATGATTATCACAAACGGTAATAATCCTACAAGCCTTTACGATATAGTAGAGGGCAAAGATGTAGGAACAAGATTTGTAGGGAAGTAATAAAATGACAGAAATGCTAAAAGCGGCAAAAGCGGCCAAACCAATAGTGGCATCGCTTAATGCCGAGCAAAAAAACAACGCTCTTTTAAAGATGGCCGACGCGCTAGAAGAAAACGTTAGCGCTATTCTTGATGCCAATAAAACCGACTGCGACAACGCTCGTGGTAAGATAAGCGACGTTATGATAGACCGACTTATGTTAAACGAGGCTAGAATTAAATCTATGGCCGACGGTATTCGTGACGTAGCAAAGCTACCCGATCCTATCGGTCACACCTTAAAAGAATACGTACGCGAAGATGGACTCAAGATAACTCGCGTTTCGGTACCTGTTGGTGTTATTGCTATTATATACGAATCGCGACCAAACGTTACAAGTGACGCGGCGGCTCTAGCGATTAAAAGCGGCAACGTTTGTGTGCTGCGCGGTGGCAAAGAGGCGATAAATTCGGCAAAGGCTATTGTGTCGGCTTTGCGTGAGGGACTAAAAAATGCCGGTGTTACAGAAAATGCAGTAAATCTTGTTACCGATACTTCACGCGATAGCGCAACCGCTTTAATGAAGGCAAATGGTCTTGTCGATATGCTTATTCCTCGTGGTGGCGCAGGTCTTATAAACGCGTGTATCAATAACGCGACTGTTCCTTGTATTCAAACGGGTACTGGCATTTGCCATATATACGTAGAAAAAACTGCCGATTTAGATATGGCGGTGAGTATTATAAACAACGCAAAAACAAGTCGCCCCAGCGTTTGCAACGCGGCAGAGGTTTTGCTTGTTGACGAAGCGATAAAAGAACAAATTTTACCGCTCGTTTACGATAAATTAGTTACAGAAAGAAAGAAAAACGGTCAAATCCCGGTTGAACTTCGTCTTGATGAAAGCGCTGCAAACGTTATTGACGGCGCACCTGCGGGAGAAAACGACTTTGATACCGAGTTTTTAGATTATATACTTGCAGTTAAATGTGTAAATGGTGTAGCCGACGCGGTAGAGCATATTTCGGCTCACTCAACAGGGCATAGCGAGGCTATTATTTCGCGCGACAATAGTGCGATTGCGGGCTTTACAAGCGGTGTAGATAGCGCGGCAGTTTACGTTAACGCATCAACTCGCTTTACCGATGGCGGTGAGTTTGGCTTGGGTTGTGAAATGGGCATCTCTACCCAAAAACTTCACGCTCGCGGACCTATGGGACTTGAAGAACTCACTACGTATAAATATATAATCAACGGAAACGGACATATTAGGTGATAATATGAAATACGGATTTATTGGCTGCGGCAATATGGGCGGCGCCCTTATTCGCGCGGCAGCAAAAAGTACAAAAGATATAATGATTGCCGATTTTGACGTAAACAAGGCAAATCAACTTGCAAACGAACTTGGTTTGGTAGTGGGTGATAATCAAACAATTGCCACCGAGTGCGATAGGATTTTCTTGGGCGTAAAACCACAGGTTATGGCCGAAATGTTAGGTGATATAAAAGATATTTTAGCCGACAAAAAACCAACGCTTGTTTCTATGGCGGCAGGTCTTTCAACCCAAAGAATAAAAGAATTTGCAGGTGATATGCCCGTAATTCGCATCATGCCAAACACACCCGTAAGTGTGGGCGAGGGCGTAATACTTTACTGCGTAAGCGGTGTTAGTGACGCTGTTTTGACCGACTTTGTAAACGATATGCAGTATAGCGGCAAACTTTACGCTATTGATGAAGCGCTTATGGATGCCGGTTGTAGTGTGTCAGGTTGTGGTCCTGCGTTTATGTACACGTTTGCGTCGGCTGTTGCAAAAGGCGGTGTCGAGTGTGGACTCAGCGAGTCACAAGCCATAGAATTTGCGGCGGCAACAATGGTGGGTGCGGCAAAAATGTTACTTACAAGCGATAAAACTCCCGACGAGTTAACCTCTGCCGTTTGTTCAAAAGGCGGTAGCACAATCGAGGGTGTAACAGTGCTAAAAAATAGTGAGTTTGAAAACATTGTTTGCGACTGCATTAAAGCGGCATATAAAAGAAATAAAGAACTAGGTAAATAACAAAAACTCCCGACCAATTGTCGGGAGTTTTTTAGTTTATTCGGTTTTTTCTGTTTCAGAGCTATCTTCTACTGCCTCGTCTTTGGATTCGGTAGTTTTACTTTCAGAAGAAGATTCCGACTTTTTAGTTTCTTTTTTATTAACAAAACTAATCTTATTTAAACTATTGTCTTTTGTAGTTAGGTTAACGGTTTTTGTGCTGTCGCTACAGGTGTAACCACTAGGTGTTTTTTGTATTACTTCATACTTTGCGTAAGAAAGACCTGCTTTGCTTACCTTGCCGTCGGCATTAGTTTTGCCTAGACTTGTAACAGTGCCTTTTGAATCTTTAACGCTAATTTCCACGTCTTTCATTGGCTTGCCGTTGTCGTCCTTTACGGTTACTTCAAGTTCAGGAGCAAAGCGAATGTTTGAAGGTGGTGTAACGATAGCCAACATCCATTGTGGGTGTGGTAGGCGGTTCATACGCTCTATTGCGCAAAGCTCAGGGCCGTTTTCGTTACCAACGTGTGTTACCCAGTGATAGCCGTTTACCTTGCCGGCATAAATACTAACGTGGGTTGACCAGTCGGTACGATTATACCAGTTGGTAAGGAATATAAGTGAGCCTATCGGTATTTCTTCATTTACTGTGAGCTTAAGATCTTGATAAATGCTGCCGTTGTCGTTGGCGGTAAAATTAATAAAGCGAGAGTAACCTAACTCTACCCATTTTTTAGCCGCCTTGTACCAGTCGTTAGCAAGAACGGGGTTGTCAGCTTTTGGTAGCATAGAGGTATCAATGCCTGCAACGTTTGGTAGATAGTTAAAGTAAACGTATGCCGCATAGCTTGCGCAAACAAGACCTTTTTGTTCAAAGTAGTGAATATCTGGCAAACCGTTTGCAGTTGTTTCATAACCGCTTGCTCTGCCGTAATCGTCATAAGTTATGTTTGAAAGCCAACCACGACCACGTTTTTGCGAACACAAAACGTAGTTACCGTAAGAGCCCCACATAGCAGGGTCGGTCTTGTAGCCGGTGTATTTGAGCGCATCCAAAAATACGTTGTTGTCATAACTCATATTAGAATTGTACTGAAAATCTGTGTTTGGATTAGCAGGTGTTACGGGTGTAACGGTTTCAACCTTGCTAGAGGTTGTGGTTTGTTGGCTGCTACTTGGCGCTTCTTCGCTAGAAGTGATCTCTTCTTCACTAGAGGTAATTTCTTCGCTAGAAACGTCATCTTCGCTACTGGTTGTAACAGACGATTCGTTGTTAGTATCAACGGTAGAATCATTGCTAGAGGTAGCAACGCTCGCCGGAGCTTGCAATATGCTAGTTACAATAATTACCGCCGCAGTAATACCGGCAACAGCCGATAAAATTATAGCAGAGGTTATTTTGTGAGAAAAAATAAATCCAATAACTATGTAAAAAGCGCGACTAAAGCTAGATTTCATTAATTTTCCAACTCCTTATAATATATAAGTGAATAAGCACTTGAATTCTATATCAAAATATGTAAAAAGTCAAGTTTTGTTATATTTTTGTTAAAATTACCGTTTTAAAGAACCAAACGCAAACCCTCTCGGTTTGATCCCCGATCTAACAAGAACAAGAAAGACCCACCACAAAGGCAGGTCATTGTTATTTGGTGGAGCATAGGGGATTTTTTCGATGCAACGCATCTATCGCGCCGCGAGCGGCTTGCCCACGTCGGCAAAAACAGTCCATCGGACTGTTTTCTCCCGCTGTCGCTCCCTCCTTGTTCGAATCCCCTTATATACAAGAACAACCAAGCCGTATCATAAAGATACAACTTGGTTATTGGTGGAGCATAGGGGATTCGAACCCCTGACCCCCACACTGCCAGTGTGGTGCGCTCCCAGCTGCGCTAATGCCCCGAAACGTATGGTTATATCCTATCATAATTCGTTTTTAAAATCAATATATTACTTTTTTGCTTTTAAACGCACTTTTTTGTTGACTTTTTGGCGTGTTTAGTATATAATGCGTATTTACAAGGGGTATTTTGCCCTGCAATAATTTTAGTACATGTATATTTATGTCTCGGACAAGGAGGTTAGCAATAATGAAAAGAACTTATCAGCCTAAGAAATTACATCGTAAAAAAGAGCACGGTTTCCTTAAGAGAATGGCTACTGCCAACGGCCGCAAGGTTTTGGCTCGCCGTAGAGCAAAAGGAAGAAAGCAATTATCTTACTAAAGAAAAGCCACTTCCACGTGGCTTTTACTTTTATTTATTGGTGAGATTATGAGAGTTTACTCAAAACTAAAACAAAACTGGGAATTTCACCGCGCGTATAACCGCGGTGCATCACTAGTTTTACCCGAATGCGTAATGTACGTAGTAAAGGGTAAGAAAAATGCTTTGCGACTTGGTATTACCGCCGGTAAAAAAATTGGTACAGCTGTATCGCGCAATCGAGCAAAGCGAGTTATAACGGCGGCATTTGATGTTTGCGCGCCACATATTCCGCTAGGGTACGACTGTGTTGTTGTTGCCCGCACTAGAATACTTAATACAAAGAGTAACGTTGTCGCTGCTAATATGATGCGACAATTAAAGAAACAAGAATTATGGGTAGAATAAAAAATCCCATAAGCCTTATTTTTATCTGGCTTATAAAATTTTATCGAAAACACATTTCACCTCACAAAATTGCTTGTTGCCGTTTTACACCCACCTGTTCTGCCTATGCTATCGAGGCTATTACGGTGCACGGCGCGTTTAAAGGATTTTTTCTCGCATTTTATAGAATTTTGAGGTGCAACCCGTTTTGTAAAGGCGGTTATGATCCCGTTCCGCCAAAGAAAAGCAAAAATAAAAAATAAATAAGAAGGTTAACGTTATGTTTGATATAATCAATGTACCATTCGGTTACGTAATGGGTTTTTTGGCAGATTTATTTAGCAATAACTTTGCGGCTGCTGTTGCAGTATTTACACTTGTTATTAACCTTATTTTAATTCCGTTAAGCATCAAGAGCCAAAAATCAGCTGTTTCTCAGATGCGTATTAAGCCAAAACTTGACGAACTCAAGAAAAAATATGGTGATGACCGTCAAAAGATGGCTATGGCTCAGCAAGAGCTTTATCGTCAAGAGGGCGTTTCTATGTCCGGCGGTTGCTTGCCAATGATTATTCGTCTTTTGCTTATGATCAGCATTTACTCACTTATTATGTCACCACTTACCTATATGTCTGGTGTTGAAAGCGATAACATAAATAAGGTGTATAATACCGTTCAAAAGCTTAATCCTGATGCAGAAGATAAGTATGAAGGCACAACAAAAGAACTTTATGAGCAAGTTATTATCGAACTTGGTTGGCAAGATAGTAACACCAGCAACAAAGAACTTAAGTTGGTAAACAATATTAGTGGCAAGGCTGCAACTTTTGAAGCGGCTTTAACTACTAAAGACTATGGTTCTGAAAAGGCTAATAATATAGCTAAAAAGGTATACGACGACATAAAAGACGACGTTGCAAAAATTGAAAAAGAATATGAGGGTAACGAGATAAACTTTGGTTTATTTGGTCTTAACCTCACCGAAACTCCTGACTTTGACTGGAATGTTGCTGAAAAATGGCAACCATTGTGGCTTATCCCGATTTTTGCTTTCTTGTCACAAATACTCACCAGCCTTGTTTCAATGCGCGTTAACAAAATCAATAATCCAGACGCTCCTTCTATGAAGGGCTTGATGCTAACCATGCCACTTATCTCATTGTTCATCGGTTTTGGTTTGCCGGGCGGTGTAGGTTTCTACTGGATTTGTTCATCCCTCATCGGTGGTCTAATTCAGGCCGGCGTACAACTTTGGTACGGCCCACACAAAATGCTTGCTCGCGAGCGTGCAAAAGAGCTAAGCGTACAATGCGATTTTGAAACAAAGCAACTTGCAAAATTTAACAACAAAGATTCAGAGTCTATTATAAAGGACTAATTTAAGGAGGATTTTCCCTTGATTAAGGAAGCAATCGGCTTCGGCGCTACTGTTGACGAAGCGAGAGAAGACGCCATTTTAAAACTTGGCGCTAAGTTGGAAGAAGACGTACAAATCGAGATAATTTCTTTACCAAAGAAAAAGGTACTCGGTATTTTTGGTGGCGCGCAGGCAGAAGTTAAGGCATACGTAGAACGTCCTGACAAGCCAGCTAAAAAGAACAACAAGCCTGAGAAAAAGGCGCAACCACAAGCAAAACCAGAAAAGAAAGAAAAAGCACCAAAACAAGAAGTTAAAAAAGCAGAGCCAAAGGCAGAAAAAGTAGAGATAGAGGCTGTTGACCAGTCACAAATCGATGCGGCTTCACCAACAGGCAAAGCAATAGCATATCTTAACGCAATTCTTAAAGACCTTGGTTGTGAAAACGTAGAGGTTAAAGCAGCAGTTCGTGAAAACGGCGCTACTATCATCCTTGAGGGTGAAGGTCTTGGCGTTGTAATTGGTCATCGTGGCGAAACACTCGACGCTTTACAGCATCTTGTAAGTCTTGCTGCAAACAATGCAGGTGGCTACTTTAAAGTAACCCTTAACATTGGTGATTATCGCGAAAAGCGTGAGCAAACACTTATCGGTCTTGCAACTCGCGTTGCAGAGCAGGTTAAGCGCACTTCACGTAATCGCGCTCTCGAGCCAATGAGCGCTTACGAGCGTCGCATTATTCACACCGCGGTTCAAGAAATTGAAGGCGTTAGTTCATCTTCAACAGGCGAGGGCAAAAACCGTCGCGTTGTTATATTCCCAGAAGGTGGCACACCAAATATGCCACGTCGTGATGATAATCGTCGCAGAAATAATCGTGGCGGTCGCAAGCCATCAAACACAGTAGCAAGCGCACCTTCACGCGAGCCAAAGCGCGATACAGATATTCCGCTTTACGGTAAAATCACAAAAGACTAATTTTTAAAAAGAGCCGATTTGTTCGGCTCTTTTTTGTATTTATAAAACCTTTTTTCGCATACTATTTAGGTGAAAGAAGGTTTTATTTTATGCTTAAATATTTTGGTACAGATGGTTTTCGCGGTGAGGCAAACGTTGATTTGACGGCGGAATACGCATATAAAATCGGTAGGTTTTTGGGTTGGTATTTTACTTCAAACCTATGTAAAACCGATAAGGCGACAAAAACTAAAATCGTAATCGGCAAAGATACAAGGCGCTCGAGTTATATGTTAGAGTATGCGCTTTGCTCGGGTGTTATCGCATCGGGCGGTGATGCCTATATTTTGCACGTAACTACTACGCCAAGCGTTTCCTACGTTGTGCGAACAGAAGGCTTTGACTGTGGCATTATGATTACCGCGTCGCATAATCCGTTTTATGATAATGGTATAAAGCTTATAAATCGCTATGGCGAAAAATTTGACGACGAGGCAACGGCTCTAATTGAAAAGTATATAGACGGTAAGTATAAAGAACTAGGTTTAGACGGTGATTTGCCGCTAGCAAGACGTGAAGATATCGGTAGTGTAGTAGATTTTGTTTCGGGCAGAAATAGGTACATTGCTTATCTTATATCACTTGCATCACATTCATACAAGGGGTTAAAAATTGGTCTTGACTGCGCTAACGGCGCTAGTTGGAATCTTGCTCGCGCGGTATTTGAGGCGCTTGGCGCTCAAACATATATTATAGGCGATAGTCCAAACGGTGTTAATATTAACGAGGGTTGCGGCTCAACACATATAGAGGCTTTGTGTAATGTCGTGCGCGAGCATCATCTTGACGTGGGTTTTGCATTTGATGGCGATAGTGATAGGTGCATTGCGGTGGATGAAAAGGGCAATATCGTTGACGGTGACAAAATGATGTATATATTAGCCCACAGACTAAAATTTCGCGGTATGTTAAACGGTGATACGGTTGTCGCTACAATAATGTCTAATAGCGGTTTTGTAAACGCCTTAAAAAATTGCGAAATCAACTGTGAGCTTACAACGGTGGGTGACCGATTCGTTTATGAAAAAATGCAACAAAAGGATTTTTCACTAGGCGGCGAGCAGTCGGGACATATAATTATCAAGAAATATGCCACTACGGGTGACGGTCTGCTTACAGCTATTATGCTTACCGAGGAAATATGCGACCGCAAAAAACCGCTTTCTAAACTTTGCGACAACGTGCAATTATATCCGCAATTTACCCAAAACGTAAAAGTCAGCGATAAAAAAGCTATAATGAATAATGCGGCAGTTTTAAATGCGGTAAAAGAAATTGAGCAAAAAATTGATGGCAAAGGTCGAGTGCTTTTGCGAGAGAGCGGAACCGAGCCGGTGATTCGTGTTATGGTCGAGTGCGAAACAGAAGAAAAGTGCCAAGAATACGCAAAATATATAGCAAATTATATAGAAAAAGCCGCATTTTAACCAATGCGGCTTTCCTATTTACAAATAGTTTACAATTTTACTATATTTTTGCAAAAAAATGTGTATAATATAAAATCATTAAATTGTTGAAAGAAGGCGCTTTATGTACATTATTAAGAATGCTTTAAGAAGCATTTCTCGCGCAAAAGGACGTAATATTCTTATTGGTATTATTGCTTTGGCAATCGCGGTATCTGCTTGTGTGGCACTATCTATTAGAGAGTCGGCGCAAAAGGCAAGGGAAGATACTCTTAGTCTTATGAATATTACGGCTCAAATTTCTGTTGATCGTAGCTCTATGATGAAGGGTGATAAGGGCAATTTTGACCCAAGCAGCGGTCAAAGACCCAGTTTTGATTCGATGAAAGAAATGTTACAAGGCAGCAGCGAGCTTACACTTGATGAATATGAAATTTACGCTAAAGCTCAAAGTGTAAAAAGTACATATTACAGCTTGTCAGCAACCCTTGATGCAACGGGTGATTTAGAGCCTATTGATACAAAAGGTACTTTTGATAAGGGTAATCGTGGCGATAGCGCTACTAGTGACGAAAGTTCAAGACCACAAATGCCGGGCGGCTTTGGCGGCGGTAACTTTGACTTTAAAGGTATGATGGGTGCGCAGGGTGACTTTACCGTTGTGGGCTATAGCAGTGACGAGGCTATGACCGATTTTATATCGGGTAATAAGGCTATTGTCGACGGCGTTGTTTTTGACCAAAACACAACCGAAAACAACTGTATAATTTCTGATGAACTCGCAACCTATAATAATCTTGAAGTAGGCAGCGAAATCACACTCGCTAACCCAAACAACACAGACGAAACCTTTAGTTTTAAGATTGTTGGTATATATACTATAAACGCAACCGAAAACAGCAACTTTATGGGCGGTTTTTCTACCGCTACCGATTCGGCTAACCAAATTCTTACAAGCTATGAAGCGCTAAAGGCTATTTGTGATACCTCAAGCGAATCTGCAGAAGAAGTAACCGATGAAAACAGCGGTCTAACAACCTCTACTGCAGTACAAGGCAGCCTTAACTATACATACGTTTTTGCAAAAGTAGAGGATTACGAGGCGTTTGCCGATGAGGCTAAAGCGCTTGGACTTGATGATAAATACACTGTTTCTTCAAGTGACGTAAAAGAGTTTGAAGACAGTCTTGTTCCGCTCGAAAATTTGAGCACAACAGCAGGTTGGTTCTTGCTTATTGTATTTATCATAGGCGCGGTTATTCTTATTGTAATAAATATGTTTAATATTCGCGAGCGCAAGTATGAAATTGGTGTACTTACCGCGATTGGTATGAAAAAGTGGAAGGTTGCAACCCAGTTTGTTACCGAACTTTTTGTAATTACACTAGCGGCAATTATTATTGGCGCGGGTATAGGTGCTGCGGTATCGGTACCTGTTACAAACACACTTCTCGAAGCGCAAATTGAATCTAACCAAGAAGCGCAAAATGACCGTGAACAGGGCTTTGGCAGAAATCCAATGGGTGATTTTGGCGGTATGACCGGCAAGCCGGGTATGCCGGGAATGCCTGGCGGCGATTTTAATATGGAAGATTTGCCCGAAGACAAGGGTGGTTTCGACGGCTTTATGCAAGACGCGTCTAACTATTTGTCTAAGGTATCATATTCTACCGACCTTGTCGTAATTGCCGAGCTTATAGGTGTGGGACTATTGCTTACACTCATATCAAGCCTTGCGTCAGTAATGTTTATAATGCGCTATGAACCGCTCAAGATTTTGAGCAACCGAGATTAATAGAAAGGCGGAATTACAATGAGTACGTTACAACTTGAAAATTTAAGTTACAAATACGAAAAAGCATCCGCCAACGTATTAAGCGGTGTAAGCCTTAATTTTGAAAGTGGCAAAATCTATGCCATTGTTGGTAAGTCGGGTTCTGGTAAAACCACGCTTTTATCATTGCTTTCCGGTCTTGCAAAGCCAACCGCGGGTAAGATTTTATACGACGGTAAAGATATTTCAAAAATCGACAAGTACGAATATCGTAGCAAGTACGTGGGCGTAATTTTCCAAAGCTTTAATTTATTGCCACAACTTACCGCTACCGAAAACGTAGTACTATCAATGAATATTGCAGGCATGAAAGACAAAAACAAGACTCAAATTGCCCACGATTTGCTTGGCAAGGTTGATATCGAACCCGAAGAGTTTGACCGCAGAGTATTAAAACTTTCGGGCGGTCAACAACAACGTGTAGCAATTGCAAGAGCGCTTTCATATAACCCGCAAATAATCTTGGCCGACGAGCCAACAGGCAACCTTGACGGAGAAACACAGGACGAAATTATGAAAATCTTTCGTCGCCTTGCAGACGAGGGTAAATGTGTAATAATAGTTACTCACTCCCCCGACGTGGCAAAAGCGGCCGACGTGAAATTTGAACTTCGCAAAGGTAAAAAGTAAAAAACAAACCGCCGTTTATATGAACGGCGGTTGATTTTATTTGTCTATTTATTTTTTGCGTCTAGCTATAATAACTATACAAAGTACGATTATACCAATAACAAGCACGGTACCTATAATAACCAGCGCTAAATTTAGCGGTGTGTCAAAGAAAGAACTTTCTTGGGTGGAGCTATTAGTATTTGTATCGGTAGCGGTGACGTTATTGTCGATAGAGGAGTTTTCATCTTCTATATTTTCGGGGGTTTCGTTTGTATCTTCGGGTAAGATTATTTCGCTAGAATCATCGTTTTCTTCTTTAGGCGGTTGATAGTTTTCTAACTTTTCTGCCTCTTGTTGCGGTACTTTTTCACCAACGGTGTTATCTATATTAGGTTTGTTGTTATTGTTTGTCTGATTTGAGGATGAATTTTCATTTTTAGAGCTATCTACACCAGAAGATGAATTTTCGTCTTTTGATACGTCGCTTTCGATATCGCTGTCGGTACTATCGCTAGACGTATCATCACCGATTTCTTCATAGCTAAAGGTTATTTTATCGGTTACGGCATCGCAAAGTGTACAGTGACGTGACATTTCACCGTCTTCTTCTGGCGTGGCTGCTTTGTCTATTGTCCAGTCAGCTTCAAAATCGTGGGTGATGGGAATGAGCGCGTTTTGTGTTGTATAGCAGCGCAAGCAATCGCGCGATTTAATACCTGTGTTGGTGCAATCGGCGGGTGTGGTGATGGTCCAATCGCCATAATTGTGTCCCGAGTTTTCGCACGTTTCGTTTACTGTTACGCTGCCCGAGATTACAGAAGGCTCAATACTTTCAAGTTTTGAGTTAGAAAAACTTTTATAAAGTTTGCTACCGTATTTTTGGCGATTTAAATTCTCAATAGAAATCGCGTATTTTTTTGGACTAGCATCGGATTTTATCTTAAACTTAACCGATATGATTACGCCGTCGGTTGCTTTATCGCTTGACTCGTCGTTAACAAATGAAACGTGTCCTTGGTCGCTGTGATCTTTTACGGTGTATTTTGATAAATAACCTTTGTCATAGCCGGTATATTCTAGCGCGCTACTGTCATAGGTAATGCAAAACGCCATAGCCATTATACCGGGATTATTTGATATACTAATATCAACTGCAACCTCTTCGCCGTTATTTGCGCTAACGTTAGAAATTGTTATTACCGGTTTACTATCGGCCGATGCAGTAATACAAAAAGCCGAAATTACGCAAAGACATAAAATAAAGGAAATAAGTTTTTTCATTATTAAACCTCTAACTGTTTTTTTTTAAATATATCATATAATTAGGCAAAAAGTCAATTAAATAGCATTTTGAGGTAAATATTACAAAAAAATGTGGTATAAGATTTGTTAATAATGCCTATAACATTTTAATTCGAAGTGTGCTATAATAAACGTTAAAGGGGTGAACGTTTTGTTTAATATAGGCGATATAATTGTATACGGCGCTCAGGGTATTTGTAAAATTGATTGTATAGAACAAAAGCAAATTGGTAAGAACACGGTTGATTATTATGTTTTAAAGCCTTTTTGTAATTTAAACACGTCGGTTTTTGTGCCTGTTGATAACGAAATGGTTACTTCTAAAATGCTTGATGTTTTAACGGCAGATGAGGCAAAAAAACTTGTTAGCGAAGCAGAAAGCGCGCCCTGTATTAAATTTGAAAGTGAAAATCGAAAGCGCGAACAGTATAATGCTATTCTCGCTAGTAACGATCGACAAGAATTATCGTCCCTTATTAAAACAATTCGCCTTGAAAGAGAAACCCGTCGCGCGGTTGGTAAAAGACTAAATCTTATAGATGAACAAACCCTGCGCAAAGCCGAGATGCTACTCTTTAATGAATTAGCTTACGTGCTTGAAGTTACAGTTGACGAGATTCAAAATATGATAAAATTTTAAATTAAATCACCGACGTATCATTTTGATATATCGGTGATTTTTGCTTTGTTATATAGCTATTTAATGACTGTTTTAACCATCATATATTGCATAAAATGGTGAATATTAAATTTTGACGACGTTTTTATGCACTTTATTGCATTAAAATGCTGTTTTTTCTTGACAAACTAAAAAAAAGGGAGTAAAATATGCCATATACTTTAGAGAGGAGACAGAAATTATGTATTTTAGCGGTAATTTTTATTTTTATTACTTTAATCAGGGCTGTCTTTCCTCTTTTAAGAAAGCGATGTAATCGCACCTTAATAGAACAAAAGACAGTCCGCAACCGTTTGTGCCAATGCGCATTTTACTCGGTTGGCGGACTTTTTTAGTTAGGAGAAAAATTATGATTAACAAAAAAATGGCAGACCTTGGCAATCAACCATCTGTAATTAGAGCAATTTTTGAGTATTCACTTAAAAGAAAGGCAGAAATCGGCGCCGAAAACGTATATGATTTTAGTCTTGGTAATCCAAGTATTCCAGTGCCTAAAATTGTTGACGACACCATTAAAGAAATGGCAGAGTCGGGCGATAGCGTAGCGCTTCACGGTTATACGTCAGCTCAAGGCGCTATGCCTGTTCGTGAGCAAATAGCAAAGAACATAACCGAGCGTTTTGGTTGCGAGGCAAGTTTTAAAAATATTTATATCACTTGTGGCGCGGCAGCATCACTTACTTCTACTTTAAAGGCGGTTGTAAACGAAGGTGACGAGGTTATACTTTTAGCGCCATATTTCCCTGAATATAACGTATTTTGCGCAAACGCCGGCGCAAAGACCGTAGCAGTGCTTGGCACAGGCGACAATTTCTCTCTTGATTTTGACGCGCTCGATAAAGCGATAAACGAACGTACAGCGGCAATTATCGTAAACTCACCAAATAATCCAACCGGTGCGATAATTCCTGAAAGCGATATTGTAAAGCTTGCTGAGTTGCTTAACAAAAAGCAAAAAGAAACAGGTCGCGCAATATATATTATTGCTGACGAGCCATATCGCGAGCTTACTTACGGTGATGACGTACCATATATTCCAAACTTTTATGATAACACAGTAGTTTGTTATTCTTATAGTAAGTCGTTGTCACTCCCAGGCGAGCGTATCGGTTACGTTTTTGTATCACCTAAGTGTGAAGATAGCGCCAACTTATTTGCCGCAGTTTGCGGCGCGGCTCGTAGTATGGGTTACGTTTGCGCACCAAGTATGATGCAACGCGTAATTGCCAAGTGCGACGGTATGACTGCCGACGTATCACTATACAATAAAAATCGCGAACTTTTATATAATTCGCTTAGCGAAATTGGTTACGAGGCAGTAAAACCTCAAGGCGCGTTTTATTTGTTTATGAAAGCGCTAGAAAGCGATGCAACCGCTTTTTGCGAAAAGGCTAAAAAGCACGAGTTGTTACTCGTTCCTGCCGATTCGTTTGGCGCAAAGGGTTACGTTAGAATTTCATACTGCGTAGCTTACGATACTATCAAAAATTCTATTCCTGCATTTAAAGCATTGTTTGACGAATATAAAAAATAATTAATGGAGTCTATAAAAATGACTGAACTTGAAAAAGCAAGACAAATTATAAACGACGTTGACGGTAAAATGGCAGAACTCTTTGAAAAAAGAATGGACGCTGCCAGAATTGTTGCGGCATATAAAAAAGAAAACGGACTTAAAATAGACGATTTTGCACGCGAGGAGCAACTCATAGCTCGCAACTGCGCGCTTATAAAAGACGAAGATTATAAGTCTTATTACGTGAATTTCTTAAAAGAAACCATAAATCTTTCAAAATTGTTGCAACACCGTCTTATTGAAGGTATGCGTGTCGCGTATAGCGGCGTTGAAGGCGCTTTTGCAAATATTGTTGCAGAGCGTATTTTCCCGGACGCTATTTGCATAGGTTACAAGGACTTTGCCGCTGCGTATAACGCGGTTGTAAACGGCGAGTGTGACTGCGCAGTGTTGCCTGTTGAAAATAGTTTTAACGGCGACGTGAGCAAGGTAATGGATTTAAGCTTTTTTGGTTCGCTTTTTGTAAACGGAGTTTACGAGGCCGAAATTACTCAAAATCTTTTGGGTGTTAAAGGCGCTAAATTAGAAGATATAAAAACCGTTATCAGTCATCCTCAAGCGCTCGGTCAATGCGCTTCTTATATAGAATCTCATAATCTTGACACTATTGAGGCGGTAAATACTGCGGTTGCGGCGCAAACGGTTGCTCAAAAGGGCGATAAAACTCTTGCGGCAATCGCAAGCGAAGAAGCGGCCGAAAAGTTTGGTCTTACAAAAATCGAGGGGCATATAAACGAAAGCAGCCAAAACTCTACTCGTTTTGCGGTGTTCTCTCGCAGTGAAAAGGCGCGACTTGCTACCGATAATCACTTTATAATGCTCTTTACAGTAAATAATGCGGCAGGCTCACTCGGTCGTGCTGTGTCGGTAATAGGCGAGCACGGATTTAATCTAAAGGCGCTAAAAAGCCGTCCTACCAAAGAGCTCGTTTGGGACTATTATTTCTACGCCGAGGGTGAGGGCAATATAGGCAGCGAGCAGGGTCAAAAGATGCTCGATGAACTTTCTAAATGTTGTTCAAATCTAAAGATTTTAGGCAGTTTTGAAAAGGAGATAAAGGTATGATAATACCTGTAAAAACCGCTGCGGGCGGTTATGATATTTATCTTGAACGCGGCGCATTAAAGCGTGCTGGAGAATATTTTAATCTTAATCGCAAGGCACTTATTGTGACCGATAGTGGCGTGCCGCAAGAATATGCAAAAACTGTTGCGGCGCAATGCAAAGATGCTGTTATATATTGTTTTGAACAAGGCGAGGCATCTAAAAATTTTGATACTTATAAAGAAATACTCGAACATCTTGTTACAGGTGGCTTTACACGTACCGACTGCGTAGTAGCGGTAGGCGGCGGTGTAGTAGGCGATATGGCAGGCTTTGCTGCGGCTTCGTTTATGCGAGGGGTTGATTTTTACAATATTCCTACCACGGTGCTTTCACAGGTTGATTCATCGGTAGGCGGCAAAACGGCTATCGATTTTGGCGGATATAAAAATATAGTCGGCGCCTTTCATCAGCCTAAAGGTGTAATAATCGATTCCGATACGTTAAAAACTTTATCATCTCGTCAAATCTCAAACGGTCTTGCCGAGGCGGTTAAAATGTCACTTACACACGACGCGGAACTTTTTGCTATGTTCGAGCAAGAAAATTTTGATATCGATACCGTTATCGAACGCTCAATAAAAATCAAAAGATTAGTTGTAGAGGCGGACGAAAAAGAGTCGGGACTACGCAAGGTACTCAATTTTGGTCACACAGTAGGTCACGCGATCGAGAGCAACACACCGTCACTTTATCACGGCGAGTGCGTAGCGCTCGGTATGTTGCCTATGTGTAGCGATAGCGTTCGCGAGCGACTAGTAAAGGTGCTAAACAAACTTAATTTACCCATCACAGTAGAGTGCGACGTGCAAAAAATAATCGATACTATGAGCCACGATAAAAAAATGGCGGGTGATACTATATCGGTAATTTTTGTCGAAAAAGTGGGCGAATTTGATATAACAAATTTAAAATTTACGGATTTTGCAAACACAATTAAGGAGGTGTATGAAGGGTGAAAAACACAATTGGTAATTCACTTACAGTAACGCTTTTTGGCGAAAGTCACGGCAAAGCAATAGGCGCTGTAATTGACGGTATGCCTAGCGGTATAGCGGTTGATGACGAATATATCGCATCTCAACTAACCCGTCGCAGACCACAAGACGCCCTTTCGACTCCTCGTCAAGAAAAAGACGAATACACTATTTTAAGCGGTGTTTTCGAGGGCAAAACCACAGGCACGCCAATTTGTATTACGATTCCAAATGCCGATACACATTCATCAGATTATGGCGAGATGCAGTATAAAATGCGCCCTTCTCACGCCGATTTTACTGCAAATTGTCGTTATAACGGATTTCAAGACTATCGCGGCGGCGGTCACTTTAGCGGCAGAATAACCGCGGCTCTTGTAGCGGCGGCGGCATGTGTAATGCCTGCGCTTGCTAAAAAAGGAATTTGTGTAAACACAAATATTTTAAATATTGCAGGAGAAACGCAAGAAGAAAAGTGGAAAGAAAAAATCCTTGCCGCAAAGGCGGATGGCGATAGCGTTGGGGGAACACTTCAAACCGTTGTTATAGGTGTTCCTGCAGGCGTTGGGGAGCCGTGGTTTGATACGGTAGAAGGTATGCTATCTCACGCGATTTTCTCTGTTCCTGCGGTAAAGGGTATAGAGTTTGGTCTAGGTTTTGATTTTGCCGATAAAACCGGCATCGAAGCTAACGATCAAATGTACGTTGACAGCGATACGGTAAAATGCTACACCAACAATAACGGCGGAGTATTGGGCGGTATTACAAACGGTATGCCAATAGTATTTAACGCGGTTATTAAACCTACCCCTACAATAGGTAAAGAACAAAAAACAGTAGATATAAACACAATGCAAAACACAACTTTAGCGGCGCGTGGCAGACATGATCCGTGCATTGTTCATCGCGCGGCGGTTGTGGTTGAGAGCGTAACGGCGCTTGTTGTTGCCGATATGTTAACACAAAAATTTGGAACGGACTGGTTAGCAAAATAATGGAATACGGATGTATTGGTGAAAAGCTGACGCACAGTTTTTCAAAAGAAATACACGCTCTTTTGTTTGATTACGATTATACTATTAAAGAAATTCCAAAAGGCGAACTTGACGATTTTATGACTCGCCGCGATTTCAAGGCTATAAACGTAACCATTCCCTATAAACAAGACGTAATACCTCATCTTGATTTTATTAGCGATATAGCAAAACAAATCGGCGCGGTTAATACCATTGTAAACAAAGATGGTAAATTATACGGCTACAATACCGATTTTAGCGGTATGACAATGCTAATCCAAAAGAATAATATTGAAATTGCAGATAAATGCGTTTTGGTTTTGGGAAGTGGTGGTACTTCTAAAACCGCGGTTGCGGTAGTAAAGGCGATGGGAGCCGCAAACGTGATTCGCGTATCGCGCACTGCAAAGGAAGACTGCATAACTTATGAAGCCGCTATAAAAGATTACGCAAACGCCGAGGTTATAATCAACACTACGCCTTGCGGAATGTATCCAAATATAATTGGCGAGCCGATAGATATCGACCTCTTTGCAAAACTAGAGGCAGTGGTTGACGCTATATATAATCCGCTTTGTTCAAACCTTGTAATTAAGGCGAAAAATAAAGGACTTAAAGCTACCGGTGGACTCTATATGTTGGTAGCGCAAGCGGCAATAGCTGCCGAAAAATTCGTTGACCAAAAGATAGAGATAGAAAAAGTCGATTTTGTATATCGCGAGATAGTAAAGTCGAAGCAAAACATCGTACTTGTTGGTATGCCGTCAAGTGGAAAAACGACAATTGGTCAAAAGTTAGCATCAAAACTAGATATGCAGTTTATCGACGCTGACAAGGTGATAGAAGAAGTCGAGGGCAAAACCATACCCCAGATATTTGAAGAAGTGGGCGAAAGCGGTTTTCGTGATATAGAATCACGCGTTATAGCTGATATTTCGTCAAAGCAAAACGCGGTTATTTCTACCGGTGGCGGCGCGATTTTGCGTGAGCAAAACGTAACTCTTTTAAAGGGTAACGGCAAAATTTATTTTATCGACCGACCACTCGAGTTGCTTATAACTACCGACGATAGACCTCTTTCAAGCAATCGTGACGACCTTATAAAAAGATATAACGAGCGATACGATATATATTGCCGTGTGGCTGATAAAAAGGTAGTTAACAATAAAAACAAATCTACGGTTATTAATCGCATAAAGGAAGATTTTTTAAAATGAAAATACTAGTTATAAACGGACCAAATCTTAATATGCTTGGTATTCGAGAGCCGGATATTTACGGCAAAAATACCTACGGCGATTTGTGTGCTCTTATAAACGATTATGCTGATAAAAACGGCGTTGAGGTTAAGATTTTTCAGTCAAATCACGAGGGCGATTTGGTAGATGAAATTCAAGCCGCTTACCAAAAATTTGACGGTATTGTTATAAATCCTGCGGCATATACTCACACAAGCGTGGCTATATTAGACGCTGTAAAATCGGTCGGTATTCCTACGGTTGAAGTGCATATTTCGGCAGTAGAAACCAGAGAAGATTTTAGACAGGTAAGTTACATTAGACAAGCTTGTATCAAAACCATTACAGGTTTAGGTTTTGACGGTTATTTGCGCGCGATTGACGTGCTTTTAGAAAACGGAAAATAATTATGACAGTAACTATAAAAAAATCCAGAGCTTGCGGCACTGTGACCGCGCCACCATCAAAATCTATGGCGCATCGCGCTCTTATTTGTGGCGCTTTGTCTAGTGACAGTAAAATAAAAAACGTTGAATATTCAAACGATATTTTAGCAACTCTTGACTGTGTGACGGCGCTTGGCGCAAAGGTAGAAAAAAACTGCGATACGGTAATGCTTGGCGGACTTAATCCGTTTATCAGCGATGAGGTAACGCTTAATTGCCGCGAAAGTGGTAGTACGCTTCGTTTTATGATACCGCTTTGCATGTTGTCCGGTAGCAAAATTACCCTTACGGGTAGTGAGAGATTATTTGCGAGAAATCTTGAAATTTATGAACAAATTGCTCGTGATAATGGAATTTTGTTTGACTTGTCACACGATAAACTTACCGTTTGCGGTAAACTTAAATCGGGTGATTATAAGGTTTGTGGCAATATTTCTAGTCAGTTTATTTCGGGACTGCTTTTTGCTTTGCCTCTTTTAGAGGGCGACAGCACACTCGAAATTGTTGGCGATTATGAAAGCGAGCCTTACGTAGATTTGACAATAAAATCGCTAAATAATTTTGGCGTAATAATCGAAAAAAGCGGTCGCGTTTATAAAATTTGCGGCGGTCAAAAATATCAAGCGCAAGATTTAACGGTCGAAGGTGACTATTCAAACGCAGCTTTTTTAGACGGTTTTAATCTATTGGGTGGCGACGTAGACGTTACGGGACTTGATGCCGATAGCTTGCAAGGTGACCGCGTTTATAAGCAGATGTACGAGGAATTAAAACAAGGTAAAAAGCAGTTTGATCTTGCAAATTGCCCTGACCTTGCTCCGGTTATGTTTGCGCTAGCGTCTGTTTTTGGCGGCGCTGGTTTTAGTGGTACAAAACGCTTAAAAATCAAAGAAAGTGACCGCGCTACCGCTATGGCGCAAGAACTTAAAAAGTTTGGCATAGACGTCGAAGTTTTTGAAAACGACGTAATAGTGCGCGGCGGCGAATTAAAGACGCCAAACGAAATACTTTGTGGGCATAACGACCACCGCATTGTAATGGCGCTAAGTTTACTTTGCAGCATTACGGGCGGTAGTATAAATGACTCGGAGTCGGTAGCAAAGAGCTACCCCGACTTTTTTGAAAAAATTAAATCTCTTGGAATAGTGATAGAAAATGAATCTTAATGAAGTAAAAAATATATTGATTGTGGGACTCGGTTTGTTGGGTGGCAGTTACGCTAAAGCACTTACAAAAAATGGCTTTGACGTAAAGGTTATAACCCTTAATCAAGAAGATATAGACTACGCAGTAAGCGAAGGTTTTGTATCGGGTGGTACTACACAGGTTGACCCCGATTTGATAGCCGAGTCACAACTTATTATATTTGCGCTTTATCCGCACACCTTTATCGAGTGGATAGAGCAGTATGCAAACCATATAAAACCGGGTACGGTTATAACCGACGTTACCGGTGTTAAAGGTTGTATAGTCGAAAAAGTGCAAGATATGTTACCAGCGGGCGTAGAGTTTATTTCGGCTCACCCTATGGCAGGTAAAGAAAGTTGCGGCGTAAGAAACGCAGACGAGAATATATTTAAAAAAGCGAACTATATCGTTGTTCCAACAAATCGTAACACTCCTGACGGTATTAGACTTTGTTGTGATTTAGGACGAGCGCTCGGCTTTAACGATATTTCTAGTCTAACCGTTCGTCAACACGACGAAATGATAGCCTTTTTATCACAGCTTACCCATGGTATTGCTATTTCGCTTATGTGTGCAAATGGCGACCCTAACCTTGTAAAATATACGGGTGACTCGTTTAGAGATTTGACCAGAATCGCAAATATAAACGACGAAATGTGGAGCGAACTATTCCTTGCAAACCGCGAAGCGCTCTTACAAGAAATGGACGGTTATCGCGCGGCGTTTGACCGACTATACGAAACTATCAAAACCGGCAATCGCGATGCGATGCGAGATATGATGCGTCTATCAAGCGCAAGAAGAAAAACGTTTAATGAAGGAGAAAAATTATTATGAGTATGGATTTTAAACGTAAACTTCCAATTCCGAAGGAAATCAAAGAACAGTACCCGGTAACCGAGGAACTCGCTAAAATCAAGGCGCAACGCGATGCTGATATCAAAGCGGTATTTACCGGCGAATCAGACAAGTTTTTGCTAGTTATAGGTCCTTGTTCGGCAGACAACGACACGGCAGTTCTTGACTATATTGGCAGACTCAAAAAAGTAGCCGACCAAGTAGCTGACAAAATTATTATTATTCCACGCGTTTATACCAACAAACCACGTACCACGGGTGAGGGCTATAAGGGAATGCTACACCAACCAAATCCCGAAGAACAACCGGATATGCTAAAGGGTATAATCGCTATTCGTGATTTGCACATGAGAGCACTTTCTGATTACGGTTTTACTTGTGCTGACGAAATGTTGTATCCGGAAAACTATCGTTATCTTTCCGATCTTTTGGGCTACGTTGCTATCGGCGCTCGTTCGGTAGAAAATCAACAACATCGTCTTGTATCAAGCGGTATTTCAATACCTGTTGGTATGAAAAACCCAACAAGCGGCGATCTTACCGTTATGATGAACTCTATCAAAGCGGCGCAAACCAGCCACACTTACTTGTATCGTGGTTGGGAGGTTACAAGTTCTGGCAACGATACCGCTCATGCTATTTTGCGCGGTTATATGGACTTTGCTGGTAGAAATATCTCTAACTATCACTACGAAGATATTGCTCATCTTTGCGAGCTTTATAACGAATATGGACTAAAAAATCCTGCCGTTATTATCGATGCTAACCACGCAAATTCAGGCAAAAAATATTTAGAGCAAATCCGTATCGCAAAAGACGTTGTTTACAGCCGCAATCATAACCACGATATCAAGGACCTTGTAAAAGGCCTTATGATCGAAAGTTATATCGAAGATGGCGCACAAAAGATAGGCGAGCACGTTTACGGCAAATCAATCACCGACCCATGTCTAGGTTGGGAAAAGACCGAAAACTTGATTTTCAAAATCGCAGACAGCTTAAACTAATCATACCAAAAGGGCAACTAAAAGGTTGCCCTTTTTATTTGTAAACTTTTTAATTTTCAATTGACTTTGAACGGCTAATATTGTAAAATAATCTTAAATATAATATATAGTTAGGGGCGTTATGTATGAAACCCGTTTACAAGCGTATTTTGCTTAAACTCAGCGGCGAGGTTTTGGCAGGAGAAAAGGGAACAGGTATTGATTTTGATAAAGTGACCGAGGTTTGCGAAGCTATTAAAGAGTGCGTGGACCTTGGCGTACAAATTGCTATCGTTGTAGGTGGCGGTAATTTCTGGCGTGGTCGCTCAAGCGGTCAGATGGACAGAACAAGAGCAGACCACATGGGTATGCTTGCTACCACAATTAACTCATTGGCACTTTGTGACACACTCGAACAACTTGGTGTTACAACCCGCGTACAAACCGCTATAGAAATGCGTCAGGTTGCAGAACCTTACATTCGCAATAAAGCGGTTCGCCATCTTGAAAAAGGCAGAGTAATAATTTTTGGTTGCGGCACAGGTAATCCTTTCTTCTCTACCGATACTGCAGCGGCTCTTCGTGGCGCTGAAGTTGGCGTTGACGTAATATTTAAGGCAACAAACGTTGACGGCGTTTACGACAGTGATCCAAAGAAAAATCCAAACGCTAAAAAGTACGACACACTTACCCATCACGACGTTTTGGCTCAGGAGCTTCACGTTATGGACTCTACCGCAGCTTCACTTTGTATGGATAACAAAATCGACATACTTGTATTTAACCTTAACAACCCTCACAATATTGTTGATGCCGTATGTGGTAAAACCATCGGCACGTTAGTAAAATAAACTTTTAAGGAGCATATTATGAACGAACTAATCAAAAATACCGAAGAAAAAATGAGCAAATCTATTGACGCTCTTGACCGTGAATACAAATCAGTAAGAGCAGGTCGCGCTAATGCTGCTGTTCTTGATCGTGTAAACGTTGACTATTATGGTGTACCAACACCTGTTCAGCAGATGGCTGCTATCTCTGTTCCAGAGCCACGCACGTTGCTTATCACACCTTGGGACAAATCTACCCTCAAGGATATTGAAAAAGCAATTCTTACTTCAGAAATTGGTATCAACCCACAAAACGACGGTATCTGCATTCGTCTTAACTTCCCACCACTAACCGAGGAACGTCGTAAAGATATCGTTAAAGATATTCGCAAAAAGGGTGAGGACGCAAAGGTTGCAGTTCGTAACCAACGTCGTGACGCTATCGACAAACTAAAAGCGCTTAAGAAAAATAACGCTATTACCGAAGACGATGAGGCAAATGGCGAAAAGAAGATTCAAAATCTTACCGACAAGTTCTGCAAAGAAGTTGACGAACTTGCAAACCTTAAAGAAAAAGAGATAATGGAAATCTAAAAGTGAGAGCGGATTTTTTAATCCGCTCTAATTGTCACTAAAAGAGGTTTTTAAAATGTCTATATTTAAAAAGAAACAACCTGCAGAGCGTGTGCTACCTACCCATATAGCGATTATTATGGACGGTAACGGACGTTGGGCAAAAAAGCGTGCTTTGCCACGCACAGCAGGACACGCGGCGGGCAGTAAAACTTTTAAAGATATTGCGCGCTATTGCAATAAAATAGGTCTTAAATATCTTACGGTTTACGCCTTTTCTACCGAAAACTGGAAACGCCCACAAGAAGAGGTTAATAACATAATGAAAATCTTTAAAGAGTATTTAGAAGACACCAAAAACTTTAAAGATGAGAATATTAAGCTTCAGTTTATTGGCGATAGAACGGTTCTTGACCCTGAAATACAGCGTCTTATGCAACAGTCCGAAGACGATTCGCGCAATGCTACGGGCTTGCATCTTAATATCGCTATAAACTATGGCGGTCGCGACGAGATAGTTCACGCTGTTAAAAACATAGTAAATAGTGGTGTCGGCGTAGACGATATTACCGAAGATATGATTTCGCAAAATCTTTATACCACAGGTCAACCCGATCCCGATTTTATTATAAGGCCTAGCGGTGAGTATAGATTGTCAAACTATCTTATATGGCAGTCGGCTTATGCAGAATATTGGTTTTCTGATATTTTGTGGCCCGATTTTAAAACAAGCGATTTAGATAGGGCGATAGATGATTTTAATAAACGCAACCGTCGCTTTGGCGGTGTGTAAGGAGTGTATTTATGAAACAACGCATTATTTCCGGCGTAATTATGGGCGCAATAGTAACTACTGTGTTGGTAGTCGGCTTAAACGTAGATAGTGTTATTATCACAATATTTTTAGCGGCAGTTGCGGCTATGGCTTCTTGGGAACTTACTTTTAATGCTCTTGGTATTAAGTGGTTGCCATTCCAAATTGTTCCTATGATTTATACCGCTGGTTCAGTTTGGCTAATTTCTAACTGGTTAAATACCGCTATGCAAAATATTTTTTATTACGAGGGTGCTGCACAAAGCGGTATTGAAATGATACAAAGCGAAGAAGTATGGGACAAATTTGCAGAAAATCCGGCAATCGTAATAATGTCGATCTCTATAGTTTATTTTATAACTATGGCTATTCTCTCACTTGTAAAGCAAGCTGAACTTGATCTTACAAAGATTTTCTCCCTTTGCGCGATGCCGCTATTTTTGAGCTTTGCGTTTGCGCTTTTGGGCAGCGTTATTACTTTAGAAAACGGCGTATTTTTACTATTGCTTATATTCAACTATTCTAGCGTTTGCGATATCGGCGCATATTTTGTTGGTGTTAGCATGGGTAAAACAAAGCTTTGCCCTGCAATTAGTCCTAAAAAGACGGTTGAAGGCGCAATTGGCGGCATAGTTTCAAGCGCTATCGTAGGTTTGGTAATTACCCTTTGTTTTGGACATTACGACAAGATTTTACCGGTTATGTTGCTTACAATTCCATTCTGCATTGCAGGTATGGCAGGCGACTTGTTTGCATCAATCATCAAGCGCAAGGTTGGCATAAAAGATTACGGCGACCTAATACCAGGTCACGGCGGTGTGCTTGATCGTGTAGATAGTATTTTGTTTATAGCGCCACTTGTATTTAGCGCTATATTCTTGGGTATATTGTAATGAAAAAAATTATAATCTTGGGTTCTACCGGTTCTATCGGTACACAAGCTTTAGATATTGTTAGAGCAAATCCCGACAAATACTCTGTTGTTGGTCTTGCAGCCGGTAGTAATGCCGAGTTGCTTGAAAAACAGGCTAGAGAATTTTCGGTTTCGGCGGTAGCCTTGTTTGATGAAAAGGCTGCAGCGGACTTAAAGTTGCGACTTGCCGACACAACGACTACCGTGCTTTCGGGCGCTGACGGTGTGTGTTATCTTGCATCGCTTGACTGCGATATGGTGCTTAATTCAATTGTTGGTATTGCGGGACTTCGTCCAACACTTGCGGCAATTGACGCAGGGCACGCAATAGCGCTTGCCAACAAAGAAACGCTTGTAACAGGTGGCGAAATTGTTAATCGCAAGCTAAAAGAAAAGGGAGTAAAACTTCTTCCTGTTGATAGCGAGCATTCGGCAATTTTTCAGTCGCTTCAAGGCGCGCCACAAGGCAGTTTAAAAAAGATTTTGCTTACAGCATCTGGCGGACCGTTTTTTGGCAAGACGCGCGAGCAACTACAAGACGTTACCGTAAAGGATGCGCTTAATCATCCAAACTGGTCGATGGGCGCTAAAATCACCATCGACAGCGCGTCGCTTATGAATAAGGGTCTTGAGGTAATCGAGGCGGTACATCTATTTGGTGTGCCTGCGTCACAAATAGAGGTGCTAGTTCACAGACAAAGTATACTTCACTCTGCGGTAGAGCTTTCTGACGGCGCGGTTATCGCTCAACTTGGCACTCCCGATATGAAACTACCGATACAATACGCTCTAACGTATCCTGAACGTGATATGTGCTTTGAAACACTTGATTTGTTCAAGGTTGGGACACTTACTTTTGAACGTGCCGATTATAGCACATTCAAATCGTTACCATTATGTATAGAGGCAATAAATCGCGGCGGTCTTTACCCAACTGCGATAAACGGCGCCAACGAGGAATCGGTTAAGTTGTTCCTTGAAGGCAAGATAAAATTCTTGCAAATTGCAGAGCTTAATGAAAAAGCGATGAATTTGTGTGAAAACAAAACTGAATTTACAGTAGAAGATATTTTTGCTGCCGACCAGGCGGCGCGACAAATTGTAAGAGAGGCTGTGTAAAATAATGCAACAGATAGAAAAAAATACCGTAAAGGCTGAAAATCAATTAGGCGATGCGCACGACGTCACCTTTGAGTGCCAAGAAAACAACGGCTTGCGCGTAATGATGGCGGGTAATTCCATTACTTTGCACGAGCCTAAACCGGAGATTGGTTGGAACAACCAGTGGGGCATGGCAGCATCCTCAAAAGAAAATGATTACGTGCACGTTTTGAAAAAACATATTCAAGGCGTAGAACCCGACGCTACTTTTTGTATTTGTCAGGCTTATAAGTGGGAGCGCGACTTTGCAAACGGTAAGGACGCATATCCTATCTATGAAAAAGCTCGCGACTTTAACGCCGACGTAATCGTTGTTCGTTTTATTGAAAACTGTCCTTGGAAAGAGTTTGATGCGGTTGTTTTCAAAAAAGAATACGTAGATTTTATAGATTTTCTTAACAAAAGCGGCAATGCTAAAATTATTGTTACAACTTCCTTCTGGAAACACGTTGCCGATGCAGTTGTTGAAGAGGCTGCTAAAGAAAACGGCTGGTCATTTATTTCCATAAACGACCTTGGCGAACTTGACGAGATGAAAGCTTTAGGCAAATTCGAACACTATGGTGTTGCAAATCATCCGGGCGACCTCGGTATGAAAACAATTGCCGACAGAATCTTTGACGAGGTTAAAAAACTAATTTAATTTTTAGGTTGTGATTACCATTTTAGATATTCTAAACAGCATTTGGCCTTATGCCGTAGCAATACTTTTGTTTTTGATACTTATTATCATTCACGAGTTTGGCCACTTTATAGCGGCAAAACTTTTGGGTGTTAGGGTAAACGAATTTGCAGTAGGTTTTGGTCCAAAACTTTTTAAATGGGGCAAAAAAGAAACTAAATACGCGGTAAATCTTGTTCCCTTTGGCGGTTATTGCGCTATGGAAGGCGAGGATGAAACCAGCACCGATAGTCGCGCTTTTTGTAACAAAAAAGCATGGCGCAGATTTTTGATAGTTGTTATGGGTGCGGTGTTTAATCTTTTGTTAGGGTTAATACTGGTAGCTATTACGCTAATTCCCGAAGATAAATTTATTACAACCAAAATTGCAGGTTTTAAAGAAAATGCCGTAAGTTCGCAGTGCGGTTTAGAGATTGGCGATGAGATACTGGCCATAGACGGCAGAACAATTTTCTCTGAAATGGATTTAAGTTACGCTTTTACAAACGTTGCTGACGGCAAAATAGATATTATCGTAGAGCGTGATGGTGAAGAGATAGAACTAAAAGACGTGCGATTTGCAACGAAAGAGATAGATGGTATTAGCTATCTTACTTTTGATTTCTACGTTGAAGCAAAAGAAAAAACGTTTTGGAGCTATATTACCGAAACCTTTAATACCGCTATTTCTTACGGCGCGGTAGTTTTACGTTCACTTATTGACTTAATAACCGGTAAATATGGTATCAGCGCGGTATCGGGTCCTGTGGGTGTTACTGCTGCGATTGGCAGCGTTGCAAAGCAAAGTTTGTTTGACCTTATACCTATAATGGCGCTTATAACCATAAACCTAGGTTTGTTTAACTTGTTACCACTTCCGGCGCTCGACGGCGGCAGACTTGTGTTCATTTTATTTGAAATGATATTTAGAAAACCCGTACCACAAAAGTACGAGTCGTTGGTTCATTTTGTTGGCATAGTAGTGCTGCTTGGTTTTATGGTCTTAATTTCGTTTAAAGATATTTACGTCTTAATAACAGGGTGATTAAATGTTTACAAATGCTACAACTAAACAGGTAAATGCAGGTAACGTTGCTATAGGTGGCGGCGCGCCCATAAGTATTCAGTCAATGCTTTGCGCTCACGCTCACGATATTCATGGCAACGTGCGTCAAGCGCTCGCTTTGCAAGAGGCAGGGTGTGATATTGTGCGCGTATCTGTGCCCGATATCGAAACTGTAAAAACTGTTTATGCGCTTAAAGAGAATATATCTATTCCGCTTGTAGCAGATATACATTTTGACTGGCGACTAGCGCTCGAGAGCGTAGCCGCAGGTGTTGATAAAGTTCGTATAAATCCCGGCAATATTGGTGACGAAACAAAGGTGCGCGAAGTAGCGCGCGCTTGCAGGGATAAGAATATACCTATTAGAATAGGTGTAAACTCTGGCTCACTCGAAAAGGAAATACTTGCAAAATACGGCGCAGCTACTCCCGAAGCTATGGTTGAGAGCGGACTTTATCATATATCACTTTTAGAAAAATATGATTTTAACGATATCGTGTTGTCGCTAAAATCTTCTAACCCTCAGCGTATGTATAACGCCTACGTAAAAGCGGCAGAGGTTTGCCCATATCCTTTGCATCTGGGTGTTACCGAGGCAGGTACTGAAAATATGGGCGTTATAAAATCTTCGGCAGGTATTGGCGGTCTTTTACTTCGCGGCATAGGTGATACGCTTCGTATTTCACTCACTGACGACCCTGTAAAAGAGGTAGAGGCGGCTAAAAAGTTACTTAAAGCGCTCGGTATTAGAAACGATGGTATTAAATTTGTTTCTTGCCCTACCTGCGGCAGAACCGAGATCGACCTAATCGGTCTTGCAAAGCGCGCTGAAGAACGTTTTGCAAACATTGACAAAGACATAACGGTAGCGATTATGGGTTGCGTTGTAAACGGCCCGGGTGAGGCTAGCGCTGCCGATATTGGTATTGCGGGCGGTAAAGACTGCGGTGTTATTTTTAAACACGGCAAAATTCTTTATAACAAGGTGCCCGAAAACGAACTTCTAGATTTACTAGAACAAGAAATTAACAAAATGTGAGGAATTTGAATGTACTCTTTTGCAGAGTTGTTTGCTACATATTTAAGTGCAGAAACGGTAAATACGTTTAGTAACGTAAGCATCGAGGACTGTCTACTTAATAGCGAAATTCGCGACTTAACGCTAAAACTCTATAGCGAAAATTATATACCTAGCGCCAAAATTAACCTTTTGCGCGAGGAGATTAAACATGCTTTGCAGTTGGAAAATGAAACCGTTGAAATTCAGTTTGACGCTGCTGCTTTTGACGTAGAGGCAGTTGAAGATATAGTTAGCGAAATACGTACAAAAAACGTAATTTTTAACGGATTTTTTAACGAGGCGCAGTATAATCTTGATGGAAATAATTTGAAAATTACTCTTAAATACGGCGGTTATTCTCAAATACAAGAAGGCAATTTTGAGCAAAACTTTAAATTGATTGTTAAAAAGCGTTTTGGCGCAGAGGTTAATATTTCTTTTGACGGGGTGCTCGAAGATGCTCCTATCGTATTGCCCGAGCGCGAAGCGGCTCCTGCCCCTGCGGTCGAAAAGCCAAAACAAGACGCCGCGCCAAAGGCCGAAAAGCTGGTAGAAGAAAAGAAATATGATTACAAGCCAAAAGATGGTTTGCCTGTATATCTTGAAAGTGCAAAACTATTTTTTGGTAGAAAAATTGATAGCAACGTTAAAAAATTAAGTCAGGTTATGCTCCCACAAAATGACGGCGAGAGCGTTTACGTTAGCGCGTGGGGTGAGGTGTTTGGTCTTGAGAGCAAGGTGCTCGACACCAAACGCGGCGGCAAGATGGTGAAAATCAAGTTCTATTTTAGTGATACCACCAATTCGTTTGCCGCAACCGTAACCAAATTTTTTGATGCTAAATACACCAAAAATCTTGACGAGGCCGCAACCGAGTTTTTGAACTCTGTTTCTGCTCTTAAAAACGGCGCTTGTGTTATTGTTAACGGTGACTATTCTTATGATAGTTGGTCACGCGATTTTATACTTGACGTAAAGGCGCTAGCTACCATTAAGAAGTATGAAGAAACCGATGATTTTGACGGCGAAAAGCGCGTAGAATTACACTGCCACACAAATATGTCGGCAAAAGACGCTGTTGCGGGTGCCGGCGATATTATAAATCGCGCTTACAAGTGGGGACACAAAGCTGTTGCTATTACCGACCACGGTGTAGTGCAGGCTTACCCTGCAATTGCCGACGCTGTTGGTAAAATCCGCAAAGGTGGCGGCGAGTTTAAAGCAATCTACGGCGTTGAAAATTACTTTATTGATGATACAAGATACGACATATCTTCTCTTACGAGCAAAGAGGTTGGCAAGTTGCGCAACCACATGATTTTGCTTGTAAAGGATTTGGTTGGTCTTAAAAACTTGTATCAACTAATATCTGACGCGCACCTTAACAATTTTTACGGCAGACCGGTTATCTTGCGTTCGCAACTTGATGCTCACCGTGAGGGACTTATTGTGGGTTCGGCTTGTGAGCAAGGCGAACTTTATCGCGCGGTAATTGATGGCGCAGATGAAACGACACTTTTAGAGATTGCCGATTATTACGACTATCTTGAAATTCAACCACTCGGTAATAACGAGTTTATGGTTCGCGATAGCGTAAAGCCTGACAAGGTTGATAAAAAAGGTAACGTTACGCCAAATAGATTTAAGCACGTTACAAGTCTCGAGGTTGTAAAAGACTTTAACCGCAAGATAGTAGAAATCGCCGACAAGCTCGGGAAAATGGTTGTAGCTACCGGTGACGTTCACTTCCTTAAAAAAGAAGACGGCATTATTCGTCAAATAGTTATGGCTGGACAAGGCTTTGACGATATCGAAAATCAAGCGCCTCTATACTTTAAATCAACTACCGAAATGTTAGAGGATTTTGACTATTTTGGTGATCGTGCTTATGAGTTTGTAGTAGAAAATCCTAACAAAATTGCCGAATTGGTGTCAAATGACGTAATCCCGGTGCCAAAGGGTAACTATCCGCCTGTTATTGAGGGTTCTGACGATTTATTGCGCGAAATTTGTTGGAACAACGCAAAGGCAATGTATGGCGATCCTGTTCCAGAAATTGTAGAAAAGCGTCTTAACAAAGAACTTAATTCTATTATCAATAACGGATTCTCTATAATGTATATCTCGGCTCAAAAGCTTGTTGCCAAGAGCGAGGAACTAGGCTACTACGTAGGCTCGCGTGGTTCGGTAGGTTCGTCATTTGTTGCTACAATGGCAGGCATCTCCGAGGTTAACCCACTAGCGCCTCACTACGTATGTCCAACCTGTAAGTATAGCGAGTTCTTTACCGACGGTTCGGTAGGTTCGGGTTTTGACCTACCAGAAAAGAACTGTCCGCACTGTAATACACCGCTTAACCGTAACGGACACGATATACCGTTTGAAACCTTCCTAGGCTTTAAGGGTGATAAGGTTCCTGATATTGACCTTAACTTCTCGGATGAGGTTCAAAACAGAATTCAAGATTACACAAAAACCCTTTTTGGCGCCGAAAACGTTTTCAAGGCAGGTACAATTTCTACCATCGCCGAAAAAACCGCCTTTGGTTTTGCAAAGGCTTATGCCGAAAAGATGAATATTACACTTAGTCAGGCCGAGCTTAACCGATTGGCTGCTATGGTTGAGGGAGCAAAGGTAAAAACCACAACCGGTCAGCACCCTGCAGGTATGATTATAGTACCTAATGATATGACCATTTATGATTTTTGTCCTGTTCAGCATCCTGCTGATGATACCGAAAGTGATATTATCACTACGCACTTTGACTTCCACTCTATTCACGATACCATACTAAAACTTGACGAGCTTGGTCACGTTGTACCTACTACATATAAATATCTTACCGAGTATTCGGGTATTGACGTAAACGACGTTTCTATGAGTGACCCAAAGGTTTACAGCCTATTTACTTCGACCGAGGCGTTAGGTGTTGCGCCCGAAGAAATAGAGTCAAACACAGGTACTTTCTGTTTACCGGAGTTTGGTACTTCGTTTGTACGAGGAATGCTTGTTGACTGTAAACCAAAGAATTTCTCAGACTTGTTGCAGATATCCGGTCTATCACACGGTACTGACGTTTATCTTGGTAACGCAAAGGACTTGATAGACAGTGGTCAATGTACAATTTCTGAAGTTATCGGTACTCGTGACAACATCATGGTTTATTTAATACACCAAGGTATGGATGAAGGTCGAGCCTTTAACATTACCGAAACGGTACGTAAAGGTTTGGTTGCTAAGGGCAAGGTTTCTAAAGAAGATTGGGGCAAGATGGAAGACGACATGCGTGCGGTTGGTGTGCCAGAGTGGTACATTGGTTCTTGCTACAAGATTAAGTACATGTTCCCTAAAGCCCACGCGGCGGCTTACGTTATATCGGCTATTAAACTTGGTTGGTATAAAGTTTATCGTCCGCTAGAGTTTTACTGCGCGTACTTTACCGCCCGTCCAGAGGACGTTGACGTGCCTACCGTTATAAAGGGTAGAGGCGCGGTGCTTGCCAAGATGAACGAAATTAAGGCAAAGGGTAAAGAAGCTACCAAAAAAGAACTTGATACCTATGATACGCTGCTAATATTTAACGAAATGTTGGCTCGTGGATTAGAGATATTGCCTATTGATATTAAACATTCACACGCTATGAAGTTCTTGCCCGAAAACGGCAAAATGCGTTTGCCGTTTGGCGCGCTTTCGGGCGTTGGTGAAAAGGCGGCATATTCTATATATGAAGCGGCGCAAAAGGGCGACTTCGTTTCTCGTGAGGATTTTGCGGTTGAAGCAGGCGTTTCAAAAACAATAATCCAAAACCTTGCCGACCTTGGCGCTATGTCCGATTTGCCCGACACAAACCAAATGTCATTATTTTAATAAAAAAGAGAGGATTCAAACGAATCCTCTCTTTTTTTATTTATTCACCATTATCTTCTAAAATATAATCATCATTGTTGTTGCTGGTGTTTGTGTTGTGGTTATTGTGTTTGTTTATAAAGTATTCCTCATAACCCTCAACCTCTACTGCTGGGACATAGGTTTTTGCAAAGGTCATATTACCGTTTTCGGAAGTACCGATGTTTTTGTAAAAGGTGTAACAAGGAAATGATGAACGGATTTTAGAAGAATATGAGTAACTAATGCCAACATAATCATATCCCTCAAAATCTACGGGTGTCTGATTTTCGAGACACAACGGACAGCCCGGTCCACCGAAGACGTAACCTTTATATAAATATTCTTCTGCTTTCTCTAGCGGCATAAGTTTAAAAGTATTGCCCTCAATAACTGCTGTATGGGTTGCGCGGCTAATTTTACAATTAACATCGCTACCATTAAGTATAGAGTTATCTATCATATTTCCGCTGAACCGAATTTTTATATAATCGGTAGATGGTTGTTGATTTAAGATTTTGTCTAATGTGCCGCCGTTTCGGTTGTAAAAATAGACATAAACGTCACCGTAGGTATCTCCATATTTTCTGATAATTTTTGCATTGTCAAAAGAAACATCGAATATGTCAAATAACCTTTCTTTAATCCAGGATAAAGATTTAATGATTTCTTCGTCCGTTTTGGTGTGGTCAACAGTGACTAACTGACCGTCAATCATCAGGTCTTCTTTAAATGTTACATTGTTATGAGATAGCTTAATTTCGTTATAAAGTTCTCTGTGATTGAAGAACATACTATAATCATTTTTATCGTGTAATATGATATATGTACTATATTCGCCAATAGCCATATATGAGTTCTGCTCCAAATTGTATTGAGGCGTTGTAATTTGAAAGGCATTTGCAAGTTTTGGCAAAAAGATGTCTAAATATGTACGGGCATCTTCTTCTGATGGAGGATTATCATAGGTACTTTTATTATGATAAAGGGTAATGTATCCATCTGCAGGAATCGGCTCAATATAGAGATATTTTATATCAGGTACATAAATTTCATCATAAGATTTCGTACTGTTCCCAGCAGATAAATTAGCCGAATTGCTATCTGCAAAAGGCATATCATCAATAGTTAGTTTGTTATATGTTATAGGAGTAGTTGCATCACTATTGATGTTTTGATGTTTATCCGGTGCGATTGAAGTATCGTCCTCGCTTGTAGTTTGCTCATATACGATTTCTTCTTCGTATATAATTTCGGTATCATCCGAGGTTGTATAGTTGTTGCTGTTTAAATCGCTTAACACATTAATTGACTGTATGCTCACAAGTACTGCCGCAACACAAGCTGCAATCGAGCTTATGAGAATTTTTTTGCGTCTTGCGGCGATACGAATACTTGGATTTTTTGCATCGGCTATAAGCTCGTCATCGATAGCGTCAAATGCTTTTTCAAAAAGATCGTTATTCATATATAAACCTCCTGTGCTTCAAGGTGGTCAAGCAGTTTTGCGCGTGTGCGCGAAAGTATCATTTTCACTTTGCTTTGCGTAAAGCCAAATTGACGGGAAATGTCCTTTATGGAGTCGCAATACCAGTAGTGACAAATAAAAACTTGACGGTCGCGAGTAGGTAATTCGCGCAAAAACTTATTAAGTATTTCGGTTAGTTCTAGCGTGGCAAATGCATTTGTTTTGTCAGGAATGTAATCGGCAAGTTCATCAATAGGCAATAGACTATTACCGCCGCCGCGTTTTTGCGCAGTTTGGCTGCGCAATTTTTTAAAGGAAATGTTACGCGTAATCCTGCTTAAAAAAGCAGACAATACTTGTGGTTTGCTTGGAGGTATTTGGTTCCAGGCCGCCATGTACGTATCGCTTTCACATTCTTCGGCATCCTCACGAATCTTTAAAATATTGTATGACACAGAGTATAAAAGACGTCCGTATTTATCTTTGGTTTGTGTTATTGCCGATTTATCGCGGTCGAAATATAGTTCTATTATTTTGCTATCATCCATAAATTTCACCCCTTCACTTAACAAGTACGATTTTTAACCTTTTTGGTCACAAAAACTTTATACAATATTATTATACTTTGAATTAGTTTTGTTGTAAAGTAGTGCAAAATTGCACAAAATTTCGAAAAAATTTCAAAAAATCAACAAAAAAGGTTGCAATTTTGTAACCTTTTGGTATAATAGGGGTATAAAAAGGTTACAAAGTTGTAACAATTTTTTGGAAGGAGAATTATTTTGGGTGATGTAATTCCGCTTATTATAAAAAGCGTAAAGACAGCGGTTTCTACAATTAAAAATAGTTCAAGCAGAGCAAAAAAGGGTATGTTTGCAGGTGTGGCAATTATCGCTATTCTTGCAAGCCTTTCTTTTACAAATACCCGTATAGCATATAAAGTAAGTTACAAGGGCAACATTATCGCTACCGTTAGTAGTAAGCAACAGTTTAACGACGCGCTAGCGCTTGTTGAAAATATGGTAGAAAGTAACGACGTTCAGACGGTTGTTGACGAGCCTACTTTTAGTACAACAATCACTCTTAGTGAAAATATCAACAATACTGACGAAATTGCTAACGCTATTATTGATAACACCGATGCTATCGTAGCGGCGACCACACTCTTTGTAGATGGTCAAAAAGTAGCTCGCGGCGAAAAGGATATAGTTGAGCAAATGGTTGACGCTCGTCTTAATGGATTTAACGTTGAGGGTGCCGAGTGTACAAGCTATTTTACAAAAAGCATTACTACTCAAAGCGGATATTTTGTAGCAAGCGACCTTGACGATAAGGCTACTCTTGAGAGCGTTGTAAATTCTCTTGACGTTGTCACAAAGCTTTACAAAACAACCGACGTTATCGTTCCTTACACAAGCACTACTCAAAAGACAAACGAGCAGGTTATTGGTTATAGTGAGGTAAGCGTTAAGGGTGTTTCTGGTCTTAACCGTGTTACACAAGACGTAGTTATGCTAAACGGCAACGTTACTTCAAGTGTTGACGTTAAAACCGAGGTTGTAATTGCCCCTGTTAACGAAGTTGTATTAAAAGGTACTGCCAAGACTTTGGCATCTGCTAAAGAAAAGCAACGAGCTCATGCAGCAGGCTTTATTTTCCCACTTCCTGCAGGCACTTGGCGAGTAAGCTCTTATTATGGTGATGGTCGTAATCACAAGGGTGTTGACCTTTGTGCAAAGAGCGGCACACAAATCTTTGCCGTAGCTGACGGTAAGGTTGTAAAGGCTGGTTGGAATGGCGACTACGGTTATTGCGTAATTATTGAGCATGCAAATGGTATGCGCACACTTTATGCGCATGCAAAGCAGGTTTGTTGCAGCGTTGGTGACACAGTTAAGCAAGGCGAGGTTATCGCGCTTGTTGGTACTACCGGTCAGTCAACGGGCAACCACTTGCATTTTGAGGTTATTGTAAACGGTAAAAAACCTGACCCGGCGCCATATATTGGTTTAGATTAATTGTTATTAGTCCCGACAAAAGTCGGGACTTTTTTATTTTTTCTATTTATAGTTTTTGCCTTGACGAAACCACAATATTTAGTGTATAATATATACTGTATGATAATATGTATAAATATTGCTATTTGCAAGGAAGTGTAATTTTGGCTAAAGCAAAACCACAATACGATAATACAAGTATTCAAAAGCTAGAAGGTCCTGACCGAGTACGTAAACGCCCAGGTGTTATATTTGGTTCGGATGGTCTTGACGGCTGTGAACATTCGGTTTTTGAAATTATATCTAACTCAATCGACGAAGCGCGCGAAGGTTATGGTAAAAAGATCGTTATAACCTACCACAGCGATAACTCAATAGAGGTGCAAGACTTTGGTCGAGGCTGTCCTGTTGACTATAACTCAAAGTACGATTGCGAAAACTGGGAAATGGTATTTTGCGAGATGTACGCGGGTGGTAAGTACGGCACCGACGAGGGCTCTAACTATAGCACATCAATCGGTCTAAACGGTTTGGGTCTTTGCGCTACGCAGTATGCTGCCGAGTGGATGGACGTAGAGGTTCGTCGAGATGGCTTTAAGTATAGCCTTCATTTTGAAAAGGGCTTTAACATTGGCGGGCTAAAGCGCGAGGAATATAATGGTCGCGAAACAGGTACAAAAATTCGTTGGAAACCTGACATAGAGGTATTTACCGATATAAAAATTCCACGTGATTACTTTATAGATACGCTTAAAAGACAGGCTATTGTAAACGATGGATTGTTGTTTGAGTTCCGCGAGCAACAAGGTGCTCGTTATATTTCACAAGAAATTATTTATGAAAACGGTATTACCGATTACGTAAACGAAAAGGTTGGCGAAGAAAAACTTACCTCGGTACAGTTTTGGTCGGCCGAGCGTAAAGGTCGTGATCGCGATGATAAACCCGAGTATAAAGTAAAGATTAACGCGGCGCTTACTTTCTCTAATCGTCATACTTTAAAGGAATATTACCACAACTCTAGCTGGCTAGAGTACGGCGGCGCTCCTGAACGCGCGGTTAGAAACGCGTTTGTTTACCAAATTGACGCGTATCTTAAACAAAACAACAAATACAAAAGCGGTGAAAGCAAGATAACCTTCTCTGATATTGAGGAGTGTTTGGTGCTTGTTATATCATCATTTTCACCAGGTGGTTTGGTGTCTTACGAAAACCAGACCAAAAAGAGCATTACCAACAAATTTATCGGCGATGCTATGACTGAGTTTTTACGCCATCAGCTTGAAATCTATTTTATAGAAAATAAAGCCGAGGCCGAAAAAATTGCCGAGCAGGTACTTATAAACAAACGTAGCCGTGAACGTAGTGAAAAGGAAAGAATAAACCTTAAAAAGACACTCGCTACCGGTAACACAATGGCAGACCGAGTTCAGAAGTTTGTTGACTGCCGCAGCAAAGATGTTAATGAACGCGAACTTTATATAGTTGAGGGTGACTCGGCTTTGGGTTCTTGTAAACTTGCTCGTGACGCGGCGTTTCAGGCTATTATGCCGGTACGCGGTAAAATACTTAACTGCTTAAAGGCCGAGTACGACAAGATATTCAAGAGTGAAATTATCACCGATTTGCTTAAAGTATTAGGTTGCGGTGTAGAAGTTAAGTCAAAGGCTAACAAAAACCTTTCTAACTTTGATATGGCAAACCTTAGATGGAATAAGATTATAATATGTACCGATGCCGACGTTGACGGTTTCCATATTCGTACGCTTATTCTTACCATGATTTATCGTCTTATGCCAACGCTCATCAGCGAAGGCAAGGTGTTTATCGCAGAGACTCCACTTTATGAAATAAATACCAAGGCAAAGACCTATTTTGCCTATGACGAAAATGAAAAGACCGATATATTAAACGAAATAGGCGACGAGAAGTATACGTTGCAGCGTTCAAAAGGACTTGGTGAAAACCAACCTGATATGATGAACCTTACTACTATGAATCCCGAAACACGTCGTCTTATAAAGATACTTCCAGAAGATGCCGAATACACAAGTGAAATGTTTGACTTGTTACTTGGTGATAACCTTGCAGGAAGAAAAGACTACATTTCGGAATACGGCTATCTATACATGGATGATGCCGATATTAGCTAAAGGAGATTATTAAATTGGCTCCAAGAAAAAAGAAAGAAACAGAGCAAAAAACCAAAAAGCCACAAAGTAACGCCTATATTGCGGGCGCAGGTACAGTGGTAGAAAGTTTGGTTACAGAAACACTTAAATCAAACTTTATGCCATACGCGATGAGTGTAATTATATCGCGTGCTATTCCCGAAATCGATGGTTTTAAGCCGTCACACCGTAAGTTGCTTTACACAATGCATACTATGGGATTACTTAAAGGCTCTACAATAAAGTCGGCAAACATTGTTGGTCGTACAATGCAACTTAACCCTCACGGTGACGGCGCAATTTACGAAACAATGGTGCGTTTATCAGAAGGTAACGAGGCGCTACTGCACCCATACGTTAAATCAAAGGGTTCGTTTGGTAAAGCGTATTCACGCGATATGCAATGCGCGGCTTCTCGTTATACCGAGGCAAAACTTGCTCCAATTGCCGAAGAACTTTTTATTGATATCGATAAAGATACCGTCGATTTTGTAGATAACTATGACGCTACAATGAAAGAGCCGGTGCTTTTTCCGGTAACTTTTCCTTCAATACTTGTAAACGCAAATATGGGTATTGCGGCGGGTATGGCAAGCAACATTTGTCCGTTTAACTTGCGTGAGGTTTGCGAAACAACCATCGCGTATATCAAGGACGATTCAATCAACGTTGCAGATACTTTGTTAGCTCCTGATTTTCCAATAGGCGGTGAACTTCTCTATGACCGCAACGAAATGGAAAAGATTTATGAAACGGGCCGCGGCGGCTTTAAGGTGCGCGGTACTTATGAATACGATAAGTCAAATAACTGTATCGATATTAAATCTATACCGCCAACTACTACAACCGAGGCAATTATCGAAAAGATAATCGATCTTGTAAAACTTAAAAAGATCACCGAAATCAATGATATTCGTGACGAAACAGACTTGGGCGGTCTTAAAATTACCATCGATTTAAAACGTGGTACAGATCCTGAAAAGCTTATGAAAAAACTTTTCAAGATCACTCCGCTACAAGACAGCTTTTCTTGCAACTTTAATATTCTTATCGCATCAAGTCCTATGGTTTTGGGCGTTAAAGATATTATAAGCGAGTGGGTAGCGTTCCGCAGCGAGTGTGTGCGCCGCAGAGTTTACTTTAAACTTGAAAAAGCGCAGAGCAAACTTCACTTGCTTAAAGGTATGGAGAAGATACTTCTCGATATTGATAAAGCAATCAAGATTGTTCGCGACACCAAAGAGGAAAAAGAGGTTGTGCCAAACCTTATGATAGGCTTTGGTATTGACGAAACCCAGGCCGAATACGTAGCCGAGATTAAGTTGCGTCACCTAAATCGCGAATATATCTTAAAACGTCTTGACGAAATCGAAAGCTTGCAAAAAGAAATCGAAGAAATGCAGTCGATTCTTGAATCTAAGTCAAAGATTAAGAAGATAATCGTTAAAGAACTTGAAGAAGTTATCAAAAAATACGGTCAAGATCGCAAAACAAAAATCGTTTCTGCCGAAACCGAGGACGTTACAAACGAGCCAGAGGTACTTGATGAATCACCTGTAACACTCTTCTTTACAAAAGACGGTTACTTTAAAAAGATTACACCACTCTCTCTTCGTATGAGCGGTGAGCAAAAGCTTAAAGAGGGCGACGAAATAACACAAGTTATCGAGTCGACCAACGCTCACGATTTGTTGTTCTTTACAACCAATGCTCAGGTTTACAAGAGCCGTACCTATGACTTTGCCGACGGCAAGGCTAGTGCGCTTGGTGACTTTATTGCGAGCAAGCTTGAATACGACGAGGGTGAGCAAAGTCTTTATATGGTGCACACTCGTGATTACTCGGGCTTTATGATATTTGTATTTGATAACGGTCGTGTTGCTAAGGTTCCGCTTAAATCTTACGAAACCAAGACCAATCGTAAAAAGCTTATTAAAGCTTATTCGGACAAGTACAAGATTCACACTATTCTTCATTTTACAGAAGATTGTGATATCTTGCTTAAATCCACAAATGGTCGTATGTTGCTAGTAAATACCGCGCTTATTCCTGCAAAGACAACCAAAGATAACGGCGGTATTGCAGTAATGACTCAAAAGAAGGGACAGCGCATCTATACAGCAGAGCCTTACGTGGCCGAATCGTTAGAAAATCCACACCGCTATCGCACAAAGAATTTGCCTGCGGCGGGAGCACTTCCTCAAAAGGATCAGGCAGTACAAACTACACTTGACATATAACTAGTTTAGTTGTAAAATAAAAAACCGTCCGAAAAGCCACGCGCTTTGAGTATTTTCAAAGCAAAAAACGCATCTCGGGCGGTCTGTCCGCCTCGAAATGCAAACGCTGTTACTCGTGGCTGACAATATTAATATTAACATTTTAGTTTTAATTATACTTATTTGGAGTTGGTAAAATTATGAATAAAGAACTCGCAAAACAGTATGACCCAAAAGACGTTGAAGACCGCATTTATAAAATGTGGCTCGATGGAAAATATTTCCACGCAAAATGTGAGGAAGGTAAGGATACCTATACAATAGTTATTCCACCACCAAACATTACAGGTCAACTTCACATGGGACATGCTCTTGACAACACTTTGCAAGATATTCTCATTCGCTTTAAGCGTATGCAGGGCTTTGATACACTTTGGCTTCCGGGTACTGACCACGCGTCAATCGCTACCGAGGCAAAGATTGTTGAAGCAATGAAAAAAGAAGGCGTTACAAAAGACGATATCGGTCGTGAAGGTTTCCTTGTTCGCGCTTGGGAATGGAAACGTCAATACGGTGGCAGAATTATTGAGCAGCTTAAAAAGCTTGGCTCTTCTTGCGACTGGGACCGCGAACATTTTACACTTGATGAAGGTTGTAACAAAGCAGTAAAAGAAGTTTTTGTAAGCCTTTATGAAAAGGGTCTTATCTATCGTGGCGAGCGTATCATTAACTGGTGCCCACATTGTAAGACTTCCATCTCTGATGCCGAGGTTGAATACGAGGAGCAAGCAGGTCATTTTTGGCACTTGCGTTATCCTTTTGCTGACGGCAGCGGTTATCTAGAACTTGCTACTACCCGTCCAGAAACTTTGCTTGGCGATACTGCCGTTGCAGTAAATCCAAACGATGAAAGATATAAAGACTTAATCGGTAAGGAACTTGACCTTCCTATAGTTCACCGTAAGATACCTGTTGTTGCAGATGATTACGTTGAAATGGATTTTGGTACAGGCGTTGTTAAGATTACACCTGCGCACGACCCTAACGACTTTGAAGTTGGTCTTCGTCATAACCTTCCTGTTATTTGTGTAATGACCGATGATGCTAAAATTGTTGATGATTATCCAAAGTATGCAGGCATGGATCGTTACGAAGCTCGTAAGGCTATCGTTGCCGACCTTGAGGCAGAAGGCGCCCTTGTTAAGGTAGAGGATTACACCCATAACGTTGGTACTTGCTATCGTTGTGGCACTACCGTTGAACCTGCTGTTTCAAAGCAATGGTTCGTAAAGATGAAGCCGCTAGCAACTCCGGCTATCGATGCAGTTAAAAACGGTGAAACAAAGTTTGTTCCACAACGTTTTGAAAAGGTATATTTCCACTGGCTCGAGAATATTCGCGACTGGTGTATTTCACGTCAGCTTTGGTGGGGTCATCGTATTCCTGCTTGGTATTGTGAAGAGTGCGGCGAGATTACCGTTTCTCGCGAGGACGCTACAAAGTGCGCTCACTGTGGTAGCGAAAAGATCGTTCAAGATCCAGATACACTTGATACATGGTTCTCATCAGCTCTTTGGCCATTCTCAACACTTGGTTGGCCGGATGATACCGCTGATTTAAGACACTATTATCCAACAAATACTCTAGTTACCGGTTACGATATTATTCCTTTCTGGGTAATGCGTATGATGTTCTCCGGTATTGAGCAAACAGGTCAAGTACCGTTTAACACCGTTCTTATTCACGGTCTTGTTCGTGACCCACAGGGTAGAAAAATGTCAAAGTCACTTGGCAACGGTGTTGACCCACTTGAAGTTATCGATACCTTTGGCGCTGACGCACTTCGTTTCTCACTTGCTACCGGTAATAGCCCAGGTAATGATATGCGCTATATTCCAGAGCGTGTAGAAGCTAGCCGTAACTTTGCAAACAAGATTTGGAACGCTGCAAGATTTATTCTTATGAATCTTGATAGCGACAAGGTATTACCTATAAACGTTAGCGACCTTGCTCTTGAAGATAAATGGATTATTTCAAAATACAATACCCTCGTTCGTGACGTAACCGAAAACCTTGATCGTTTTGAGCTTGGCATGGCGGTACAAAAACTTTACGACTTTATTTGGGATGTATTCTGTGACTGGTATATCGAAATTTGTAAAGCTCGTCTAAACGGCGAGGATGAAGCGGCTAAGAACACAGCTCGTAGCGTGCTCGTTTACGTATTTACAAATACACTCGCTCTATTGCATCCATTTATGCCATTTATCACCGAAGAAATTTGGCAAACAATGCCTCACGGTGATGAAGAAACGCTTATGGTAACAAAATGGCCAAAATTCCGCGATGAATTTAACTTTGTTACCGAAGAAGCAGAGTTTGAAAAGATTATGCTCGTAATCAAGGCTATCAGAAACCGCAGAGCAGAGATGAACGTTCCACCTTCAAAGAAGGCTAAGGTTTGCATCCAAACCAACTTTGCAGATACCTTTAGTACAGGCACTTCATACATTTGCCGCTTGGCAAGTGCATCTGAGGTAGAAATTGGCGAAGGTTTTGATGCTGAGGGTGCAGTTCGCGTAGTTACCGATGCTGCTACCGTTTATATGCCAATGAAGGAACTAGTAGATATCGATGCTGAAATTGCAAGACTAGAAAAAGATCTTGCAAAGGCTGTTGTTGATAAAGAATTCTTTGAAAAGAAACTAAACAACGCAGGCTTTGTTGCAAAGGCACCTGCAGCTGTTATTGAACAACAAAAACAGGGTCTTGCAAAGGCGCTTGATAAAATAAAGATGATTGAAGACAGCATTGCTGACCTCAAGGCTCTTTAATTAAGACAACATTCAAAAAGAGAGCCAATATATTTTGGCTCTCTTTTATATTGCAGTAAACGTACTTTTCTTTATTAACTTAACAAGACTTAAATATATTTACTGCATTAAAAAGGATTAAGTGATTAATCCTTGATAGTATTATGTGAAAATAATTTTAAATTTTTCAAGTAAAATTTTGGTGTTTTATGAATTATAATGAAACTTTAAATTATATACACTCGCTCGGCGCTTTTTCACACAAAGCGGGACTCGAACGCATAACCGCCGTTTGCCAAAGACTAGGTGATCCGCAAAATGATTTTAAGTCTATTCATATTGCGGGTACTAACGGTAAGGGCTCGGTTAATACGTTTGTTTCTAGCACTTTAAAAGAAGCGGGGTACAAGGTGGGCGCGTTTGTGTCACCATATATCGTAGACTTTTGCGAGCGCATACAAATAAACGGCGAGTATATAAGCCGCGACGATTTGTGTCGATTATCACAAAAAGTTATCGATACGGGAGTTACACTCACCGAGTTTGAGTTTATAACCGCGGTTGGATTTTTGTATTTTAGCGAAAACAAAATAGACGTTGCCGTGCTCGAAACAGGTCTTGGCGGTCGATTCGACGCGACCAACGTTATTGATTCTCCGCTTGTTTCGGTTATTACCAAAATCGGTCTTGACCATACGGCGATTTTAGGTGATACGGTCGAGAAAATCGCGGCTGAGAAATGCGGCATTATAAAAAATAATGCGGTAGTTACTAGTTTAAACCAACCACAAAGTGCGTTTGAAGTTATATCTTCTTATTCCCAAAACATAACAACTCCAAACCAAAATGATTTAACCGACGTCAACGTTTCAGTTTTGGGTAATAGTTTTTGTTATGGGGGAGAAACTTACAAAACCAATCTTGGTGGCGCTTATCAAATTGAAAATGCTTTAATAGCGATTGAAACACTTAAAAATTGCGGACTTGAAATATCTACTACCAGCATAAAGCAAGGTCTTGAAAAAGCGTTTATTCCCGCGAGATTAGAAGTGGTGTCTAAAATGCCGCTTATAGTAATCGACGGCGCGCATAATCCCGACGGCGCAGACGTGCTTTGTACGGTGCTCGCACAACACCAAAATATAACCGCCGTTATCGGCGTTATGAAGGATAAAAACTATCGCGAGGTATTAGCAAAAACTCTGCCTTACTGCAAAAAGGTCATTTGCGTAAAGCCAAACGTACCACGCGCTTTGCAAGTAGAAGAATTAGCGATCGAAGCGCGACAATATTGTAGCCAGGTTTTAACGGTAGAAAATATGGGCGACGTGTTATTGCATTTAGACCAAAATCCTACCTTCGTTTTTGGTTCGCTTTATCTTGCTAGCGAGATTCGCCCTCTTTTAAGACGATAAAAGTTAAATTGTGACAACTTGATATGACAATAAATTTAAGGACAAGCCTTTATACTATTATAAAAGGTTTGTCCTTTATCTTTTTTAAAAAATAGAGGTGTTTTTATGTCAGTAGATATTAGTGTAAACGGCGAGGTAACAACCGCCTACCTAAATGGAGAAATAGATCATCATACCGCGGCATCTATCAGAAACGCAATTGACAACGCGGCTGAACTTAATATGCCGGCGTTATTGGTGCTTGATTTTACTAGAGTCAGCTTTATGGACAGTTCAGGTATCGGTCTTGTTATGGGTAGATATCGCAATCTTTCTCGTCGTGGCGGCAAGTTGCATATTACGGGAACTAGTCCGCAGATATATAAGGTTATGAAATTATCAGGAATAGAAAAACTCGCAACCATAGACGAGTGTAAAAAATAAGGAGATAGAAAATGGAGATTATCAACAAGTTTAGTATGAATATATTATCACGCTCGGCAAACGAGGGGTTTGCGCGTGCTACGGTTGCGGCTTTTGCAGCGCAGCTTGACCCAACGCTCGAGGAAATAAACGATATCAAAACCGCCGTTAGCGAGGCGGTAACAAACTGTATTGTTCACGCTTATCGCGAGTCGATAGGTAAGATTTACATAAGTGGCGAAATCACCGATACTAATATAATAAAAATTAAAATTCGTGATAACGGTTGCGGTATCGAAAACGTAGAAAAAGCGATGGAGCCGCTATATACCACGGTTGGTGGTGAGCGCGCGGGACTTGGGTTTGCGGTTATGCAATCATTTATGGACTCTATTCGAGTGCGTTCTCACGTTGGTAAGGGCACTACTATTTTACTCTCTAAAAAGATAGCGCCAAGATATACTGTAAATGGTTGACGTTAAATCACGCGACAGTTTTATCGAAAGTAACCTGCCGCTAGTTCACTCACTGTGCAAAAGGTTTGTAGGCAGAGGTATTGAGTACGACGACCTTTATCAAGCGGGGTGTATTGGTCTTATAAAGGCGGCAGACGGATTTGACAATAGCCGCGGTCTTTGTTTTTCGACCTATGCGGTGCCGGTAATTTTGGGTGAGGTGCGCCGTATGTTTCGCGATGGCGGCGCTATAAAGGTGTCGCGCAGTTTAAAGGAATTGTCGTTAAAGGTAGCTCGTGAAAAAATGAGACTAGAAAATCAACTATCTCGCGAGCCGACAATAAACGAACTAGCAGTGTCGCTTGGCGTTACGCCCGAAGAAATAACCGAGGCGCAGTCGGCGGCAATGCCTACCGTTTCGCTCACGGTCGAAAATGATGACGGCATAAGAGAGCTGGACGTATCTGTTGCAGGACCCGAGGATTCGCTAATAGATAAATTACTGCTTGAACGAGCCTTTTCATACCTAGATGCTACCGAGCAACAAATAATAAAATATCGCTATTTTCAGTTTCTTACCCAAAACGAAACGGCGACGCGGCTTGGTATATCACAGGTACAAATATCGCGTGCCGAAAAGAAAATACTGCAAAAACTTCGAAACGTTATAGGCTCAGTCGCTTGACAAAATTTTACACAAGTTATATTATATATATGATAATTAAAAAAGGGGAACAAAAATGCAACCTATATTATATATTGTAATACCATGCTACAACGAGCAAGAGGTTTTACCGGTTACGGCTCCAATGTTTTTACAAAAGATAAACGATCTTTACATAGACGGCAAGATTAGTGATCAAAGTCGCATACTTTTTGTAAACGATGGCAGTCGCGATAAGACTTGGGATATTATTAGCGAGTTATCTTCTCTTGACGAACATTACTGCGGCATTTCACTTAGCCGAAATCAAGGTCACCAAAACGCGCTTTTGGCCGGTCTTATGGAAGCCAAAGAAAAATGCGACATCTCTATTTCGGTTGACTGTGACGGTCAAGATGATATCGACGCTATTGATAAAATGGTTGACGAATATCTTTCGGGTAGCGATATTGTTTATGGTGTTCGTTCCGATAGAAAAACCGACACCAAATTTAAGCGTGGTACTGCGCAATTCTTTTATAAGCTTATGCGAGCTATGGGCGCCGATATTGTTTACAATCACGCCGATTATCGACTAATGTCAAAACGCGCGTTAGAAACACTCGCCGAGTTTAAAGAAGTCAACCTCTTTTTGCGCGGACTAGTCCCTATGGTTGGTTTTAAATATTCCAGCGTCGAGTATTCTCGCAAAGAGCGCATGGCGGGTGAGAGTAAATATCCGCTTAAAAAGATGATTTCTTTTGCGATAAACGGCATTACCAGTCTTTCGGTAAAACCGATTCGCCTGATAACAGCCTTTGGCTTTATTGTATCGGCGCTTAGTTTTATAGGTATTATTTGGTCAATTATCACCGCGCTTGTGGGTTCTAGTGTTGCGGGTTGGGCGTCAACTGTAAGTATAATTTGCTTCTTTGGTGGCGTGCAGCTTTTAAGTCTTGGTGTTATCGGCGAATATATCGGCAAGATTTATCTTGAAGTAAAGGGAAGACCGCGTTATACCATCGCACAAAAAACTGATGATAATAAATAATAAAAAACGTCCACTATTTTGGTAGTGGGCGTTTTGCTTTTTCACTCTTTTTTACCCTCGACAATATACTGTATAAGGGACGCAAAATATTAAAAGGAGAAAAGGTTATGAATTATATAGAAACAAATTATAACACGTCTTACGATATGCCGGATAACGACGTACTCGCTATGGCGTTTGTAAACGTGCAGCATATAAACTCTGTTTACGATGATGAAACAGGCTTTTCTAGTGGCACTATCTACCCGTGTCTTGACAAACCCTTTATGCCGGGAGGTACTGCCCGATGAACGAAAAACGCACGATGAAACAAAGTATTGATGCGCTATGCTTTTCAATCCTTGAAACCGAGCTTTATTTAGACACCCATCCACGCGATGCAAAAGCGTTGCAAATGTTGCGCGAATATCGTCGTCGCAAGCGTGAGGCGATAGCCGCTTATGAGGCAAAGTTTGGTAGATATATCGTTACCAAATCCGACGTGCCCGCGACCGACCGCTGGAGTTGGATCGACTCTCCGTGGCCATGGGAAAGGCAGGTGTAACGTATGTGGCAATATGAAAAGAAACTGCAATACCCCGTAAATATAAAAAATCCAAATCCAAAGTACGCGCAAATCATAATCAGTCAATATGGCGGTCCCGATGGTGAGCTAGGCGCGTCTATGCGTTATCTTACCCAACGCTACGGTATGCCATACGATGAGGTAAAGGGTTTGCTAACCGATGTTGGTATTGAAGATTTATTTTGTATACTAATTATTTTAATATAGATTATATTGACCATATATTTAGTTCGTGATATAATATACAAGAATTAATAAACAAAGGAGGAACTTTGTATGGCTTTAATTACATGTCCTGAATGTGGTGGCAAAATTTCAGATAAGTGTAATGCTTGTATTCACTGTGGATATCCAATTAATTATGAAAACTCAAACACCCAAACTGTTGATTGCGATTCTATGATTGAAAATTTAATTCAACAAACAAAAACTTTTTTTGATAATTTTGATATTTCTAAATTTGATACTTTTTGTGAACTGTTTCGTGATAATGTAGAAAAATATAAAAGAAATATCGATGTTTTGGACAAAGAAAAAAGTCTGAGTTTACTTTACGATAAAATTGCTATATTGCTTTTGGAAGATTATAAAGAAACTCACCTTGCATTTAATATTAACAACACAACAAAACTTTTTGGTTTAATAGATTTTTCTTGCCTTTCTACTGAGGTAATGAATGTTTACTCAAAATATTTATATGATGAAATATCTTTTGTTGAATACTATCCTGATGGAAGTTCAGGTAATTCAGAAGACCTTATGTTATGGTATCCTATATATCAAATCATTAAACATTCTAATGGGAAATATAAGTATTTGTTAATTAAAGTTTTGTCTTCTTCATATGCTTTTGGAAAATCTAAGTATATATCATTATTAGAGAATGCTAAGACAACTCTTAACGAAACAATTGATGAAAGTATCTTTTTCCCAAAAGACATTCCTGATTTTGATTTTGAAACCCCAAACACAACTGATGAAAATGAAGATGCCTTAAATTTTCATCTTCTTAGATTAGAAAAAGATAGAAATTACGAAATAATGGCCAGAATCATTACAGTTATTGTTTCAATCACTTTTACAGTATTATTTATTGTCTTGATTTTGTTGCAAGGTAATTTGTTTTTAAAAGTAATTTCATTTATTGTTGCCGCAATAGGATGGTTTTTATTGTATGCTACATCAAACTCTGTTAAACAAATAGATGCCGATATTAAAATGGTCAAACAAAACCCATTAAAATATGAACAAATTCTTGAAGAAAGGTTTTCAATCGCAGCAAATCAGGCACAAATTTATAATCAAATTAATCATCCCAAATGTCCATTATGCGGAAGCACAAACACAAAAAGAATTTCAAACATAAATAGAACTGTTTCTGTTGGAGTGTTCGGTTTGGCTTCTTCTAAAATTGGCAAACAATACGAATGTAACAATTGCAAACACAAATGGTAATTGTTTTCCCCTCTAGAGCGGACTTTGTCCGCTCTATTCACCCCTTTCGTTCTTTATCCCCAAAGAACCAAGGGTTTGAAACTCAACTTGATGTTTCGTTTCAAAAGGTCTATGTTATTATTTTCGCTGTGTTTAGCGATATTCTCAATCTTCGATTTAATTTTTAAAAGTGCAAACGGGAGCAGAGCAGAGTGGAGTGAGCAGAGGATAGAGTTTCCCCTTGCAAAAAGCAAGGAAAAACTCTAATAGTGAAACGGTGTGCTTTCGCTTTCGTTCCGTTCGCATTGTGGTTTGAGAGTTAGGTTTTTTCATTGCCTACTATTGCAACCTTTTCAGGAAATCTCATTCTGCCCTTGATTTTACACAATAATTCCTTTTTCAGAAGTTCCACCCGCACAGTTCTCTTTTTTTATATGGCGATTTACTGACAACCTTTTCCATTGACGACAATTTG
>JAFYLD010000010.1 GCA_017537245.1 Clostridia bacterium | reverse complement strand
GGATACCTAGCAATGATACTGACACAACTTGTTATTAACTTGCGATATTGCCTAATGTCATCGTCGCTTTCTCAACGATTTGACACAAATATGAAATGGTATCACCGCTATTTAATTTCATTTGGTGTTACCGATGAGGTTTTTGGCGTGTCTAGCGCCTACGTGCACCGAAACGTACCGCCCGCATATTGCTATGGTCTGATTTCGGCCGCGTGGCCAGGTTGGGTAGGTGGCACAGCGCTTGGTTGTATATCGGGCGAGTTATTGCCCGATAGCGTACTTAGCGCGTTGGGCGTGGCGCTTTACGGTATGTTTATTGCAATAATCGTACCACCCGCAAAAGAAAACAAGGTGCTTTTAGGCATTGTATTGGTATCTATGCTTTTAAGCCTTGGTTTTGCCGTAACCCCACTTTTAAAAGAAATTCCGTCGGGTTATAGGGTAATAATTTTGACAATTGTTATCGCTAGCGTCGCGGCATATTTCTTCCCCGTAGAAGAGGAGGATGACGCTAATGAATAATATAGCCCTTTACATATTTACAATGGCGGTAGTGACCTATCTTATAAGAATGTTGCCACTAGCGCTTATAAAGAAAAAGATAACCAACAAGTTCTTTAAATCTTTTCTTTATTACGTTCCTTTCGTAACCCTAGCGGTTATGACCTTTCCCGCAATACTTGGCGCGACCGAGAGTGTTTGGTCGGCGGGCGCTGCATTTGCCGTGGCAATGGTTGTAGCCTATGCCGGCGGCGGACTACCGATTGTAGCGACTATTGCTTGCGCGGTAGTGTTTATTGTAGAATTATTTATCTAAAAGAAAAAAGCACCGATTACTCGGTGCTTTTTAATTTTATAAATTTGCTTTAATCTTTTCAATCATTTCTGCATATTCTGCATCGGTTAAATAAGTTTTGCCCGGGTTCATCTGGAACACGCCGCCCCATTCGTCACCGCCGTTGTACTTTGGTACAATGTGCATGTGTAGGTGGCAACCTGTATCGCCGTAAGCGCCATAGTTTACCTTGTCGGGGTTAAACGCCTTGTGAACGGCATTTGCCGCGCGACAAACGTCTGCCATAAACGCGTTGCGCTCTTCAACGCTTATATTAACGATTTCGCTAACGTGGTCTTTGTAAGCCACGATAACACGGCCGGGCTTTGTCTGTTCTTTAAAAAGAATAAGCTGACTTACCGACAAATTGCAAATATAAATACCGAATTTATCAAGCAATTCTCCACCCATACAATATGCGCAATTTTGGTCTTTCATAAATAAAACTCCTTATATAAATAAATTATTTGTCGTGCCAAAGGGCGAGAACGTTGCCATCGAAATCAAAGATTACGTGTGGAACGCCGCCCACACGCCTACCGCCAAAAAGTGGTTGTTGTAAGGTTCCTCTCACATACCAACTTTCGTTTTCTTCGTCAAAAAATGCTTGGTAAGGTTTTTTGCGTTCCATATTTTCTTCGCCGTAAGTTTCCACAAAAAGTTTGTCAGCTTTTGCAATAGCATCGTCCGAATCTTTTATCTCTCCTACATTTATCTCTTTTTTGAATTTATTTGTATAATATTCAAAATCTTCAAGTTTATATACAAACTCTTCTTTTGGGGTTGGTTCTTTTTCTAAGCAGGAAGCGAAAGTAAGACAAAGCAATAAAACACAAAGCAAAACAGAAAAGCATTTTGTGAATTTTTTCATCATATTAAAACCTCCTAAATCTTTTACCTTATTTTATCATTTTAAAAGCAATTTTTCAAGCAACAATTCTCAAACTCGGTGTTTCATTGCGTACTGCTTGGGACTGATTCCCGTGTGGTTGTAAAAAGTTCTTGAAAAGTTGCTAAAATTAGCAAAGCCCGTTTTATAGCAAACCTCCGATACCGAAAGCCCTTGCACTAAATAAGATTTTGCAGCGTTTATTCGGCAGTGCAAAATGTACTGTCCCGTTGACATACCGGTTAAAGTCTTAAAGTTGGCGCACAGCGTTCTTTTGGTGCAGCCTGCTATTTTGGCGAGCTTGTCTTGGTCTATATCGTCGGAGTATTTTTCGTGAATGTATTGCATTGCGTTATAAACCGAAACAAGATGCGCCTTTTTGGTTGATGGTGATAACGTGTGCGCGCTAGCGACCATTTCGTTTATTGCAAATAGAATTTCGCCCAATTTTAGTTTTAGCGGCGTTGTGGATGGATTTGTGGAATATGCCTTTAATGAGTTGAACGCATCAAGAAAGAAGTCAAACTGTTCTTTGTTTGGGATTAGCATATTCGATTTTTCAAAATTACGAATAAAGAAACAACGCAACAATTTATCTCGCATGCTTTCTAGCGAGTTTAAAAAGTCATGCTTAAACCAAACGACAAATCGCTTGTATGCGTCGTTGCCTGTATAACGAATTTGATGCAGGTCCATGGCGTTAAAAATTAAAATAGAGCCAAATGGAACGGGGAACGTTTCGTTATTAACGGTAATTTCGACGTCGTTTGATAAAGCAAATACTATTTCATAGGCATCGTGCAAGTGGAAAGGACCCTTTGTAGCGCCGCTTGTGTAACGATAATCTACTGAAAAATCGCCGTGCAACTCTGCAAAATTGCTAAAACGATCGATAATTTTCATTTTTATCACCTTAAAATAAATTAAATATGCACAAAACGCAAAAAAATATACACAAAATCGCAAAGACAAACTTTACAATTCATAGTATAATACAGATAATCAAAAAAATCAATTAAAAGGAGATTTGCGTATGAAATTATCACAATATACGCTAGATTTGCTAAACGATATCGAAAATCGTATCATTCCATGGGTGGAGGACGACTTTTTGAGTCAGTGGCAAGATTTTTGGGACAACAAGTTTAATGGCATTGTTTTTCGTCCAAAACGCAAAATAATCTCTCAACCATCGATAGAAATTAAAGATATACATATAAATGATGCGCTAAATGATTACGAGCTTATGCTCGATATGCAACTTGCCGACGTGTCTTATGCGCTTAGCACAGAGCAAAAGGGATTATGCATGCGCGCAAACTACGGCACGGGTATAATGTCGTCACTTTTTGGCGCAAAGTTTTTTGAAATGCCACGTGAGCAAAACACACTTCCGACCACGCTGGCGTTTAATGATACCGACGTTATACGCGAAATGGTAGAAAAAGGTATGCCCGACGTTACTGCCGCTCTTGGCGAAAAAGTATTTGCTTTTGGCGAAATGTGTTTAGAAATTTTCAAAGACTATCCAAACATTTCAAAATACGTTGTTATGTATCATCCCGATACTCAAGGACCTATTGATACTGCCGAGCTATTGTGGGGCGGCGAAATGTTCTACGAACTATATGACGACCCCGATCTTGTTCACGCAACACTAGATTTAATAACCAATACGCAAATCACTCTTTTGGATCGTTGGTTCAAGTTGTATCCAAACAAGCCTGATCTTAATGTTCACTGGGGCTGGTTTATGCGCGGTGGCGTTTGTGTTCGTAACGATAGTTCTATTAATCTTTCGCCCGAGCAATATAGCGAGTTTGTATTGCCTTACGACCAAAAGTTGCTCGACTACTATAACGGCGGTTTGGTGCACTACTGTGGAAAGGGCGACCACTTTATTGGTATAGTTGCCGCCAACACAAAGGCTACGGCGGTTAATTTGTCACAACCACATCTTAATGACGTTGACAAGGTGCTAAACGACGTGCTCTCTTGCGGCAAGAAGATTTTATTCCTTTCGCACAAGGCTTGCCAAAGAGCAATCGAGCTAAACGTGCCTGCTAGTATGATTCACGCAGGATTTTAATATTAAGGAGAAAAAATATGTCACTACAAGAAATATCAACCCAATTACAAGCAGGTAACGCAAAGGGTGTAAAAGAATTGGTTCAACAGGCGCTTGACGCGGGAATTGCTGCTGAAGAAATATTAAAAGACGGTCTTATGTGCGGTATGGATATTATCGGTCAAAAGTTTAAAAACAACGAAATCTTCGTGCCTCAGGTTATGATCGCCGCGCGCGCAATGAAGCAAGGCGCCGATTTGTTAAAACCATATCTTGCCGGCGATAATGCTCAATCACTTGGAAAGGCTGTAATCGGTACTGTTTTTGGCGATTTGCACGATATAGGTAAAAACCTTGTTAAAATGATGCTCGAGGCAAAGGGTTTTGAGGTTATCGACCTTGGTACAAACGTGCCCGCAGATGTCTTTGTAACCACCGCGATAAACGAAAACTGCGCTATCATTTGTTGTTCGGCACTACTCACCAGCACAATGCCGGTTATGGGCGACGTGGTAAAGGCTGCCGAAACTGCAGGTATTCGCGACAAGGTTAAGATAATGGTAGGCGGCGCGCCCGTAACCGAAGATTTTTGTAAAGAAATTGGCGCCGACTGTTATTCTGTTGATTCAGCAAGCGCTGCCGAGATGGCGGTAAAACTTTGTCAAGGTGCATAATGTAGGGGTTGCTTATAATGAAAATTAATATGAAGCAATGGCTTGAAGACGTAAAAAACTCAAATGTTAAAAAAGCTATGCCAATACTCTCGTTTCCGTCGGTACAACTTATTGGTTGCACAGTAAAAGAGATAACTGCGGATGCAAATTTGCAGGCCAAGGGCATGAAAATGGTTGCGGACAAAACCAACTCGCTTGCAAGCGTTAGCCTTATGGATTTATCGGTAGAGGCCGAATGTTTTGGTTCGCAAATATGCGTTAGCGAAAATGAAGTTCCAAACATAATTGGAAAAATTGTAGAAGATATGGACAGCGCTAAGGCGCTAAAAGTACCCGAGGTAGGTTCGGCGCGAAGCGGCGTTTATATTGACGCTATTAAAAAAGCTACCGATCTTATTACCGACAGACCGATTTTTGCGGGCGTGATAGGTCCATGCTCTTTGGCGGCAAGACTTCTAGACGTTTCTGAAATGATTTTGTGGTGCTACGACGATCCCGAAATGGTACACCTGGTTTTAAAAAAGAGCACAGAGTTTTTAATTGAGTATTGCAAGGCATATAAGGCGGCCGGCGCAAATGGTGTTGTTATGGCAGAACCCGTAGCAGGACTTTTGTCGCCCGATATGGCCGAGGAATTTTCGTCGCCTTACGTTAAACAAATTGTAGATGCAGTTCAAGACGATGATTTTATTGTTGTATATCACAACTGCGGCAACAACGTTATCGCTATGATAGATTCTATACTTTCTACCGGCTCTGCGGCATATCATTTTGGCAACTCAATTGATATGTCCGAAATGATGAAGTACATACCAGATGATACTATCGCTATGGGTAACGTTGACCCGACAAGCGAGTTTTGTAACGGAACGGTCGATTCTATTACAAAGGCTACAACCGAGCTGCTTGATAAATGCTCTACTTACAAAAACTTTGTAATATCATCAGGTTGCGATATACCACCTCACTCAAAGTGGGAAAACATAACTGCGTTTTTTGATGCGGTAGATAAATATTATGAAAGTTAAAATAAAGATTGACGAAAAAATCATTTTTGCCGAAAGTGACGTAAAAATAGGTCAACTTTTAAATATGGATTTTCCGTGTGGTTCGCATGGCAAGTGTGGCAAGTGCAAGATAAAAATTAAAAGCCCACGATTGCCTTATAGCGAACGTGAACTTGAATTGCTTTCTGACAAAGAAATTGAGCAAGGAATTCACCTTGCTTGTATTACTCTTGTTCAAGATAGCATGGTGATAGAAACGATTCCTTTTGCCGCGCAAAATAAAATCAAAATAATGAACGATGGATTCACCCCAGAGTTTGAGAAAAAACCTGCATTCAACAAATTGGGGCTTGCGGTCGATATAGGTACTACCACAATAGCGGCAAGGCTATATGACGCTAGTGGCAATATTGTATCAAGCAAAAATGCGCCCAATCCACAATCCTTGTGGGGCGCAGACGTAATATCTAGAATCGAATCGTCGCTTGAGCCGGACGGCGATAAGCTAACCTCAAGTGTGCGTGGCGCAATTGACGACTTGGTTTGCGAAACGTGCAAGCAAAACGACCTATCAAGTCTTGATATCGACGAAGTTGTAATAACGGGTAATACCGTTATGTTAAGCCTGCTTACCAAGACGTCGGTAAAGGCATTTGCCAAAGCTCCGTTTTTGTGCGATAGATTGTTTGGCGAAACGCTTGCGGCAAAAGATATAGGTCTTACTTCACTTTACGATAAAACGCCCGTTTATTTACCAAATTGCGTAGCGGCATTCATTGGCGCGGACGTGGTAACGGCATTGTTAGCTAGTGATATTTGCAGCAGTGAGCACACGCAGCTGCTTGTTGATATTGGTACCAACGGTGAAATGGCTTTGTGGCATAATCAAAAACTTTATTTTTGTTCTACCGCCGCGGGTCCTGCCTTTGAGGGTGTTGGCATAAGCATGGGAATGACTAGCAAGAGTGGTGCAATAGACCGCGTTGAAATAGAGTGTGACGAGCTTGTCGCTCACACTATCGATAACCAATCGCCTTGCGGCATTTGTGGTAGCGGCATTGTAGATGCGGTAGCGTGCTTGCTAAAATTGGGACTGGTTGATAAAACGGGTTATCTTAAAGAGGACGTTACAATCTCTGCGCCTGTTACAATTACGCCAAACGATATTAGGGCGGTACAACTTTCAAAAAGCGCAATTTGCGCGGGAATATATACGCTTATCAATGCTGCAGGAATAAACTGTGAAGATATCAAAAACGTGTATATAGCAGGCGGCTTTGGTAGTTATCTAAATCTTGATAACGCGGGGGAGATAGGTCTTTTGCCAAAAGAGTTAGTACCAAAGACAATCTCTATTGGTAACGCGGCGCTTAGCGGTGCTGCGATGATGCTGCTTAATCCTGCGTTAAAAGCCAAAGTAACACATTATATAAATAACGCGGACGTGTTAGAGTTATCGACCGACGACTTTTTTATAGAAAAATATATAGAAGAAATGTTATTTTAAATTTAAATAAAAAAAGAAAAGGTTCAACAAAAATTGTTGAACCTTACTTTTTGTTAAGAACTAAAAATTAGCCTTCAACGATAGCTTCTACAGGACAACCTGCTGCACATGCGCCGCAGTCGCAGCACAAATCTGCATTGATTTCAAATTTGCCATCGCCTTCAGCAATAGCGTCGCAAGGACAACCGCCTGCGCAAGCACCACAGCTGATGCATTCATCAGTAATTTTGTAAGCCATTGGTTACACCTGCCTCCCAAATGAATTAAAGTTGTAAAACTTATTATAAGTATTGTAACAACATTCGAGTAAAATTGCAAGAGGAATTTTATTCTTGTGAGTCGTCGTTCTTTTTTGCTTTGTGGTTTGATAAAATCTTTACGTATTTGCGATTTGTTTTGTATGGAGCGCCTTCGCCGTCCTTTGGTTTAACGGTAAGATCGCCGGTAATAAGATTAGAATCAACAACAATACCAACGCCGTGCTCACATTTTACGGTAGAGCCTACCCAAGGGGTAATAGAGTTTAGATATTCATAAGACTCTTGCTCGTAGTTAAGGCAACACATAAGTCTGCCACAGCTACCCGAAATTTTGGTTGGGTTAAGGGAGAGGTTTTGTTCCTTTGCCATCTTGATAGATACAGGCAAAAAGTCGTCGAGAAAACGCTTGCAGCAATATTCTTGACCGCAAATACCAACGCCGCCAAGCATTCTTGCCTCGTCACGCACGCCAATTTGGCGAAGCTCTATACGAGAATGAAAATGATTTGCAAGGTCTTTTACAAGCTCGCGAAAATCTACACGTCCGTCAGAAGTAAAGAAGAATGTGATTTTACCGCCGTCAAATGAATACTCAACGCGAACAAGTTTCATATCTAACTTGTGCTCGGCAACCTTTTCTTCACAAACCTTTAGCGCGCCGGCCTCTTTTTCTTTGTTTTCGTGGAGTCGCTGAATGTCTTTTTCATTAGCAACGCGAAGCGCCTTTTTTAGCGGTGGAACAACGCGTTCGTCATCTACCTCGTGGTTGCCCTCGGCTACTGTGCCAAAAGCAAGACCGTTTGCGGTTTCAACAATTACGTTATCTCCCGCTTTATAGCTTTTACCATCGGGAGAAAAGTAATAGTTTTTACCACTATCTTTAAATTTAACTGAAATAACCTGTGTCATAATTTACCTCATTTATTTAAAAGACCTTTGCTGCGGCTCGCGATAAGGCTTACTAGCAGCGCCATATTTATATTTGTTGCTAAAAGGTCTAAATAATATTTAATATCGTCAAAAAGGCTATCTAATATTCTAGAGTTTAGTTTACTACTCTTTAGCCTTGCGGTTATGCGAACAGACAAGGTGCCCAAAAACTTTTCCATCTCTACGCGGCTTTTTTCAAGCGGAGTCAAAAGTTTTGCAAGTTCGTATTCGCTACCGTGTAATAACGTGTCTATAAATTTGTCTGCAGTTTCTATATATTGGTTGTCGTTTGATTCGTCTTGTAAAGAGAGCAACACACAACGCGAAATAATGGTGTCGAGTAGCATTGTCTTTGACGGAACAAGCAATATAAACACCACGTTTTTTGGCGGCTCTTCAAGAACCTTCAAAAGTGCGTTTTGCGCCTGTGGGTTCATTCTGGACGCGTCCTCTATTATAAATACGCGGTTTGCGGCCTGGTGCGGTTTTACAAAAGCCTCTGCGCGAAGCTCGCGTATTTGGTCAACCGACAAAAACTTTTTACCATCTAGCGGATTTATAACGGCAATATCGGGATGAGAGCCTATTTTTGCTAGGTGACAGTTTTGACAACTGCCGCAAGGCACGTTATCGTTGTCGCACACAGCGGCTGCCGCAATATATCGCGCAAGCTCTAGATTAGCGGCGTTATTTTCGCCCTCAATCATTATCGCGTGCGGAATACGGCGCGAGGTGATAAACCCGTCAACTACCGACTTGACCTTTTGGTTTTTACCCCAAGAAATCATAGTACAAAGCCAACCTTTTTCATTGCCTTAAAGTAGGTCTTGCGAGCAACCTTTTCGGCTCTTGCATCGCCGTCGCGGAATATACGTTCAAGCTCTGCCTTATCAGAAATAAAGCGGTCGTATTCTGCCTTGATAGGCGCTAACTCGTCGGCAACTGCCTCGCCAACGGCAAGCTTAAAGTCGCCGTAGCCTTTACCTTCAAACTCTTTTTCTATTTCGGCTACGGTTTTGCCTGTAACACAACTATAAATTGTAATAAGGTTAGAAATACCCGCTTGTGACTCGTTCATACGAACGCAAGCCTCGCTATCGGTAACTGCACGCTTAAACTTGCGAATAATTGTGTCGCGGTCATCAAGTATTGCTACCCACGCGTTTGCGTTTTCGTCTGACTTAGACATTTTCTTGGTAGGATCTTGTAGCGACATAACCCTAGCGCCACTCTTTGCGATAAATGGCTCGGGTACTGTAAACACGTCGCCGTAAAGATTGTTAAATCTAATTGCAATATCGCGCGCGATTTCAAGGTGTTGCTTTTGGTCGGCGCCAACCGGAACAAAGTCAGGCTGGTAAAGTAGTATATCCGCCGCCATAAGAACAGGGTATGAGAACAAACCAACGTTTACGTTGTTTGCGTGCTTTAGTGACTTGTCCTTAAACTGTGTCATACGTGACATCTCGCCAAACTGGGTGTTGCAAGAAAGCAACCAAGAAAGCGCAGTGTGCTCGGGCACGTGCGACTGAATAAAGAGTGTGCTCTTTTCGGGGTCAAGACCCAATGCTAACATAATAGCGTAGGTAGAGTAAATTTGTGAGCGAAGCTTTGCCGGCTCTTGACGAACGGTAATCGCGTGTAGGTCGGCTACCGCGTAGGTGCAATCAAACTCTTCTTGCATATTTTTCCAGTTTTTAAGTGCACCCAAATAGTTGCCCAAAGTGAGCATACCGCTAGGCTGAATACAGCTTAAAACTTTTTTCTTTTCGTTTGTAATAATTTCAGACATTTTGCGAAACTTCTTTCTTGTGAATATAATTATAAATATAATATCATAAATAAATTAAAATTACAATATAAAATGCGTTTTGAAAAAATAAAAATTTTGCTTGACAAAGGACACTTGTTGCGTTATAATATTCGAGCCGCATATTGTGGGCTTTCTAAGTTGCGCCCGAAATTCGGGATGCACGCCTAGCTTTAGCGAGACTGTAAAATATCAGGCAGGTGTAAAAAATGTACGCTATTATCGAAACAGGTGGCAAGCAGTATCGTGTAGAAAACGGTGACGTTATCTATATCGAAAAGCTTGACGCAGAGGTTGACGCAGAAGTAACCTTCGACAAAGTCGTTGCTGTAAGCGACAAGAGTTTAAAGGTTGGCAAGCCTTACGTTAAGGACGCTTTCGTAAAAGGCACAGTTCTTAAGAACGGTAAGGGCAAGAAGGTAAACATCTTTACCTACAAGCCAAAGAAGGGCAGCTCACGCAAGATGGGCCACAGACAGCCATACACTAAAGTACAGATTACCGAAATCGGCTAATTTTTAGTATGACAAGTGTAAAATTTCTGTCAAACAAGGAAAGCCTTTACGGTTTTGAAATTAAGGGTCATAGCTCAAGTGACTGTGATGATTTTGAGGGCAAGATCGTATGCGCCGCTGTATCAAGCGCCGCGTATATGACGGCAAACACCATTACCGAGATAATTGGCAGTGAGTGTGATATAATGGTAGATGACGCGCTAATGTGCGTTCGCGTTATAAACCCCACAAAAGAAACACAGGTTGTGCTAGACGGACTTAAACTTCATTTAACCGAGCTTTCAAAACAGTACAGCAAACGAATTAAAATCAATACGGAGGTGTAGATAATGTTAAAGTTAAACATTCAGTTGTTCGCTCATAAAAAAGGTATGGGTTCAACCAAGAACGGTCGTGACAGTGAGTCAAAGCGTCTTGGTGTTAAGCGCGCAGACGGTCAATTCGTTCTCGCAGGTAACATACTCGTTCGTCAAAGAGGAACACACATCCACGCAGGCAACAACGTAGGCCGTGGCTCTGATGATACTTTATTCGCACTTATCGACGGTAAGGTTAAATTTGAGCGCGTAGGTAGAGACCGCAAACAGGTTAGCATCTACGCTGTGGAACAGTAATTATTAAAAACTTAAACCGAGCGGCGAACTTTTTGGTACGACTGCTCGGTTTTTTTAATTAGCATTCTCCCTCGGGAGAAGGGGGACCGCTTGCGGTGGATGAGGTGCAAACGGTCAATATAATATTGTAAAGGTGATATTATGAAAAATTGTCATGTATGCGGATATGAGTGCGAAAATGATGCTGAGGTTTGCTTGCTTTGCGGCGCAGAGCTAAAAACCTTTGAAACTTATGAGCAAGAGTTAAAAGAAGCAGAGAAGAAAGCTCAAGAAGAGGCAATGATTATTAAAAAGCCTGTACTTGCGGCAAGTGTTGACAACGTTGTAGCGGCAGAAATCTATAAAGACGTTTTGCGTGACAACGGCATTATATTTACCTGCGACGAAAGTGAAGACGCTATGCAAATAGTATTTGGCGGTGGCTTTACAGCGCAGGAAATATACGTAAACGAATGTGACCTTGAAATTGCACAACAACTTTATGAAAACGTTGTGAATGCCGAAGTTGAGTTCGGCGATGATCTTTTCGAGGAATTCGAAGAGTTTGAGGAAGAATAATATAACATATTTTTATATAGGAGATAAATATGTTTGTAGATATAGCTAATATACATTTAAAAGCGGGTAACGGCGGTAACGGTGCGGTATCTTTTCGCCGCGAAAAGTACGTTGCAGCAGGCGGACCTGACGGTGGTGACGGCGGCAAAGGCGGCGACATAATTTTTCAGGTTGACGACAACCTTTCTACCCTTGCTGATTTCCGCTACAAACGCAAATATAGCGCTCAAAATGGCGAAGACGGCAAGACCAGTCATTGCGCAGGTAAAAAAGCGCCCGCACTAATCATCAAAGTTCCACGCGGAACAGTTGTTAAAGAGCAAGAAACAGGTCGTATTATTGCCGACCTTTCAGACGACGAGCCTGTTGTAATCGCAAAAGGCGGTAACGGTGGTTGGGGTAACCAACACTTCTCTAACGCGACTCGTCAAATACCACGTTTTGCAAAGATGGGTAATCCGGGCGAAGAGCTAGATATTACGCTCGAGCTCAAACTTCTTGCAGACGTTGGTCTTATCGGTTTTCCAAACGTCGGTAAATCAACCTTTTTATCGGTTGTAAGCGACGCTAAACCAAACATTGCAAACTATCACTTTACAACCCTTACACCTGTTCTTGGTGTAATTCGTATGGGTGAGGGCAGCTCATTTGTTATGGCCGATATTCCCGGTCTTATCGAAGGCGCTAGCGAAGGCATTGGTCTAGGTCACGAGTTCTTGCGTCACGTAGACCGTTGTCGCTTGCTTGTTCACGTTGTTGATATTTCCGGCAGCGAGGGACGTGACCCAATCGAAGATTTTGAAAAGATAAATGCCGAACTTGCCGCGTTTAGCGATGAACTCGCAACACGTCCACAGGTTGTAGTTGGTAACAAGTGCGATCTTCTTGACGAGGAAGAGATAGCAAAATTCGCCGAGTATTTCGAGGGTAAGGGTTACAAATTCTTCCCTGCCATGGCGGCTATTGCCGAAGGTACTGCCGAGGTAATAAACCACGTAGCAGCAGAACTTGCAAAACTTCCTGCTATCAAGGTTTATGAAGCAGAACCTAAGCCGGAACTCGATATCAAGAGCGATAAAAAACGTAAATTCAGTATTCGCGTTTGCGATGACGTTTACTTTGTTGAAGATGCGCCATGGATTATGGACGTTATGAATCAGGTTGACCCTGACGACTACGAGTCATTACAATACTTTGAGCGCGTTATGCGTCAGACAGGTATTATCGACGCGCTTCGTAAAGCGGGTATTCAAGAAGGCGATACCGTAATAGTTTACGACGTCGAATTTGACTTTGTGGATTAATCAAGCCTCCCTTGCCTAAAGGGAGTAGGACCACCAAAGGTGGTGGAGGGATAATATTGGATAACGTAAATTTATTAAGCCCATCAGTTCTTGCTTTTGTCGGCGATGCGGTTTACGGACTTTTGGTTCGCACTCGTCTTGCCGAAATCAATCGTTCTTCGGGCGATTTACATTCTCTTTCGGTAAAATACGTTAGCGCGGTAGCGCAAGCCGAAGCCTTTAAAAAAATTGAGGGCGTTTTGACCGAAAAAGAAATGATGATATTTAGACGTGGTCGAAATTTTCACACAGGCAACACGCCCAAAAGCGCAACTGCCGGTGAGTACCACGCGGCAACAGGACTTGAATGTTTGTTTGGTTTTTTGCATCTATCAGGTCAAAACGAACGAATAAACGAGCTTTTTGAAATAATTTGGTAAAAAATGTATAAAAAAATAAACCTCTGCGCAATATATTTGCGTGGAGGTTTATTGTGGTATTTAGGCGATATATCGCGCAAAATACAATATATTGTGTCTAAAAATAATGGTAATCACAACATAAAATATTGAGGATAATTTTTCGTCAAAACACACAAAAACAAAGCCGAAATTTTGTTAAAAATATAAGAAAAAATACGAAAAAAATACTTGATTTTTTGATACACTTGTGTTATTATCATAGAGCACGCTGCGAAAATGCGGCGTAAAAACATGCGTTGATGCGGGAGGTGGCCCACCTGGAGTGGGGAAATTTCCGCGGAGTATGTCCGATTTGAAACCGGGCGAAAGAACTTGGAGACACTACGGATTACTTGCGAAATCTACAGTGTCGCGGCGATGCGAGTCGCTGCTCCGGATTTGCGTTAACCCCAGCAAATGCCGGTTTTATGTTGCACCGAAAAGAAACACACGGTGCGGTGTAAGTTTTGCCCGCCAACTAAACAAGGAGGCGAATTTTCACATGGCAGTGAAAGAAAAAATCCGAATTCGTATTAAAGGTTACGATCACGCACTTGTAGACCAGTCCGCTGAAAAGATAGTGGAAACCGCTAAACGTACAGGCGCTAGAGTATCAGGTCCAGTACCGCTACCAACAGAAAAAGAAATCGTAACAATTCTTCGCGCTGTTCACAAATATAAGGACAGCCGTGAGCAATTCGAAATGAGGACTCACAAAAGGCTCATCGATGTAATCAGACCTTCAAACAAAACTGTTGAAGCTCTTACAGGCCTTGAGCTCCCCGCTGGTGTAGAAATCGAAATCAAGCTCTAATATATATTATATATGTATATTGAGTGTAATTTCATTTATATTACACCCGGTCATGTCAGCGTAAGTTGACCAATAACCAAAATGGAGGAAAAAACAATGAAAAAGGCAATCATTGGTAAAAAGCTTGGTATGACCCAGCTTTTTGACAACAATGGTAATGTTGTTCCAGTTACTGTAATTGAAGCAGGCCCATGTGTTATTGCACAGAAGAAGACAACTGAGAACGACGGTTATGAAGCAGTTCAGATCGGCTACGGCGATCTTAAGGCTTCAAAGGTAAATAAGCCTATGAAAGGCCATTTTGCCAAAGGCGATGTTGCTCCTAAGAAAGTGCTTCGTGAATTCAGATTTGAAGACATCAGCGCTATGAACGTAGGCGACATCATTAAAGCAGACGCTTTCGCAGAAGGCGATGCAGTTGACGTAAGAGGTACTTCTAAAGGTAAAGGCTATGCCGGCGTAATCAAGCGTTGGAACTTCAGCCGTCTTAAGGAGACACACGGTACCGGCCCTGTTCACCGTCACGGTGGTTCATTGGGTTCAATCGACCCAGCTCGCGTATTCAAGGGCAAGAAGATGGCTGGTCACCTCGGTCACGAAAGAGTAACAGTTCAAAACCTTAGCGTTGTTAAGGTTGACGCAGAAAAGAACATCATCGCAGTTAAGGGCGCAGTTCCTGGTCCTAAGGGCGGCATCGTAGTTCTTTTTGATAGCGTTAAAGCTTAAGGAAGGAGTGTTCAGTTATGCCAAATATCGCAGTTGTTGATATGACAGGTAACAAGGTTGGTACAATCGACCTTAGCGATGCAATTTTCGGTATCGCACCAAATGCAGTAGTTATGCACGCAGCAGTTGTTAACTACCTCGCAAATCAGCGTCAGGGCACACAGTCCACTCTGACTCGTACAGAAGTTTCCGGTGGCGGTAGAAAGCCATGGAGACAAAAGGGTACAGGCCATGCTCGTCAGGGTTCTACAAGAGCTCCACAGTGGAGACATGGTGGTATCGTACACGCACCAAAGCCAAGAGATTATTCATACTCTCTTAACAAGAAGGTTCGCAAGCTTGCACTTAAGTCTGCACTTTCTGACAAGGCTCTCGGTGGCAATCTTATCGTTCTTGACGAATTTAAGATGGACGAATACAAAACCAAGACCGCAGCTGCTTGCCTTAATGCAATCGGCGCTGGTAAGAAGACATTGGTTGTTCTCGACAGCAACAACCCATTTGCAGTAAAGAGTATTGCAAACATCAAGGGTGCTAAGGCTGCTCAGGTTAACACAATCAATACCTACGACATCATTAACGCTGACACACTTGTTATCGTTAAGGGTGCAGTAGCAAAAATTGAGGAGGTGTACGCATAATGAAAGCTCCACAGGACATCATTATTGCTCCGGTAATTACCGAAAAGAGCATGTCAGGCATTGCCGACAAGAAATACACCTTCAAAGTCGCTAAGGACGCTAATAAACTTGAAATTGCTGACGCAGTTGAAAAGTTGTTCAAGGTAGACGTTGCCAAGGTAAACACCATTAATGTGCGCGGCCAGAAGAGAAGAATGGGTCGCTACGAGGGTTACACAGCTTCTTGGAAGAAGGCAATCGTTACCCTTAAAGCTGATTCAAAGACTATCGAATTCTTTGACGGTTTAATGTAATTTGCACACAAGACAGGAAATCACAGATATTTCCGGTGATGTATGAAGCGACAAGCTCGCTTCGCTAAGCCAAAATAGGAGAGTGAAACAAATGGCAATTAAGCATTATAAGCCGACTACTAATGGTTTGCGTAACATGACAACAATGGATTATTCAGAGTTGTCAAAGGTAGCACCAGAAAGAAGTTTGTTGGCACCACTTAAGAAGAATGCTGGTCGTAACAGCTACGGCCGCATCACCGTACGTCATCGTGGCGGCGGTAACCGCAGAAAGTACAGAATCATCGACTTCAAGAGAAACCGTTTCGGTGTTCCTGCAACAGTTCTTACTCTTGAGTACGATCCAAACCGTTCTGCATTCATCGCCCTCATTCAATACGAAGATGGCGTTAAGAGCTACATCATCGCTCCACAAGACCTTAAGGTTGGCGACGTTGTAGTAAGCGGACCAGATGCCGATATCAAACCAGGTAACGCACTTCCGCTTGTAAATATTCCAGTAGGTACATTCCTTCATAACATTGAGCTTTACCCAGGCAAGGGCGCTCAGCTCGCTCGTTCAGCTGGTAACATGGCTCAGCTTATGGCTAAGGAAAATGGTATGGCACTTCTTCGTTTGCCATCAGGCGAACTTCGTAACGTACCTGAAAAATGTATGGCTACAGTTGGTACTGTTTCAAACCCAGAACATGCTAACATCAACTACGGTAAAGCAGGCCGTAAGCGTCACATGGGTTGGAGACCTACCGTACGTGGTTCTGTAATGAACCCATGCGATCACCCACACGGTGGTGGTGAAGGTAAGTCACCAATCGGTCGTCCAGGCCCTGTTACACCTTGGGGTAAACCAACATTGGGCTACAAGACCCGTAAGAAGAATAAGGCTAGCGATAAATATATCGTAACACGCCGTAAGTAATGCGACGAAAGGAGATTTCATAATGGGAAGAAGCGTTAAAAAAGGACCTTATGTACAACCCGTGTTGTTCAAAAGAGTTCAAGAAATGAATGCAGCCGGTGAAAAGCGTGTGCTTAAAACTTGGAGCCGTTCATCCACCATATTCCCCGATTTCGTCGGTCATACTTTTGCAGTACATGACGGTCGTAAGCACGTACCGGTATATGTAACTGAGGATATGGTTGGTCACAAGCTCGGTGAGTTTGCACCTACAAGAACATACAGAGGTCACGCCGGTTCAAAAACTACCGGTAAGTAAGCGGCCGAAAGGAGAGTTAACTATGGAAGCAAGGGCAACCCTTAAATACGCCCGTATTTCACCTCGTAAGGTGAAGATTGTTTTGGATCTTATCCGCAATCAAGATGCTGAAAAAGCTATGGCTATACTCAAATTCACTCCTAAATCCGCTTGTGAATATTTAGAGAAGCTGCTCCATTCAGCAATGGCAAATGCCGAAATGAAAAATATGGATATGGAAAAACTCTACGTTGCAGAGTGCCTCGTGTGCCCAGGTCCAATTCTTAAGAGAATTCGTCCAAAGGATCACGGTCGTGCACACCGCATCTTAAAGAGAACAAGCCATGTTACACTCGTTCTTAAAGAACGTGAGAATTAAGAAAGGGAGGTTAAAGTTATGGGTCAGAAAGTTAATCCACACGGTTATCGTGTAGGTATCATTAAAAACTGGGACTCACGTTGGTTTGCCAATGACAGCACTTTTGGTGATACATTGGTTGAGGACTACAACCTCCGTAAATACCTCAAGAAAGCACTTTTCACAGCAGGTATTGCAAAAATCGAAATCGAACGTGATGACAAGCGTGTAAGATTACACATCCACTGCGCAAAGCCTGGTATGGTTATCGGCCGTAACGGTGCAGAAATCGAAAAGCTCAAGGCTACATGCGAAAAAATGCTTGGTAAGCCAGTTATCGTAAACATTGTTGAGATAAAGAGCCCAGATGCTAACGCACAGTTGGTTGCAGAAAACATCGCTGCACAGCTTGAAAAACGTGTATCTTTCCGTCGTGCAATGAAGCTCTCAATCGGTAGAGCAATGCGCCTCGGTATCAAAGGTATCAAAACACAAGTTTCAGGTCGTCTTGGCGGCGCTGAAATCGCTAGAAGCGAACAGTACCATGAAGGTACTATTCCTCTACAAACACTTAGAGCAGACATTGACTACGGTTTTGCTGAGGCTAACACAACCTACGGTATCATCGGTGTTAAGGTTTGGATCCACAAAGGCGAAGTTCTTAACGAAAATCGTCGTACAAACAAAAGACAAGGAGGTTCACGCTAATGTTAATGCCTAAGCGTGTTAAATACCGTCGTGTACAACGCGGTCGTTTGACTGGTAAAGCTTTACGTGGTAACACAGTAAGCCATGGTGATTTCGGTCTTCAGGCAACAGAGCCTGCGTGGATCACCTCTAACCAGATAGAAGCTGCCCGTATTGCTATGACACGTTATATCAAGCGTGGCGGTAAAGTTTGGATCAAAATTTTCCCTGATAAGCCAATTACTGAAAAGCCAGCTGAAACTCGAATGGGTTCAGGTAAAGGTTCACCAGAATACTGGGTAGCAGTAGTTAAGCCAGGTCGCGTTATGTTCGAAATCGGCGGCGTATCTGAGGAACTCGCTCGCGAGGCTATGCGTCTTGCAGCAAACAAACTTCCAATCAAGTGCAAGTTTGTAACCAAAGAGATGGGTGGTGAGCAGTAATGAATGCAAAGGAAATCAGAGAATTATCAGTTGCTGAGCTTAACGAAAAGCTTGCTGATTTAAAGGACGAACTTTACAAGCTCCGTTTCCAGCACGCCATTAACCAGCTCGAAAACCCAATGCGCATAACAGCTGTCAAGAAAGACATCGCTCGCGTTCAGACAATTCTTCGCGAAGCTGAAGTTAAAGACAGCGCTAACGCTTAAGGGAGGTAAACTGGAATGAGCGAAAGAAACCTTCGTAAAACAAGAGTTGGTCGTGTTGTTAGCGACAAGATGGACAAAACCGTTGTAGTTGCAATTGAGGACAACGTTAAGCACCCACTCTACAAGAAGATTATCAAAAACACTATCAGATTAAAGGCTCATGATGAGAATAACTCTTGTGGCGTTGGCGACAGAGTACTCATTATGGAAACCCGTCCTCTCTCTAAGGATAAGAGATGGCGCGTTGCCGAAATAATCGAAAAGGCTAAGTAGTCAAAGGGAGGAAACCACTGTGATACAACAACAGAGTTACCTCAAGGTAGCCGACAACACAGGCGCTAAAGAAATTATGTGCATCCGTGTTCTTGGAGGCTCCAAAAGGAGGTATGCCAACATCGGTGATGTTATCGTTGCTTCTGTTAAAAAGGCTGCGCCAGGCGGCACAGTTAAGAAGGGCGACGTTGTTAAGGCTGTTGTAGTTCGTTCTGCAAAAGGTCTTCGCCGTAATGATGGCACTTACATTAGATTTGACGAAAATGCGGCTGTAATCATCCGTGAGGACAAGAATCCACGCGGTACCCGTATTTTTGGACCGGTAGCCCGTGAGCTTCGTGAGAAAGATTATACAAAGATCCTTTCTCTTGCTCCGGAAGTACTTTAATGGGAGGTAAATTGAATATGAGTAAGCTTCACATTAAAACCGGCGACACTGTAGTTCTTCTAACAGGAGACGCAGCAGACCGCAAGAAGACCGGTAAGGTTCTTGAGGTTAGCCCAAAGGAAGGCAAAGTTATTGTTGAAGGTCTTAACAAAGTTAAGAAACACGTTAAACCTCGCAAGGCTGGCGATCCATCAGGCATTATTGAAACAGAAAGCGCAATCCTTGCATGCAAAGTGCAGGTTGTTTGCCCAAAATGTAACAAACCTACTCGCGTTGGTGCACAAATCAACGCTGACGGTTCAAAAGATCGCGTTTGCAAAAAATGCGGCGCAACTTTTTAAGAGATAAGGAGGACATGACTAATGTCAACGCTAGGAAATGAATATAAAAATTCAGTTGCTCCTGCATTGATGACCAAATTTGGCTATAAGAGCGTCATGCAGATTCCGAAGCTCGATAAGGTTGTAATCAATGTAGGCTGCGGTGAGGCAATCAGCAACTCAAAAGTTATTGATGCTATCATTGCAGATTTAGGACTTATCACCGGTCAGAAGGCTATCCCTTGCCGCGCTAAGAAGTCTGTTGCGAACTTTAAGCTTCGTGCAGGTATGGTTATCGGCGCAAAGGTTACCCTTCGTGGTGAAAAAATGTATGAATTTGTTGATCGTCTTTTCAACGCTGCACTTCCACGTGTACGTGACTTCAGAGGTATCAACCCTAACGCTTTCGACGGCCGCGGCAACTATGCTATGGGCGTTAAAGAACAGTTGATCTTCCCTGAAATCGAATATGACAAGATTGACAAGGTACGTGGTATGGACATTATGTTCGTAACTACCGCCAAGACAGATGAAGAGGCTCGTGAGCTTTTAACACTTATGGGCGCTCCGTTTGCGAAGTAAGGAGAAGGAATTATGGCAAAAACAGCTATGAAAGTTAAGCAGGCTCGTCCAGCTAAGTTTTCAACTAGAGAATACAACAGATGCAAAATCTGTGGCCGCCCACATGCTTATCTTCGCAAGTACGGCATCTGCCGTATATGCTTCAGAGAACTTGCTTACAAAGGCGAGATCCCTGGTGTTAAGAAGGCAAGCTGGTAAGGCGAGAATAGCTTAAGGAGGTTTACGGTATGCAAATCACCGATACAATAGCTGATATGCTTACGAGAATTCGTAACGCATCTGCAGCAAAACACGATTCGGTAGATGTACCGGCGTCCAAAGTAAAAAAGGCAATTGCCCAGATTTTGCTTGACGAGGGTTACATCAGCAGCTTCACCGTTGAAGAAGACGGTAAGCAGGGCATAATTCACATTGTGTTGAAATATGGCCAAAATAAAGCACAGACCATCACCGGTATTCGCCGTGTGTCAAAACCTGGTCTACGCATCTACACAAACGTAGAGGAAATGCCAAAGGTTATGAAGGGCCTTGGTATCGCAATCCTTTCCACCTCTAAAGGAATTATGACAGACAAAGCTGCACGCAAAGCCAACGTTGGCGGCGAAGTGCTCGCATTTGTTTGGTAAGGAGGTGCAGGATTATGTCACGTATAGGTAAGAAGCCTATTACAATTCCTGCAGGCGTTGAGGTTAAACTTAATGGTAACAACATTACCGTTAAGGGCGCAAAAGGTGAGCTTAACTACACCTTTAACGCAGACATCACCGTTGCAGTAGAAGGTAACGAAATCAACGTTACACGCCCAAGCGACGTTAAAGAGCATCGTGCATTGCACGGCCTCACACGTACACTTATCGCTAACATGATCACTGGTGTTTCTGAAGGTTATTCAAAGACACTTGACATCAACGGCGTAGGTTATCGTGCTCAGAAACAGGGTAACAACCTTGTTATGAACTTGGGTTATTCACATCAGGTTATCATGCCTGAAGTTGAAGGCATTCACATTGAAGTACCATCTGCTAACCAAATAGTTATCAGTGGTGCAGATAAGCAGTTGGTTGGCCAGTTTGCAGCTGACGTTCGTAGTAAGAGACCACCCGAACCATACAAGGGCAAGGGTATCAAGTACTCTGACGAGCATATCCGCCGCAAAGAAGGTAAGGCCGCTAAGGGCTCTAAGAAATAAAGAAGGAGTGTATGAAAAATGGTTAGCAAACCTAACAAGAATCAGGCAAGACTTAAGCGTCACGCTCGCGTTCGCGCAAAGATCAGCGGTACAGCAGCTTGTCCTCGCCTCGATGTATTCCGCTCCAACAGCAATATATATGCCCAGCTTATCGATGACGTAAACGGTGTTACACTCGCAGCAGCTGGTTCAAACGAAAAAGATTTCGAATTGAACGGCGGCAACTGCGAAGGTGCACGTAAGGTTGGACAGTTAATCGCTGAACGCGCTGCTGCTAAAGGTATCACAGAGGTTGTTTTCGACCGCGGTGGTTACATTTATCACGGCCGTGTCAAGGAGCTTGCCGAAGGTGCCCGTGAGGGCGGCCTCAAGTTCTAAGTAAGAAGAAGGAGGAAACACTTTTGGCTACAAATATTGACGCATCAACATTAGATTTACAGGAACGTGTAGTTGCTATAAATCGCGTATCTAAGACCGTTAAGGGCGGCCGTATTATGAAGTTCTCTGCACTTGTTGTTGTAGGTGACGGCAATGGTGTCGTAGGTTTCGGCCTCGGCAAAGCAGGTGAAGTTCCGGACGCTATCCGTAAGGGTATCGAAGACGCAAAGAAGAACCTTATTAAGGTTTCATTAAAGGGTACAACAATCCCTCACGAAATTATTGGTGAATTTGGCGCAGGTCGCGTGCTTCTTAAGCCAGCTGGCCCTGGTACCGGTGTTATCGCTGGTGGCGCTGTTCGTGCAGTTGTTGAAATGGTTGGTATTAAAGACATCCGTACAAAGGCACTTCGTTCAAATAATCCGTGCAACGTAGTTCGTGCAACAGTTGCAGGCCTCGCAGCTCTTCGTGACGCTAGCCAGGTTGCTGCAGTTCGTGGCAAGGACGTTAAGGAAATTATAGGTTAAGGAGGAGCAGCACTATGGCAACAAAGAAAAAGGCTGCTGGCCTTACTATTAAACTCGTAAAGAGCACAATAGGTTCTAAGAAGGACCAAATCGCAACAGTAGAATCTTTAGGTCTTCGTAAGGTAGGCGACGTTAAGGTACAGCCTGACAACGAGCAGACCAGAGGTAAAATCAACAAGGTATCTCACCTTGTAAAGATTATCGAAGGCTAATTGATTTTACATGGCGGTTTATAACCGCTAATTAAGCAAGGAGGTGCAACAATGAAATTGCATGAATTATCTCCCGCAGTTGGTTCTACAAAAGAATCAAAGCGTATAGGTAGAGGTCATGGTTCCGGTAATGGTAAAACAGCCGGTAAAGGTCACAAGGGTCAAAAGGCTCGTGCTGGTCACGGCATGAGAATTGGCTTTGAAGGTGGTCAGATGCCACTTCACAGACGTATACCAAAGCGTGGCTTTAACAACATTTTCGCTGAAGAATGGATTGCAATCAACGTAGCAGCCCTCGAAGCATTTGAGGACGGTGCTGTAGTTGATGCAGCTGCTTTAGCAGAAAAGAACATCATCAAAAAGGCTGATATGCCTGTAAAAGTTTTAGGTAACGGCAAGCTTACTAAGAAGCTTACAGTTAATCTTAACGCATTCTCTGCATCGGCTGCAGAAAAAATTAACGCTGCAGGTGGAAAGGCAGAGGTGATTTGAGAATGTTGGAAACATTAAAAAACGCGTGGAGAGTTAAAGAACTTCGCAGCAAGATTCTCTTTACACTTTTCGTTATCGTTATTTTCCGCATTGGCTCATTTATTCCAGTTCCGTATGTAGATTTCTCGTCACTTCAAAATGCATTTGCTAACGCAGGCAGCGATGGTGGCGTAAACGAATTCTTTAGCTACTTGTCAATTCTTACAGGTGGTGGTCTTGAATACGGCGCGATTTTCGCAATGTCAATTACCCCATACATCAACGCATCTATTATTATCCAGTTATTGTGCGTAGCAATCCCATACCTCGAAAGACTTTCAAAAGAAGGCGAAGAGGGTCAAAAGAAGCTTGCAACTATTACTCGTTACACAACAGTAATTCTAGCGCTTATCCAGGGTGTTGCTTACTACTTCTATCTAGAAGGCAGTGGTTGGATTAACGTTAAGAGCGGACTTTGGTTCGCAGCAATCGTTATCGTCCTAACCTTTGCGGCTGGTTCTGCTGTTGTAATGTGGCTTGGCGAACAAATCGACGTTAAGGGTATTGGTAACGGTATTTCCGTACTACTCTTCGTTGGTATCTTGTCTCGTGGTCCTCAGGCAGCTAGAGCGTTGTACTACTATTGGGAAGACGGACAGTACGTTGCAGTAATTGGTATATTACTCGCGTTCTTGGCAGTTATCGCGTTTATCGTTTGGATGACACATGCAGAACGTCGTATCCCTGTTCAGTATGCTAAGCGCGTTGTTGGTAACAAGATGTACGGCGGCCAAAACACACATATTCCGATCAAGGTTAATATGTCTGGTGTAATGCCTGTAATCTTTGCATCATCTATCTTGATGCTCCCAACAATGATCTTGAGTTTTGCTGATACAAATTCTCTTGATTTACCTTTCTGGAAAGATGCTATGGCACTCTTTACCACACAAGGTGTTTTCTACGCAGTGATTTACTTTATAATGATTATTGCATTTGCTTACTTCTATGCAACAATCCAGTTTAATCCAGTAGAAATGGCAAACAATCTTCGTAAAAACGGTGGCGCGGTTCCTGGTATTCGTCCAGGCAAACCAACTTCCGATTTTATTTCAAAAATCTTGTCAAGAATTACCCTTATGGGCGCTCTCTTCTTGAGCGTAATCGCTATCCTTCCTATCATTGTAAGCAGCGTTGGTGGAATCAATATTTCACTTGGCGGTACTTCAGTACTCATTATGGTTGGTGTAGCACTTGACACAGTTAATAATCTTGAGTCTCAGATGATGATGCGTCATTATAAGGGATTCCTAGATTAAGGAGTATTTTAGAAATGAGACTCATCCTTTTAGGAGCGCCCGGTGCCGGCAAAGGTACTCAGGCGGAGGTTATATCTGAAAAGTACAATATTCCGACCATCTCAACCGGCAACATTATTCGTGCTGCACTAAAAAACGGTACAGAGATGGGATTAAAGGCTAAGGCTTATATCGACAGCGGTAGATTGGTTCCGGATGATGTTGTAATAAGCATCATCAAGGACCGACTCGCCGAAGCCGATTGCCATAATGGTTTTATACTCGATGGTTTTCCACGTACAATTCCACAAGCTGAAGCGCTTGACACAATGAACGTTAAGATTGACGCAGCGCTTTCCCTAGAGGTTAGCGATCGCGACATAGTAAAACGTATGTCGGGCAGACGCGTTTGTGAAAAGTGTGGATGTAGCTATCATATAGAGTATAAAAAACCAACGACAGACGGTGTTTGTGATGCTTGTGGCGGAGCGCTTGTTATTCGCAAGGACGACGAGCCGGATACGGTTATCGATAGATTAGATATCTATCATAAAACAACCGAACCGCTAAAAAGCTATTACAAAAACCAGGGCAAACTGATTACCGTACAGGGTCAGTCAGAAGTTGAGGACACAAGCAAATTGGTTCTCGCCACATTGTCGGAGATATAAGCTATGATAGTCCTTAAAACCGGCCGCGAGCTTAAAGTAATGCGAGAAGCTTGCAGAATATCGGCCGCCGCATTAAAATTAGCAGGCAGTGCGGTAGAGCCGGGTGTAACAACAGCCGAGCTTGACAAAATAGCCGAAAAGTACATTTTAAGTCAAGGCGCTAAGCCAAACTTCAAAAATTACAACGGCTATCCTGCAACCGCATGTATATCAATCAACAACGAGGTAATTCACGGCATACCTTCAAAAAAACGCGTTATTCAAGCGGGCGATATCGTTTCGATTGACCTTGGCGCATGTTTTGAAGGATATCACGGTGATAATGCTGCCACATTTGCTTGCGGAGATATATCCGAAGAAGCAAAGCGGCTGATAGATACCACACGCGAAAGCCTTTACGAAGGCATAGCGGCGGCGGTGTCTGGTGGCAGATTAGGTGATATCGGCGCTGCAGTGCAGCAGTATGTCGAAAGCAGGGGATATTCGGTAGTACGTCAGTTTGTCGGTCACGGCATCGGTACAAAACTACATGAAGCCCCCGAAGTACCTAATTTTGGCACTCAAGGACGAGGTATTCGTCTTATGCCTGGTATGACACTTGCGATCGAGCCTATGATAAATATGGGCCACTACGACGTAAAGGTTATGCCTGACGGCTGGACAGTGCTTACAAAAGACGGTTCTTTATCAGCCCATTTTGAACATACTATAGTAATTACCCCAGACGGACCACAGATTATGACTAAACCCTGAGGTGCGTTATGGTAGGTAAGGTAGTACTATCAAATGCGGGCCGAGATAAGACCAAAGTGATGGTAATAGTTAAAGAGACCGAAAACTATCTGTTAGTGTGTGATGGAAAAGAGCGGCCGGTCGAGCGCCCAAAGCGCAAAAACCCGAAGCATCTAAAGCTCACCAACACTTATCTTACAGCACAGCAGCTTGAAACCAATCGTGCTCTACGCAAAGCCTTAAAGGCAATAAGCAGCACAAATGAGGAGGAAACGTAATGTCAAAATCAGATATGATTGAACTTGAAGGCACCGTTGTTGAAGCAATGCCTAACGCAATGTTCAAGGTAGAAATCCAAGGTGGACATCAAATTCTTGCTCACATTTCTGGTAAGCTTCGTATGAACTTCATACGCATCCTTCCAGGTGACAAGGTAACAGTTGAGATGTCACCGTACGACCTGTCAAAAGGACGCATTACTTGGCGTTCTAAATAAGACAGACAATAGTATGATTTTAAATCGTACCCTAAATTTTAAGGAGGTAAAATCCAAATGAAAGTCAGACCTTCTGTAAAAAAGATTTGCGAAAAATGCAAAATCATTAAGCGCAAGGGCAGAATCATGGTTATCTGTGAGAACCCTAAGCACAAGCAGCGTCAGGGTTAATTCCCCGACTGTCGCAACAACAAATATGGAGGTGCTTTGATAAATGGCACGTATTGCTGGTGTTGACCTTCCTAATAATAAGCGAGTTGAAATAGGACTTACTTATATTTACGGTATTGGTCTTACAACATCTAAAAAGATCCTTGAAGACACAGGTATCGATCCTGATGTACGTGTTAAGGATCTTACAGAAGAAGATATTTCCAAATTGCGTGAGTACATTGACCAGAACCTTGAAGTAGAAGGTGACCGTCGTCGTACAGTTGCATTGGATATTAAGAGACTTATTGAAATTGGTAGCTACCGCGGTCTTCGTCACCGTAAAAACTTGCCTGTAAGAGGTCAGCGTTCAAAGACTAACGCTCGTACACGCAAGGGTCCGAAGAGAACCGTAGCAAACAAGAAGAAATAAGTAGGAGGTAAACTTTAATGGCTACTGCTAAGAAAGCGACAACACGTCGTCGTCGCGAAAAGAAAAACATTGAACGTGGTGCAGCCCATATCCAGTCAACCTTCAACAACACAATAGTTACAATTACCGATACACAGGGTAACGCTCTTTCATGGGCATCTGCTGGTGAACTCGGTTTCCGTGGCTCTAAGAAGTCTACTCCTTTCGCAGCACAAAGCGCTGCTGAAAAGGCTGCTAAGGCTGCTATGGAACACGGTCTTAAGACTGTTGAAGTTTATGTTAAAGGACCGGGTGCAGGTCGTGAAGCTGCTATCCGCGCATTGCAGTCAGTAGGTCTTGAGGTTTCTATGATTAAAGACGTAACCCCAATTCCACACAACGGCTGCCGTCCTCCCAAGAGAAGACGCGTATAATAATTATAAACAACCTAATGCAACAATATATGTTGCAGAATAATTTGGAGGTGTAAAAGATGGCAAGATATACCGGTGCAGTTTGCAGACTTTGCCGCCGCGAAGGACAAAAGTTGTTCCTCAAGGGCGAACGCTGCTATTCTGAAAAGTGTTCTATTGCTAGCCGCAGCTATGCTCCTGGCCAGCACGGACAAGGTAGAAAGAAGTCATCCGAATATGGTTTGCAGCTTCGTGCTAAGCAGACCGCAAGACGTTTTTATGGCGTTCAAGAAGGCCAATTCCGCCACTACTTCGAAGTTGCTGAAAGAAAACCAGGCGTTACTGGTGACAACCTTTTGAAGATTCTTGAGAGCCGTCTTGACAACGTAGTTTACAGAGTAGGCTTTGCTTCTTCAAGAGCAGAAGCACGTCAGCTTGTAGGCCACGGTCATTTTGAAGTTAACGGCAACCGCGTTGATATCGCTTCATACCTTCTCAAAGCAGGTGACGAAATCGCTATCTGCGAAAAGGCTAAGTCAAGCGATAAGATCAAGGCTGTTGTAGAAGCTAACAGTGCACGTCCTGTTGCTGAGTGGATTAGCGTTGACCGCGAAAAGCTCACAGCAAAGGTTATCGCACTCCCAACTCGTGAGCAAATCGACGCTCCAGTTGAAGAACAGCTTATCGTTGAATTCTACTCAAGATAATAACAATAACTATATTATTATCTTGTCTTTTGTCCACCGCATTGGGACACAATATCTTAAAATCTATACAATGCGGAGAAACGGAGCTTTTAAATGATAGAGATTGAAAAGCCCAGAATTGAAACTCTCGAACTTTCAGCAGACGGAAAGTACGGTAAATTCGTAATGGAACCACTCGAACGTGGTTACGCAATCACCCTTGGCAACAGCCTTAGAAGAGTTCTTCTTTCAACTTTGCCAGGCGCTGCTATCACCAACGTTAAGATCGATGGTGTTGTTCACGAATTTTCTACTATTCCTGGCGTAAAAGAAGATGTAACCGAGATAGTTCTTAACCTTAAGGGTCTTATCGCAAAACTTACATCTGATGCTGCTAAGAAAATTTATATCGAAGCAGAAGGTCCATGCGTAGTTACTGCAGCGGACATCAAGGCTGATTTTGAGGTAGAAATTCTTAATCCAGATATGTATATCGCAACTCTTGACGAAGGTGCAAAACTCAACATCGAGATGACTCTCGACAAGGGCAGAGGTTATGTATCTGCAGAGCAGAATAAGCCGGCACAGAATATAATCGGTGTTATTCCGATTGATTCTATCTACACTCCGGTTTTGAAGGCAAACTTTAACGTTGACAACACCCGCGTAGGTAACGTTGTTGACAAAAACAAGCTTACTCTCGAAGTTTGGACCGATGGTTCTATCAAGGCTGATGAAGCAGTATCTATGTCTGCTAAAATCCTTATCGAACACTTTGAATTGTTCCTAAATCTTGCAGAGGGCATAAGCGAAACCCAGAGCATTATGGCAGAAACAAAAGACACTGCTAAAGAAAAGGTTCTTGACCTCACTATTGATGAGCTCGACCTTTCAGTACGTAGCTTTAACTGCCTTAAGCGTGCAGGTATTAATACTGTTGAAGACCTCATCAACAAGTCTGAAATGGACATGATGAAGGTTAGAAACTTGGGACGCAAGTCACTTGAAGAAGTAATTGCAAAATTGGCTTCATTCGGCTTCGCTCTCAAGAAAGACGACGAATAAAGGAGTGAATATCAATGCCAGGTACTCGTAAACTCGGAAGAACAAGCGATCACAGAACCGCAATGCTTCGCGCAATGGTTACTTTCCTTCTCGAAAACGGAAAGATCGAAACAACCGTTACTCGCGCTAAAGAGGTTCGTTCGATGGCAGAGAAGTATATTACACTCGCTAAGACAAATACATTACACAGCAAACGTCAGGCAATGGCATTCATTACTAAGGAAGACGTAGTTGCAAAGCTTTACAACGAAATCGCTCCTAAGTATGCAGACGTAAACGGTGGTTACTGCCGTATTACAAAGACAGGCCCACGTCGTGGCGACGCTGCTGAAATGGCAATTATCGAGTTAATCTAATTCTCATATTTTAGTAGTCACATTTTCGCATAAACGATAGCAATGTTCTTAACTATCGACCCAGCCGAATAATACTTGTCGCATTCTGCGCTTGAAATTTCGGGATGATGTGTCTATTAAAGCAATTAAATCAAAGACACCTTTCAACAGAAAGGTGTCTTTTTTTCGTTTTGTTGTGTGGTAAAAAAAGCCATCCACATTATGTAGTGTTTTTTGAAATTTAGTTAAAATTTATAATAAAAAATCATAAAATTATTAAAAAAACTATTGAAATTTTGTCTATTTTATATTACAATGTATGTGTACATAATGTAAATGTGGGTTGCTATCTTCATTTAACAGATAATTTCTCACGTTGACTTAAAAAAAGGGGAAACCCTATAGGGAAAGGATTGGTTTTTAAATGACAAAAATGTTTAAAAACAGCAAGCAAATATTTGCAGTTGTAATGGCTCTTGCTATTCTTGCAGTATCATTGTTTGCAGGCAGCATTGTTGCAAGCGCTGACTCTACCGAGGCTCTTTGCGCAGGCACAAGAATCGAATATTGGGATGGTGCAAAGGACACATCACTTGCTGGTGCCGGTACACAAGACAACCCATATATTATTACCAACGCTGCAGAGCTTAACTACGTTTGTAACTCAGCAAACGCTGCAACAGAGGATAAGTATTACGTAGTTGATCCTGCTATCAAGGCATTTATTCTTCAACCACAATCTCTCGTTACCGCTCTTGGTGGCGACAGTGCGTTTATGAATATTACATCAGCAGACCAAACAAAAGCATTGTTTGAAGGCGCAGATCAGAGTAAACTTATGAACTGGCTTAAAAACGGTTCAGCCAGCGTGTTCGCAGGTCACTTTGATGGTAACGGCGTTACTATTTATGGTATGTACTCTGACGGTGCAGCTGTTAGGAGTGAGCAATGTGGTCTTTTCCCACTTCTTGATGGTAACGGCGTAGGCGTTGCTAACCAAGGCGCTGCTGAAAAGGCAACAACTCTTAAAAATTTCGCTGTTAAGAACTCTTACGTTAAGGGTTATCGTCGTGTAGGTGTAATTTCTTCTACCGCTTGGTGGAACAAGGGCGGCGCTTACGTTGATGGTTGGAGCGAACTTTACAACTGTGAAGTTGCTAACAACTTCCTTGTAGGTCAAGACCTTATTACTAAGGACGGCACAATTGCTAACGCTGCTTGGGGCATTTCTGAAATGGGTGTCATCGGCGGTGCTATGGCTAACGACCCAATGAAGGTTACCGGCCTTTCTGTATATGGTAACAAGACTGAATACCGTGTATATGGTAGTGCTTCTAACACCACATATTCAGTAGATACATCAAAAGACTTTAACCGTTTGTTTGCTCAAAACACACTTTCTGGTGCAGGTTTCTATGGCGAACTTCACGATGCTGTTTCTATCGGCACATTGGTTAGCCAATTACAGCACAACAAAGATGATATCACTTATACATCAAATATATATACCAACATTAAATCAACCGTACCTGCAGTAACACTTGTTGAAAATCCTTTCGGTCCAGAAGGTCAAGCTGCTATGAAAGCTTTTGACTGGGAAAACGATTGGTTCATGGCTGAACAGGGTCCAACATTCCGTTCATTCCACGGTGCGATCACTCTTACCAAAACAAACACATCTCACTACTATGCTTGCGAAACTTGCGGACTCAAGTCTTATGGCGGCGAAGTAGAGCATAACTGGGATGATACATACAAGTGTATCGATTGTGAATGGCAGTGTACACACGGTTCACAAACCGTTGGCGAATTTAGAACAGGTGACTGTGTAACTAAAGATGGTTACTACACTGAATGTCACTACTGTACATGGGGTAGCGTTGAATACGTAGGCGAAGCTTACGGTCACGTACTTACTTGGGTAGAAGAAATCCTTGCTGACTGTGAAAAAGAAGGTCGTCAAGGTTACTGGCACTGTTCAGAATGTAACGGTAACTTCACCGCTGATTCTGAAGAAGCTGCAAAATGGGCTCCAATGAGCACAAACATTCTTGATCCAGAGACAACTCTCGTAACTCCTATTGCTCCTCATAATGCTCTTAACCGCGAAGATGGTTCAATCCTTGTAGTACAACAAGGTAACGATGGTCACTACTGGATTTGCTACACTTGCGATGGTAAGCTCCTCGCAGTTGAAAGCGAAAAGTATGCTGACGAAGGTCGTATCAAGAAACACAAGTATGATGACGGCGTTTGCGTTGATTGTGGTTGGGAATGTCCAGAACACAACTATCAGCCATCTGGTATAGTTCACGTTGTTGGTAGCTGTACAGTTGACCGTGAGGAAGAACTCAAGTGCACCAACTGTGGTGACAAGCAATACAAGGTTACTCCTGCAGGTCACAAGATCGTTAAGTATGACGAAGTTCCTGCTACCGATAAGCTAGAAGGTACAAAGGCTCACTATGCTTGTACCGAGTGCAAAGAAATCTACACCGATGCTGAAGGTAAGAATAAGGCAACAAGCGCATCTCTTGTAATTCCAAAGGTATTGCCACCTGAATATCAAAATCAAATTCAGGGCAACGTTGATACTAGCGACAAGAGCCCTGCTACAGGCGACAGCGTAGCATCTGTTCTTGCTCTTGCAGTTCTTGCAGGCGGCGCAGCGGTTGCAATGACACGCAAAATTAAAAAGTAATATCTAATTACAAATTAAAGCACCTGCTATTTTGTAGCAGGTGCTTTGTTAAAATAGAGGGATTATATGAAAAAGATTTTATCAGCAACATTAGCGCTTAGCATGTTGCTTTCGTTGTGCGGTTGTAGTGGCGATACAAATTCTACTACAAGCGACCAAGAGGTTATCTATGAGGAAATAAGAGTAGAAGACGAAAATAGCTCATCATCCTCGACAAACTCGGTTGTTTCAAGCGAGGAAACAAATTCAAACGAACAATCTTCGGTTGTCGATACCAGTTCCGAAACAAAACCAACCGTTACGGAAGAAAAAATTGTAATCGACTATAACAAGACTGTTGAAATAGATATTTGTGACGACGTAATTAGAGGTTATCTTGACGCATCGACACCAAGACAACAATACGAATTTTTAAGTCAGTACGATACGATGAAACTAGACTATCAAGTTTTGCCCGTAAGATGGAAACCCGACGGTAGTGTAAAATACACTTTGCATTTATCAGAAAAACAAGACTTCTCTAACGCAGAAATCGTGACTATAACCGGTACTTATGACGGCGACGAGCTAGTGGGCGGTCAGGTTGCAGTAACGTGTGTACCTGGTAAAACATATTATTGGAAGGTTTACGGCGCATCAAAAGAAAGTCCGCGCGGTGGCGGTAAAATAAAAATTGTTAACCAACCTGTTCGCTGGATAGAAATAGACGGCGTACCAAACGTTAGAGATATGGGCGGTTGGACAACCGAGAGTGGCAAAACAATAAAATACGGCAAGATTTATCGTGGCTCTCGTTTTGACGATATAACCGATAAAGGTATTGCAACTCTCAAAAAGCTTGGCATAAAGACCGATATAGACATTCGCTCTACTGCTAGCTGGGATTCTCATGGTCCTGGTGAAAATACCGGTCTTGATTATTACTTTATAAACACAGGCGCTTCGTATGACGCTATTTTTAGAGGCGACGGAACCCCTAGTGAAGAAGTAAGAGCTAATTACCCACAAATATTTGCTATGTTAGCAGATGAAAGCTATTATCCTATTTACTTGCATTGCAATTTTGGTAACGACCGTACAGGTACTATTGCATATATTATGAATGGTTTGCTCGGTGTTAACTATGAAGATTTGACTCGCGATTATGAGATAACTTCTTATGCGTTTACACACGATAGAAGATGGCGCGGTAATGGTTATGGCGGTACGTTTGGACCTAACGATTTAATTCAAAACAACATTTCTAATTCAGAGGTTGATGGTCGTTGGGGAGTGCTTAATAAAACGTTTATGGAAAGTAAATACTGTACCGATGGTAAACTATCAACAGCGATAGAGGCGTTCTTGCTTGATGCAGGTGTTCAACAAAAACATATTGACGCATACAAGAAAATAATGCTTGGCTAAAAAAATAAAACTCCAATCCTTTTGGATTGGAGTTTTTGTTATTACTGTGTTTCGGTGTCGCTAATTAGCTTACCAACTACAAGATATCTTGTAGCATCGTTGCCGGTACAGGTACTAAGAGTGATGATTTTATCTGTCATGTAATTTAGTTCTGCGCCTTCAACAACCTTCTTTGTAATTGCTGTTGGATTTGTACATTCGTTAAAGAATTGCTCGCGTTCCTGCTCGATATCAAAGTTAAATGAATTCAAGATATGTCTATTATCATAAACAAATGCCGAAATGATTTCGTACTCTAGGATATGACCAGGTGTGTAAATATAAATTTTACGATGCGCGTCAAAAAATTCTTGGTTGTCAAATTGTTTGCCAGAGCCATCATAAAGTGTACCAAACATATCGCCATTGCTCATATTGTGGCCATAGATCAACGTGTTTGGATCGCTAAAGTTTTTGTAGTTAAGCTTTTGAATATAAATTTCGCCATATCTGTCTGATTCACCGTCACGGTTGTGGTCGAGATAGAAGTTGTCGTCAACTTCGGGTTGACTCATAAAGATAGGGTAGTCAATTTCAGGAATACCATCTACTTGAATCCAAGCACAAGCGTCAGGATATTGCTCTTGCAACTTTTTAAAGTCGATAGGATTTATCGGCAGTTCTGTTTCTACTGTTTCGGTAGGTGTCGATGGGGTTTTAAAACCTTCGTTTTGGCTTGCTGGCTTACCGCTATCAAAAAGACTAGGCCAACAAAGATAAACTATCGCGCCTACCATAACAACAAGACAAACCGCCATAATTATATAGTAGATAAGCTTGTTTGATTTCTTTGCGTGTTTTGGTCCTTCAACAATTACTTCTTGAATAGCATCTTCTTGATCGATGGTAAACTCATTTTCTGTGTCAGGATTTTTTGGGGTATATTCTTCCATTTTTGTTACCTCACTAATTATGCATTATATTTGTTTAGTGCCTTTATTTCGGTCTTGCCGCCCATGTATGGACGAAGAGCCTCTGGAATTTTAATTGTGTAATATTCACCATCAAACGTAAGATTGTTTTCAAGGAAAGCAATAAGCATACGTGGTGGTGCAACAACGGTGTTGTTGAGGGTGTGTGCAAGATATTTCTTACCATCCTCGCCCTTAACGCGAATACCAAGACGACGAGCCTGTGCGTCACCAAGATTTGAACAAGAGCAAACCTCAAAATATTTTTGTTGCTTTGGACTCCAAGCTTCTACGTCATAAGACTTAACCTTAAGGTCAGCAAGGTCGCCTGTGCAGCACTCAAGTGTACGAACAGGAATATCCATACTGCGGAAAAGCTCAACAGAATAGCTCCACATTTTGTTAAACCATTCCATGCTTTCTTCTGGGCGACAAACAACGATCATTTCTTGCTTTTCGAACTGGTGAATACGGTAGATACCGCGTTCTTCAATACCGTGAGCACCCTTTTCTTTACGGAAACATGGTGAATAGCTTGTAAGGGTAAGTGGCAATTTTTCTTCAGGGGTGATGGTGTCGATAAACTTACCGATCATAGAGTGTTCTGAAGTGCCGATAAGATAAAGATCCTCGCCCTCTATTTTGTACATCATTGCATCCATTTCTTCAAAACTCATAACGCCTGATACAACGTGGCTACGAATCATAAATGGTGGAATGCAGTAAGTAAAGCCCTTGTCTATCATAAAGTCGCGCGCATAAGCGGTAACTGCAGAGTGAAGACGAGCAATGTCGCCCATAAGGTAGTAAAAACCTTCGCCCGCTACTCGACCTGCGGCCTCTTTATCAATGCCGTCAAATAGAGCCATAATGTCGGTGTGGTATGGAACCTCAAAGTCAACCACTGTTTTTTCACCGTATTGCTTAACCTCTACGTTTTCGCTATCGTCTTTACCCACAGGCACGCTACTATCCACAATGTTAGGAATCTTCATAACTATTTCGCGAACGGTAACTTCAAGCTCTGCCTCTTTTTCTTCAAGAGCTTTTAGTTCCTCAGCCTGTTGGGTAACGAGTTTTTTGGTTTCTTCTGCCTCATCGCGTTTGCCCTGAGCCATAAGCATACCAATTTGTTTGCTTATCTTGTTGCGGTTTGCGCGAAGCTCGTTAGCGCGGTTGTTAACGTCCTTTTTCTCGTTATAAAGAGCGATAACCTCGTCAACAAGTGGTAATTTATTATCCTTAAACTTGTGTTTAATGTTTTCTTTAACAAGTTCTGGATTTTCACAAATGAATTTAATGTCTAGCATTTTAACTCCTCCAAGGGATATTTTCGTAACATATATTATATCATATATGTTTATATATGTCAAAGGGAATAGCAGTAAATTTTTTGTTAAGAATATAAATGGTGATATTATGAAAAACGAAAAAAGAATAACAAAAAAAGATTATATTCCGGGTAGACCTAAAACAAGTTTTGAACTGCTAAATAAATACGGAACGTACAACGTTCAACCTACGGCAGACAGCGACACCGATTTTCCAAAAATTGGGCAGGGACTATCAAAAAAACAAAAGCGCAAATAACGTGGCGCAAAATACTCCTCGAGCGTTTTATTTTACTTGACAACACAACGGTATTATGGTATTGTGGTGCTATAAAAAGTTAAAACACGAGGGTATATTTATGACTAAAAATACTAAAATTTTATCTATAGTCGGCATTGCTTTAGGCGGCTGCTCGATAGCGTTGGGCTTGTTTGAGTATATTATATTATGTATGGTGTTCGGCGTAGCTGGTGTAGTATTATCAATAGTTGCTAAAAAGAAAGCCAAAGCAGAAGAAGCACCAACTTTGCTTGCTACCATAGGTCTTATCGCATCGGCAATAGGCGTGGTGACCGGCATTGTTATGTTAGTGTTGTATTTAATTCACGAAAGTGAAAAAGCATCATCATTTAAGGGCGCTATTGACGCTATATATTATGGTGATAAATAAAATACTCTAAAGGCTAAAAGGTATCGGTTTTGCCGATATCTTTTTGTTTTTTGCATAATATGCGGCATTTATGCAGTTTGCAATAAAAAACGAAATTTTATTGCAAAAAACGTGTAGTATTTACTAATTTTCCCTTGACATCACTAGACTAAAGTGCTATTATAATATTGTACTTTATGTACAAATTGTAAATTTTTTTCGGGGGTGTATTTATGCAATACAATGGTAAAGGTTTATGCGTTGCTGGTCTCGTACTAGGTATCTGCGCACTCGTAATTGGCTTGCTAATTAACGGTTGGGTAGGTCTTATCTGCGGTATCATAGGTATCGTATTGTCAGCTATGGGTCGTGGCAAGGCTAAGGCAGCTGGCGCTCCAACAGGTATGGCTACAGCAGGTCTTGTATGCTCAATCATCGCTACAGCTATCATCGCTGTTGTTGTAATCGCTGCTCTTATTTGCGTTAGCGCAGTAGAGAGCGCAGTTGAAGATGCATTCAACTACTACTATTAATTTATAGTTATTACAATTTTCGCCAATCTACTCCCAGAGGCAGATTGGCGATTTTTGTTTTTATGGAGAAAATGCTTTATGTTCCCGTATTTTGAAATATTTGGTAAAACAATTGGCACCTACGCGTTGTGCGCAATAGTGGGCTTTGTTGTTACAATGTTTGTTTGCGTTATGCTTGCCAAAAAGATAGATATGCAATTTGAACATACGTTACTAAGTTTTTTGATTTTGCTTGCAGGTCTATTGATAGGCGGACACTTGCTATATGCAATAACAAATATCGACGAGGCTATAGCCCTTATTAAAGCGGGCAAGTTCGAGTGGCGTCACCTAAAGCAAATATTTGGTGGCAACGTTTTTTACGGCGGATTTATCGGCTCGGTTATAACCCTAAAACTATATGGCAAGACCAAAAAAACCCTTATAAAAGACGGTTTTATCGACATATACGCAGTATGCGTACCACTGTTTCACGCGTTTGGCAGGGTGGGTTGTTTTCTTGGCGGTTGCTGCTATGGTGTAGAAAGCGATTTTGGCTTTATCGCAACAAACAACAATCTTGTTCCCGGTCTTTGCGGCGTAAGACGCTTTCCAATATCGCTTGTCGAGTGCGCATTTAACCTTGCGTTGTTTGTCGCGCTATTTTACCTATACAAAAAGAAAAAATTTAGCGGCAAAATGATTTACGTTTATATGCTAACCTACCCCGTTGGCAGATTTGTATTTGAATTTTTCCGTGGTGACGTTTACAGAGGAATTTATCTAGGTCTTTCTACCTCGCAGTGGATAAGCGCAATTCTCTTTGTAATAGGTTTTGTCGGAATATTTGTAAAAAAGAAAAAAGCAGAATAAAATAAAAAAGCACTTCAAACGAAGTGCTTTTTTTGCGCGAGTTAATCTATAAGCCGAGTTCTGTCGTGCGCGGTCATCTATCTCGACGCACAGTCGCCTGTGCGCTCAAGCCGCTTTTCGTAGCACGTCGGGCCAACGTATAGCTACAGTCAGCGTTGCTCCAAATAGGGTTTACAGTACCAATGTGTCTCCACACGGTAGGTGAGCTCTTACCTCGCCTTTCCACCCTTACCGCATAAGCGGCGGTATATCTCTGTTGCACTATCCCTAAGGTCACCCTCGGCAGCCGTTAGCTGTTATTCTGCCCTGTGGGGCTCGGACTTTCCTCACATACTAGGTATGCGCAACCGCGTAACTAACTCGCAAGAGGTATTTTAACACAAAACTTATCGTGTGTCAAAACTTTTAAATAGGGAATAGTATATAAAAGAAAAAATTTAAAAGTTTTGGGTGGGTTTTGGCTATGGAAAACGTCTTTTCAAAATATTTTTTGGCATCAAATTCTAGTGGGGGTTTTGTGTCGCACTTTGCTGATAATTATGATTTTATCGACGGCTGGCGCGCCTATATAATAAAAGGTGGCCCGGGGACCGGTAAATCATCATTTATGAAATATGTTGTTATAAACGCGGTTGATAAGGGTTATAACGTAGAACTTTGTCCGTGCTCGTCTGACCCCGATAGTCTTGACGGGGTTATTATAAAAGAGAAAAAGATAATTATACTAGATGGCACAGCTCCTCACGTGGTAGAGCCAAAACTACCCGGTGTTTGCGAAGAAATCATAAACCTAGGCGAGTTTTGGCGTGGCGATAAATTGCGCGAAAAGGTCAAAGAAATAATAATCGTTACAAATCAAAACAAAAAACTTCACAAAACCGCCGCTGCTTATATATCGGCAGCGGGGGAGTTAATGCTAGATAACTATAATCTTGGCACACGTTTTACAAACGTTAAAAAAGCCGAGCGCTATGGAGTGCGACTTGCCGAAAATTTAATACCAAAACAAACCAAATCATCGCCAAAAGAATGGGTGCGATTTATAGGCGGAGTAACACCAAAGGGTGTAGTTGCCTTTAAGAAAACGGTAGAAGAATTTTACCAAAATATAATTGTAATCGATGATAAATATGGCGTTGCGGCAAACGTGATTATGGAAAGTATTAGAGAAATCGCCTTGGAGCGTGGGTACGAAATAATAACGCTTAAAAATCCGTTTTTAGCAAGTGTAATTACCGACCACATACTAATTCCTGCGTTGTCGTTAGCGTTTGTTCGAGAGTATGAGTATATAAATTTTGCTACCCATCAGCGCCGAATACACGCTCGTAGATTTTATGATATAAATATTTTACGTGACTGCCGCACTCGACTTACCTTTAACCGACGCGTTGCAAGAGAATTGCTGCTTGGCGCTATAGAAACACTTGAAAAAGCAAAGCGAGTTCACGACGAGCTGGAAAAACATTATATAGATGCAATGGATTTTAACGCGCTTACACTCTTTGCCGAGGAAAAGTCGAAAGAGATATTGTCATAAAAAAGCCTCTGCTTAAAGCAGAGGCTCTAAATTTTAAGTTACGATATATCGGTTAATTTGTCGCCGTTTCTTGTGGTGGCTTCATATTCCATGCCGTTTTCGGTGCGTTTCCAAGATACAGGACATGGGCCTTTCCAGTCAAGTTCTTGTAATATGTAGTGCCATGAATATGATTGGCAAAACATAAGCGCAAAAGGTTTGCCGTCAACGGATATTTCATATATCTTTTGCCAGTCATTAAGTCCTGCGCCACTACTGAATTCTAGATCGTGCATATAGTAATACTTTTTTTCACTAAAACTATATCCAGCTTTTTCAAGGTCGTCGATTTCTTTAATTGTGTAATTTTCGGTTTTATATATATACTCAAAAACGGCTTGTGCGGCAGGATAATTTTCCCAAAAGATTTTTTTACCTGTTTCCGGTATGATTTCAAAATCTACCAAATCCCATTTTTGGGCAACATCTTCAAAATTTATCTTGTTGAAATAACTTTTGTCATAATCGTGTTTTAAAGCGGCGTAAGTAATAGTGGCTTCAGTTTCTTCGCCGGTCAAAGTATATTTGGTGGAATATATTACACCCCAGTCAAATTTATACGCCCATAGAATTTGGGTATCAGAATATTCTTTGGTAGCGTTTAGAGTGAAATCCTTGTCAAAATCGTATGCGTCTTTATACTTTGCAAAATTATCAAACGAACAAATTTCTTTGTCGTTGACAGTTACTAAAACGCTTGGGCTGTCGCCGTCGGTTAGTTTGATTTTAATTTTATCGCCGTTTGATGCAGTGATGGTTTTTGTAATGATAGATTTAGTCGCTTCGTCGCCCGATTCTTCGGCGCAACCTGTAAAACCAAACAACATAATAAGAGCCAACATTAATGCTAAAATTCTTTTCATAAACAGACCCCCTTACAACCTTAATAATATCATATATATGTATATTATGTCAAGAGTAAAGCCCCCGCTTTAAAGCGGGGGCTTTACATTATAATAATTCAATTCCAAGCTCTTCGCACTTTTTAAGCTCGGTTTCGGGCCAAACCGACGCGTGAACCTCGCCGATGTGCGCTTTTTGAAGAATTTGCATACATAGTCTTGATTGACCGATACCGCCGCCTATGGTGAGAGGTAGTTTATCGTTAACAAGTGATTTGTGGAAGGGAAGTTCCAATCGATCGAGCTTGTTTTCGGCAGTAAGTTGCTTTAAAAGTGTTTCCTTATCAACGCGAATACCCATACTTGAAAGTTCAAGTGCTGAATCTAATACTCGGTTATAAACAAGTAGGTCGCCGTTTAGCGCCCAGTCGTCATAGTCGGGTGCTCTGCCATCGTGCTTTTCGCCGTTTGAAAGGCGACCGCCGATTTGCATTAAAAATACCGCGCCATATTCTTTGGCAATGGTATTTTCACGCTCTTTGGCAGTAAGGGTAGGGTATTTGTCTAAAAGCTCTTGTGAGGTGATAAACTTAATATCGCGTGGTAGATAGTTATCAAGTTCGGGATATCTGCGCTCTACAAAATCGGCGGTCAAAAGAATTGCCGCGTAGATACGCTTTACTGTATCTATCAAGAAATCTACCGTGCGGTCAGACTCGCAAATAACCTTTTCCCAGTCCCATTGGTCAACGTATAGCGAGTGAATGCTATCGCACGTTTCATCGCGACGAATAGCGTTCATATCGGTATAAAGACCGGTGTGCATAGAAAAACCGTATTTGCCAAGCGCCATACGTTTCCACTTAGCGAGAGAGTGAACAACCTCGACAATCTCGCCAGACTGCAAAATATCGAACGAAACAGGACGCTCAACACCGCTTAAATCGTCGTTAAGACCGCTACCGCGTTTTACAAAAAGCGGCGCAGAAACACGTCGAAGATTTAGCGCATCGCAAAGATGTTCTTCAAACTTGTGGCGGAGCGAACGAATAATGCCCTGCGTTTCGAGTACGTTTAGTTTTGATTTATACATAAAATCACGTCCAATTAAGAGATAGTACCAACGGTACGTGGGTAGAGAATTACGTCACGAATGTTTTGAACACCTGTAACGTACATAATAATTCTTTCAAGTCCAAGACCAAAGCCCGAGTGAGGAACAGAACCAAATTTGCGTAGTGAAATATAGTCGGTGTAATCGTCAATATTCATACCGCGAATGGTCATAGCCTCGAGTAGTTTGTCAAGGTCGGCCTCACGTTCACTACAACCAATGATTTCACCAACGGTAGGAACGAGCAAGTCGGTAGCGGCAACGGTTTTGCCGTCAGCGTTTTGCTTCATATAGAAAGACTTAATTTCCTTAGGATAATTGGTAAGGAATACAGGGCGCTTGCAAACCTCTTCGGCAATGTAGCGCTCGTGCTCGGTCATAAGGTCTGCGCCCCATTCAACAGGGTACTGGAACTCTTTACCGCTTGCCTTTAACGCTTCGATAGCTTCGGTATAGGTCATAACTGCAAAGTCGTTTGCAACAACGTTTTCTAACTTTTCAATAAGTCCTTTTTCAAAATGCGCGTTAAAGAACTTGAGTTCTTCAGGGCACTTTGTAAGAACGGTGTTGATAATGTGCTTGATAAGGTCCTCTGCAATTTCAATAATATCAGGAAGCTCGGCAAAAGCAACCTCTGGTTCTACGTGCCAGAACTCGGCAACGTGACGAGGAGTGTTACTCTTTTCTGCGCGGAAAGAAGGACCAAAGGTGTAAATTTTACCAAGCGCCATAGCGGCAACCTCGCCTTCTAACTGACCTGAAACAGAAAGAGCAGCGCGACGGCCAAAGAAATCAGCCGCGTCGTATTCTTCCTCGGTTTTAAATTCGTGGTTAAACGGAAGGGTAGTTACTTTAAACATTTCGCCTGCGCCCTCACAGTCACTGCCTGTGATAAGTGGGGTGTGAACGTAGGTGTAGTAACGCTCTTGGAAAAACTCGTGAATACAAGCGGATATTACCGAACGCACGCGAAGTACGGCGTTAAACGTGTTGGTACGAACGCGAAGCGCAGGAATGGTGCGCAAGTATTCGAGAGTGTGACGCTTCTTTTGTAGCGGGTATTCAGGTGGGCAAACGCCAAGCACTGTGATTGATTCGGCATTTACTTCAACAGAATCCTCGGCAACAACTGATTTTACAACTGTGCCTTCTACTTTAAGTGAGGTACCAAGCTTCATAAACTCGGAGATATCACTCATAACCGCTTTGTCAATTACAATTTGCAAGTGTTTTAGTGTAGTACCGTCGTTAAGCTCTAAAAACGCCATATTTTTAGAGTCGCGAGAGGTACGTACCCAACCGCAAACTGTAACCTTTTGGTCGGTGTATTGACCTTTTAAAATTTCGATAATGTCGATGTGTTTCATAAATTATCTCCTTTAAATGAATATCCCTCCACCGCTAAAGCGGTCCCCCTCCCTTTAGGCAAGGGAGGCTTACAAGGGAATTTAATACAAAATAAAATAAGCGCTATTCATCCTCTGAAAAATCAGGGACGAATAGCGCATAAATACTACTCGCGGTGCCACCCGTATTACTGTATAAATACAGTCACTCACAGCCAATACTGTTATCGGCTTTAACGTGCCGCCCACGGCGCCCCTACTAAGTGTTAAGACTTTTGGGTTTGCAGCTCCAAAGTGTTCTTCGCGGTATGCGTATGGCGGCATTTACACTATCTGCCACTCACTAAGCACCGTTTATACCGTTACTTTTCTTTATCATAGCTTTTAAAATATATTGAGAGTATAGCATTTTTGTAGCTTTTTGTCAAGCAGAGATTAGTCGATAACCTCAATAACCATACCGTCACGAATATCAGCGGTAGGAATAAATACGCGTTCGATATCCATAAGGCTATCAAATTCGCCACAAAGTTCTTTGCCGTTAGCAAAGAATTTACGACCCGGCTTGCTATCGTTTTTGTAAACAAACTTAATCTTCTTGCCCTTAACAACGATATCTAACGCGGCGTCGGTTGTAGGCATATATTTTGCCGTCTGAATCATAAGACCGTCAAGCGTTGGGCATATACCAAAGCCGTATTTAATAAGGTTTTTAATAAATACTGTACCGCTACCCGTGTACCAATCGGCAAATGATTCACCGTCTATGCAATATTCGGCGCATCTAAAGTAGGAGTTAGGCATAGCAAACGGTGATTTTGAGCAATCTTTGTGAGTAAGCACGCAACCAAGACCAATTTGACGCCAAGCCTCTTTCGATTCGCCCATAAGGAACAAAGCCGCCGCGGTAAACATTGTAGCGTGAACGTAGGTGCCTGCATTTTCGTAAGTACCTGCGGTAATTCTACCAATACGGCCAACGTATTTTTGCATATCATAGCTAAATGGCTTGTCAAATGTCATTGCGCCAAACTTTGACTCAAGGTGAGCAAATGACGCCATAATGCTTTCCTTCATAGATGGGTCGTTCTTTATCATACCGCTATTTGCCCAGAATGAGTTTGCGGTACCGCTAACACGAGACTCGCCGTCAGGATCGCACCAAGAACCAATCTTATAAGACATATTGTCGCCCCAACCGTGAACTACGCGGCGCTCGCCGTTATCGTTTAGGTCGATTGCGTTTTTGTTAAGACCGTTTTTGAGTGTTTCGGCCATAGCTTTGTATTCGGCAATTTTATCGTCATGGCCGCCAACGTGAGCGAGAATTTCGCAAATTTCGCCACAGTTTTGATAAAGCTGTAGAGATGCCATTACGCTAACGCCGTTGCCAAACTCTTTTGACTTGTCCTCGGTTTTACCAAGTCCGTCAAGAGCGTCGTTCCAGTCGCCGAATAGCACGTGCAAGCAACCTGTAACCTCGTCAACGTTACTGCACAAGAAGTCCATAATCTTGATTACGTGGTCGAGTACAGTATCAACAACCTCGCTCTTTGCAATAACGCGAGTGTTGTTGTCGTTTACTATGTAGTATGAGCATTTTTCGTCTAGAATCGACCAATCGTTTGTATAAGAAAGGTAGGTGTGAAGGGTTGTAATAATCCATACGCCCTGGTCAATATACTTTCTAAGGTCAAGATCAGGCAAATCGTTTGCGTTATCTGGCACCGAGTACTGACGTGGTGGTCTGCCGTCGTGCAAGATATAGTTCATAGCGGTAATAAACTGTCTGCGACTGTCTTCCGGTTGCCAAATGAGGGATGATTCGAGCTGCTGCATAACGTCGCGAATACCAATCATAGGACCAAAATAGTTCTTACCCAAAGCGCAGAAAGAAATCTGCTTTTGAATATTGCGAACAAATTTATTAAGAACGTGAGGATTAATCTCGCCCTCGTAGTTGTTAAAGTGAGTTTGCATTGTTGCAAAATTAGCAAGAGCCACTTCTTCGTCGGCCGCAAGAATGGTGTCGATTTTGTCAACGTCCGGCTTAAAGTCAATGTTTGCTTCTGCTTCTTCGGTAGTGTGGAAATACAAAAGCTCATATTCACGACGGATTGTGCCGTTTGCTTCGAGTGTGTAGTGAGCGCAGTCAGCGCTTACAGGAACGTGTACCGAGTTTGCGGCAATATTTTCTTTAAATACGCCGGTTTTTAGTGTTGGTGAGTTGCTCATAAGACGACCAACAGGACCGAGCACGTCATCTTTTTGTGCGGTTAGATATTCTTTGTCACAGTCGCCGCCAAACGCTGCGCGAGAAACTACCATGCTATCGCCATAAGAACGAAGTAGGAAGTTTCCGTTGTCGTAGAGTTTGCCAAAGCGGTTCATAATATCATAAACGCCACCGTTGTTGCGATAGAATAGCCAAGCGTCAAAACAAGACATCATATAGATGTTTTGTGGCTTATTGGTTTTGTTTGTAGCGGTAAACGCAAAGTGAATATGTTTGTCAGCGCTTACGTGAAGACGTACCGCAAACGTAACGTCTGGAGTGTCGGCAATGTAGTACGCATATTTAAATGAATAAACAACGTAACGCTTGATATCAACTGCCTCAAATAATTGACGCTGACAGTCGAAAAGAGAAACAGGGTAGTAGCCGTTTTCTTGCTTTAAACCGCCCATAAACGCGATAGATGCATCTTCAAAGTTATTAAGCTCGCGAAATAGGGTAAAGGTTGACTCGTACGCGTCAATGTGACCGCTGCTGCGTGCCCAAACAACAAGACCGTTTGCATCATAAGGAAAACGAGAAACGCCCGTTTCGCGCTCGCAACACAAAATGTCTTTTTCGTTTAGATAGAAGGTGTTTTGTGGCAAACTGTTGTCGGCAGATGCCTCAAAATCATTTATTTGTTGCATTAGTTTTTTGATTTGGTTTTCAATACTCATAATATCATACCTCGCAGGCAAATTATTTCATTTTTAATGTAGCATAAAACACTCCTTTTTTCAAGCAAAATTACTGTTTACAAACGAAAAACAACATATTATAATTGAAATATAAAATTATAGGGGTGTTTTTATGATTTTGGCAGAAAACAGAGTGCCTTTTGGCGCAATTCACGTGTCGGAAAATGATTTTGAAAATATTGAGTCACAAGTGTGGTTTATAGCGGGGCAACTACGCTATTATCTAGCGCGAATCACCTCTGCGCCATTTGAAATAGAAAAAGACAATGGCCAAAGCGGTATTTACATATCTCTTGACAAAACCTATGCCGACGATGAGTTTTCGCTCGAAACACAAGGCGATAAGCTTTTTATAAAGGGTGGCAAGCGCGGTGTTATTTACGGCGGTTACGAGTTGCTCGAAAATTTGGGTTGTCGCTTTTTTACACCCGAGTGCGAGAAAATTCCAAGCATTATAAATCTTGAATTGCCGGATGTTAGCAAACGTGAAAAGCCGGTATTTGAATATCGCGAAACCGACTATCACAACACAACTAAGCTTACCTATAAATATGCTACTATGTGTCGTGTAAATGGTTCTAGTAACAAAATACCCGAGTGCTTTGGCGGACACGTTTCTTACGCTCTTTTTGCGCATAGCTTTGGTATCTTAGTGCCACCTGAGGAGCATTTTGCCGAGCATCCGGAATATTACGCACTGATTGACGGTAAACGTGATGCCGGTAGTCACGTTGAGTGGCAACTTTGTTTGTCGAATCCTGATATCGTTAATATTGCGGCAGATAATATACGCAAGATACTTAAAGAAAATCCCGATAAAAAGATAGTATCAATATCTCAAAACGATAACGTAAAGCACTGTCAGTGTGAAGAGTGCCAAAAAATCGACAAAGAAGAGGGTTCGCCCGTTGGCGCTATAATACGTTTTGTAAACAAGATTGCCGAGGTTTTAGAGCCGGAGTTTCCAGACGTTATGTTCGACCTTTTGGCATATAGTTACTCTAGACCTGCGTCACATTTAACAAAGGTGCGCCACAACGTTTGTGTGCGTTTGTGTGCAAGTCGCACTTGTTATGCCCACTCGTTTGAAGAATGTACCGACCGCAGTCACGCAACCCCACGTCCTGACGGCACAGCAACAATATTTATCGAAGACCTTAAAGAATGGTGCAAGATTTGCGAGCGACTTTACGTGTGGGATTATACTTCTAACTTCCCGCTATATTTAATGCCGTTTCCAAACTGGCGCGTACTACAACCAAACCTACTAACGTTAACAAAGCATAACGTTAAGGGCGTTTTCGAAGAGGCTAACCGCGCAGAAAAAGGCGGTACCGATTTTAACGAATTGCGCAATTACCTACTTTGCAAACTTATGTGGAATCCATACTGCGACGTAGATGCTCACCGCAAGGAGTTTATGGAATATTTCTACGGCGCGGCGGCGCCATATTTAGACGAGTATCTAAATATGTTGTGCGATTTTGTAGAAAAAGAAAACTATCATCTTTATATTCAGGAAACCAAGCGCCCTGAGTATTTATCTGATGAATTGTTGTTAAAATATAATGAGTTGTTCGACAAAGCCGAGGCCGCGGTAGCGGGCGACGGAATTCTTCTCGCTCGCGTACAAAAAGCACGTTTGTCCATACGATTTGCCGACGTTTATTGGAATGAAATTATAAGCGGACGCTTTGATAACGAAAAGGTTAATAAGTTTTTTGTAGACCTTCGTGCGCACGACGTATCAAGAATGGATGAATGGTGCAACCTTGAAGGCACGTATTACGGCTGGGTTAAAGGTTGGGACCGCGGCGTGTACGTAAATCGCCCTTATCGTTTTCAAAAAGAAAGCATACTTTAAAATCGAGGTGTTTTTATGGTTTTGGCAGAAAACAGAGTGCCGTTTGGCGCAATTTGCGTACCCGAAGAAGATTTTGAAAACAATAAATCACAGGTGTGGTTTATTGCAACACAGCTACGCTATTATTTAGCGCGAATTACCATAGCGCCGTTTGAGGTTAAGATAAACGATGACCAAAACGGCATCTACGTAAAATTAGACGCTAGTCTAAAAACCGACGAGTTTTCTATCAAAACCAAGGATGGCAGTATTTATATAACAGGTGGTAAACGCGGCGTAATTTACGGCGGTTATGAATTTTTAGAAAGGTTGGGTTGCCGTTTCTTTACACCCGATTGTGAAAAGATACCAACCCTTACAACGCTTAAAATCGATGAGCTCGATATAGTAGAAAAACCGACCTTTGAATTTCGCGACACCGATTATAGCAGCATAAAACGTTTTTCAAAATTTGCTACAATGTGCCGTATTAACGGCCGCTGGAACGATATACCAGAGATGCTTGGCGGAAGCATAAGATACGCTCTAGGCGCGCACAGTTTTGCCGTTTTGGTGCCACACAAAGAATATCGCGACACACACCCTGAATATTTTTCTTTTTATAACGGGCGTCGTCAATCGGTAGAAAACGACCATTGGCAGCTTTGTCTAACTAATCCCGAGCTTATAGATATTGTGGTTGAAAATGCGCGAAAGATTTTAAAAGAAAATCCCGATAGAAAAATTCTTTCAATTTCACAAAACGACAATCCATATAGCTGCCAGTGCGAAAACTGCCTTAAATCCGATGCCGAAGAGGGATCTCCCGTTGGCACGCTTATAAAATTTGTAAACCGCGTGGCCGAAATACTAGAGCCCGAATTCCCCGACGTTACTTTTGATATATTAGCCTACCACTACACTAGACCTGCGTCAAAGAAAACGCAAACTAGACACAACGTTTGCGTGCGCCTTTGCGCTAGTTGTACCTGTTTTGCGCATCCTTTCGACAAATGTGACGACCGCTCTCGTGCGCAAAAACGCCCCGACGGAAAAGCCACTTTGTTTATCGAGGATTTAATGGATTGGAGCCGCGTTTGTGAGCGACTTTACGTATGGGATTACACCTCAAACTTCCCGCTTTATCCAATGCCGTTTCCAAATTGGCGAGTGCTAAAACCTAATCTACAAACAATGGCAAAATATAACGTAAAAGGTGTTTTTGAAGAGGCGAATTGCGCCTATTACGGCGGCGTTGATTTTAACGAGCTTCGCACCTATTTAATCTCTAAACTCTTGTGGAATCCCGATTGCGATATAGATGCTCATCGCAAAGAGTTTATGGAATATTTCTATGGCGCTGCGGCAGAATATCTTGACGAATATCTTAATATGCTTTGTGATTTTGTCGAAAAAGAGAATTATCACATGTATATACAAGATACCAAACGCCCTGATTATTTGTCTGATGAATTGCTTGCAAAATATAACGAATTATTCGACAAGGCGCAAAACGCGGTAGCAGGGGATGGAGTTCGTCTTATGCGCGTCGAGCGAGCAAGGCTTTCGATCCGTTTTGCCGACATTTTCTGGAACGAGGTTTTAAGCGGCAATTATGACGCTCAAAAGATTAATCAGTTTTTCACTGACCTTCGCGCACACAATATTTCTCGAATTGACGAGTGGTCGAATATTGAACGTACCTACCGCGCTTGGATGGACGGAAAAGAACGTGGTATCGTGTACACAATACCTTGGAGATATGACGCCGAGAGCATACTTTAAATAGTACTTGACTAAATATACTGTGTTTGGTATAATATGATTCGCTAATTAAAATATATTTTTGGGAGGGTTATTGTCTAAATGGACAGTAGCGACAGTAGCGACGATAACGGCGATACTAATAATTTGACACGTAATAATGAATGGCGTACTTATACTATGGTTTAGTATAGGTATGCCTTTTTGCGTCTAAAAAGAGTTAAAACTTACGAAAATATAGAAAATTTATAAAAGGTATTATTTAAGGAGTAAAATCAAAAATGACAACGTATATTATAATAATGGCGATTTGCCTTATTGGTTCGGCATATTTTTCGGCTACCGAAACGGCCTTTTCGTGCGCAAATAAAACACGACTTCGTGCACTGGCCGAAAAAGGCAACAAAAAGGCAGAATTGGCATTAGGACTCGCAGAAAAGTACGATAGACTAATTTCTACAATACTTATTGGTAATAACATAGTGAATATACTTTTGGCATCACTCGGCACTATCGTCTTTACACAACAACTTAAAGACGAAGAGTTGGGTGCTACGGTTTCGACTGTTGTTATTACCGTTGCAGTTCTTATTTTTGGTGAGATCACACCAAAGAGTCTTGCTAACGATTTTCCCGAAAAGTTTGCAATGTTCTCGGCACCGCTTATTCGTAGTTTTATATGGATTTTGATGCCACTTAATTTTATTTTCTCGCTCTGGAAAAAATTGGTTGACCTTATCGTTCGCGTTAAAGAGGACGAAGAAGATGAAAATATGGCGCAAGAAGAATTGCTATTAATGGTTGAAGAAGCCGAGCAAGAAGGCGATATCGACACCGACGAGGGCGATCTTCTTAGAAATGCTATTGAATTTTCAGATCTTAAGGCAGAAGATATACTTACCCACCGTGTTGACCTAGAGGCGTTGCCTATTGACGCGGCAAAAAAGGAAATTGCACAAAAATTTACCGAAACTCGCTTTTCACGTATACCCGTATACGAGGACAATATCGATAACATTGTTGGTGTAATCCACCAAAAAGACTTTTACGTTGGCAGCGGTGTTACAACCGAGCCGATCAAAGATATAATTTCTCCCGTGCTTTTTGTTCATCAGTCTGAAATGGCTGACGATTTGCTTAAAAAACTTCAAAAAGAAAAATCACATATTGCAGTTGTGGTTGACGAATACGGCGGCACACTCGGTATTGTTACAATGGAAGATATACTCGAGCAGCTTGTTGGCGAAATTTGGGACGAGCACGACGTTGTTGTTGAAGAGTTTAAAGAGCTTGACGAAAACAACTTTGTTATCGATTGCAATATGAATCTTGACGATTTTTGCGAAGAGTTTGATATCAAAACCGAGTCTGATAGCGTGTCTGTCGGCGGTTGGGTTGCCGAACAAATCGGTAATATACCTGATATAAACGATAGCTTTACCTTTGAAAATTTATTAGTTACCGTTACCGAGGTTGATTCTCACCGCGCGGCTACCATAAAGGTAGAAAAGCACGATTTGACCGAGGAAGAAGAGAAGGAATAATAATGAAGGATAAAAACACTTCAAATAGCGAAGACAAAATCAAAATTTCTTTGCCCTTAAACCGAAAATTATTGCTATACGTTTTTGCGATAGCGATTATTATCGCGCTTGTATATGCGGTAGTGGCAAAACCTAGCAGCATACTCTCTGTTATCAAATCGGTAGTAAACGTATTGCTACCAATAATTATAGGTTTTGTTTTGGCGTACATAATCAACCTTATTTTGCGCCCTATTGAGCGCTTTTGGGATTTTATATGGCGCAGACAAAAAAACAAAAAAGTTACCACTAAACTAAAACGTCCGGTTTGCTTGTTTACAAGTTTTCTGTTGTTTATTAGCGTTATATGCGCAATATTGTTTATGCTAGTCCCTGCGGTAAGCAATACAGTAGTTTCTTTTGTAAACAAAATTCCAACGTATACTAAAATCGTGGAAGAAGGCTATAACGATACGGCCGACTTCTTTGCCGAATACAATATTGAACTTCCTCCATGGACAGACAATATTGTTGATGATAAAGAGGCGACAAACACACAAACCGAAGGAAAAGATTCGCAAAAGACCGAATCCGGCAAGACACCCGTTAATAAGGATTTTTTATTCAGTTCGGGTAAGGCAATTTTCAACACGACCGCTAGTTTGTTTGTTATATTAATTGACGTTTGCTTAGGTTTTGTTTTTGCGGCTTATTTGCTCGCGCAAAAAGAAAAATTTGGCGCACAATGCCAAAAAGCAATTAACGCAATTTTAAAACCAAAACACGCCAATCGTTTATTTAGAGTTTCTTCTCTTGCTAACGATGCTTTCACTGGTTTTATTACAGGACAACTTACCGAGGCTTGTCTGTTGGGCGTGCTATGCTTAATCGGTATGGTGATTTTTGGTATGCCAAACGCAGGCATCATATCGGTAATAGTTGGATTTATGGCTTTAATCCCAATTTTTGGCGCGCTAATCAGCGCCGGCATTGGTGCGTTTTTGATATTGCTTGAAGATCCTATGATGGCGATTTGGTTTGTCGTGTTTATGATAGTGCTACAACAACTAGAGTCAAATCTAATTTACCCAAGGGTTGTTGGTAAATCGGTAGGCTTGCCTGGCGTTTTGGTGCTTGCGGCAGTAACCATTGGCGGCGGATTATTCGGCGTTTGGGGTATGTTGTTTAGTGTTCCTGTTTGCTCGGTTGTTTACGCATTGTTTAGAGAGTACGTAAACAAACAAGCCTTAAAAACAGAAGAACCAACACAAAAAGAAGTAATAGAAATAAAGTCTGAATAACTTAAAAGAACCTGCTAAATTTAGCAGGTTCTTTCTTCTATTCCCAGTATTTTCTATCTAGACTTCTAAAACGAAGTGCTGTACCGATATCTTCTTTTTGAATTTCATTGTTGCCTTTAAGGTCGGCGATGGTTCGCGCTACCTTCAAGATTCGGTCGTACGCACGAGCCGATAGTCCCATAGCGTCGAAACTGCGGCTCAAATATGCGCTAGCCTCGTCAGTCATCACGCAGTGCTTTCTAAGTAGAGAAGGGGTAAGCTGCGCATTACAAGTAATACCCGTGCCCTTGTATCTTTCTACCTGCATTTCGCGAGCCTTTGTTACGCGTTCGCGAATTTGCGCCGACGATTCGCCGGGCGCCTTGTCCGCAAGCGCTTTGTAGTCAACGGGTGGCACTTCAATGTGTAAATCAAGTCGGTCTAGTAGTGGACCTGATATGCGATTTAGGTATTTATGTACCGCGTTTTGTGAACAGGTGCACGCTTTTGTCGGGTGACCATAATATCCGCAAGGGCATGGGTTCATAGCGGCAATAAGTATAATGTTGCTAGGGTAGGTAACGCTACCCGATGCGCGGGTAACAGTTACTGTGCCATCTTCTAGCGGTTGGCGCAAAGCCTCCATAGCGTCGCGCTTAAATTCGGGTAATTCGTCTAAAAATAGCACGCCATTATGCGCCATCGATATTTCGCCAGGTTTTGGTACTGTGCCACCGCCCGAAAGACCAACCGATGATATCGTGTGGTGTGGTGAGCGGAAAGGACGCGTAGTAACGATAGGATGGTTTTTGTCAAGACTACCCGCTACCGAGTGAATTTTGGTTGTTTCTATCGACTCGTCAAAGGTCATTGGCGGTAGTATTGTAGGCAGTCTTTTTGCAAGCATGCTTTTGCCCGAACCTGGAGGACCAATCATCAACAGGTTGTGTCCGCCTGCCGCCGCAATTTCGAGCGCCTTTTTGGCCATAACTTGACCTTTTACTTCGCTAAAATCGAGCATAGCGTTTATTAGCGTTTCTTGTGGCGGAACGGGTTCGGCTTTGGTGAGTGGGGTAAATCCTGTTAGATGTTCTATAAGCTCTTTAATGTTTTTAATACCATAAACGTTTATGCCTTCGACAGCGGCGCCTTCGGTAGCGTTTTCAAGTGGCACGTATATATCACGAATACCGCTTTGTTTTGCAGTTATAACCATCGCGAGAACACCGTTTATACTGCGGACTTGACCATCAAGCGATACTTCGCCCAAAAATGCGCAATCTCGTGTGTCGCACTCTAATTGTTTTGATGCTATTAGTATAGAGGTTAGTATAGGCAGATCGTAAACCGCGCCTTCCTTTTTCTTGTCGGCAGGGGCAAGATTCACAGTGATTCTGCCCGTAGGAAAGGTAAAGCCACAGTTTTTGATAGCGGCACGAACTCTGTCGCGCGATTCTTTTACCGCCGTATCGGGAAGACCTACCACGTCAAAAGACGGCATGCCGCTAGAAACGTCGGCTTCTATTTCAAGCATGTATGAATTAAGTCCAAAAATTCCTACGCTTTTAACCATCGAAAACATAAATTTCAAACCCCATAAGTATATTTTAACTGTATTGTAACATATTTTACCTAATAATGCAAAAACTTTAATTTTAAGTTCACAAATGCTATTGACAAGGGGTATATAATATGTAAGAAAGAGGTAATAAAAATGAATTTTAGATATAAACTTATGCAATTTTTTAGCCGTTGTTACGGCGCAGACCGATTATTTTATATTTTGTTTGGTGTAGCGTCGGTGTTGGCGCTAAGTAACTGTTTTGTACGCGCGGTGTGGTTACAAATGGTGGTATATACTTTAACCGCCTACGCGATTTTTAGATTTTTGTCGCACAACGTATCGGCTCGTCGCAAAGAAAACGAGTTTTTCGGCAAAATCCGAATGGGTATTAAATACAAAATGGGCATTCGACGTCAGCGAAAAGCCGACTATAACCACGTGTATAAAAAATGCCCTCGTTGCAAGGCGGTGTTGCGACTTCCACGTAAAAAAGGCAAGCATACAGCTCGTTGCCCAAAATGCAAAAACGAATTCAAGGTTTATGTCTTTAAAGCATAGGCTAACGAGTGTTGAATCTGTTACGGTTTTGCTTGCCACTTTTAATGCCTTTCTTGCGTTTATTTTTGTAAGGCAAAAGCCTTACTGCAAATCGCACGCTTCGCCTTTCATCAAAAGATGGCCGAGAAAAACTCTTTGACCTGACAAACAAAGAATTTTTTGGAGAGGTTAAGCCGAAGAATGCAGTAATACTATCATATTACAAGTGATGAGGCAAGAAAAAACAGAAAATTATTGTTTGTCAGGCGTGACGAATTCAACGCTCGTCAGCCTCTAGTTTTTTGTTGACTTTGATTTTACTATAACTTATAATAAAGGTTGGCGTATAGCCAATCTTTATTTTTTTAGGCGGTGGTAGTGTGCCACAAGTTAAGTTTACCAAAATGCACGGCATCGGCAACGATTACGTGTATATTAATTGCTTCGAGCAAGAAATAGATAACCCAAGCGAATTGGCGGTTAAAATGTCGCCCAGACGTTTTAGCGTTGGCGCCGACGGTGTAATACTCATTTGCCCGTCAGACGTAGCCGACGCAAAAATGCGTATGTTTAATCTCGACGGTAGTGAGGGTAAAATGTGCGGTAACGGTGTTCGTTGCGTGGGTAAGTTTGTTTACGATAACGGCATTGCCCACAAGGATACAATAACCATCGAAACGTTAAGTGGCATAAAAATACTTAAAATTACCGATAAAGACGGTCTTGCAGATACAATAACGGTAGATATGGGCAAGGCAGAATTCAGCCCCGAAAAAATACCCGCTATTGCCGATTGCGAGTCGATAATAGACACTACCATTACGGTAAATAACGCCGAATATGATATAACGGCCGTATCAATGGGTAATCCGCACGCGGTTACTTTTTGTGAGGATATAGACAACCTTAATCTCCAAAAAATCGGGCCTCATTTCGAGCATCACGAAATGTTTCCCGAGCAGGTAAATACCGAGTTTATTCGCGTAATTGATGAAAACACCTTGCAAATGCGCGTGTGGGAACGCGGCAGCGGTGAGACCTTTGCCTGTGGTACGGGCGCGTGCGCTGCGGCAGTTGCGGCGGTGGTAAACGGTTACTGCAAACACGACTGTGAAATCACAGTTCATCTTGTTGGTGGCGATTTGTTTATAACCTACTCTAGCGACGGCACGGTATTTATGCGTGGCGGAGCTACCAAAGTTTTTGACGGAATTTATGAATATTAATTCAAGGGGTATATAATTATGGCAGACAAAGATTTTTCAAAACTTCTCTATAGCGCAGTAATGACACTAAAATCAGAGGAAGAATGCCAACACTTGTTTGAGGACCTTTGCACTCCAAAGGAAATCAAGTCTATCGCACAGCGTTTTGCAGTGGCAAAAATGTTGAGCGAAGGCAGTATTTATAACGATATCGTTGAAGAAACAGGCGCTTCTACCGCTACTATCAGCCGTGTAAATCGCACTATGAGTAAGGGTAGCAAGCTAGTGCTTGAAAGACTCAAAAATGTATAACGATTTCGCCTACAACTACGACGCCTTGATGGGTGACGTGGATTATGACGCCAGAACAGAATATCTATACTCACTTTTTAAAAAGTTTGACCGCGCGCCTACCCTTATGCTGGATTTGGCCTGCGGTACGGGTGAGTTTAGTAATCGTTTTGCTCAAAAAAACGTTTCGGTCATAGGTGTTGATATATCTTATGATATGTTGTCCGTCGCTCGTGAAAAATCGGCCGACGAGGGCAACGATATTCTCTATCTTTGTCAAGATGCCGCCGAGCTCGACCTCTACGGCACGATAGACGGCGCAATTTGTTGCCTTGACTCGCTTAATCATATAACCGATTACGACAGTTTTTGTCGTGCGATAGAGCGCGTGTCGCTATTTCTCGAAAAGGACAGACTTTTTATCTTTGACCTTAATACCGAGTATAAGCATCGCGAGGTTTTGGGCAATAATACCTTTGTTATCGATACCGATGAGGTTTATTGCGTGTGGCAAAACGAGTACGACGGAAAAAGTGTGGTTGAGATAACGCTCGATTTCTTTATGCCCGAGGGCGATGCGTATTACCGCACGGGTGAGAGCTTTTGTGAGCGCGCATACACCGAAAGCGAGGTTGCAAACGCGCTACAAAAAGCGGGACTAAAGATAGAGGCTATTTTTGAAGATATGAGTGAAACCGCGCCGGCAGATACTACCGAGCGCGTGGTATACGTTACAAGGAAAGTGAACTAATAATGGGAAAAATAATTAGATGCATAACCTCTGACGGATTGGTTATGGCAACTGCGATAGATAGTACCGATATAGTAGCCAAGGCCGAGCAGCTACACCAAACCTCTGCGGTGGTTACCGCCGCTTTGGGCAGATTGCTTACCGCGACTTCCTTAATGGGCAACGCCCTTAAAGGAAAAGAGAGCACTATTACGGTAAAGATTGACGGCAACGGTCCTAGTGGCGCTATTATAGCGGTAGCCGATAATCAGGGCGACGTTCGCGGTTATGCCGTAAACCCCGTGGTAGAAATTCCACTTAAAGCCAACGGCAAGCTCGACGTTAGCGGTGCGGTTGGTCGCGACGGCACCTTGTTTGTAATCAAGGATTTGGGAATGAAAGAGCCTTACAACGGCTTTGTGCCGATTGCTACGGGCGAAATTGCCGAGGATATTGCAGCATATTTTGCAGTAAGCGAACAAATACCTACAGTTTGCGCGTTGGGTGTGCTTGTAAATCCCGATCTTACAGTTCGAGTTGCGGGCGGTTATATTATTCAACTTCTTCCTGCGGCTTACGGCTATGATGAGGTTATCGACAGGCTAGAGGCTAATATTAAGGTTATGAAGCCAATTACCACGTTGCTTGACGAGGGTAAGGATATATTAGAAATTGTGAAAATTGCGCTTGACGGTTTTGAGGTAGAGGTTCTAGAAGAACAAAACGCCACATATAAATGTAATTGTTCACGCGAAAGATTTGAAGACGCGCTAAAATCGCTAAACCGCGAGGAGTTAGAGTCAATGGCAAACGAAATGGAAAAAGCCGAAACAGTATGCCAATTTTGTAATAGCGTTTATACTTTTACCAGCAACGAAATTCGCTCGTTTTTACAAAAATAAAAATTTTTAAAATTTTTTAAAAAAATGCTTGACATTGGTTATTCATTGTGTTAATATAGTGTTCGTCGCCGGTGAGTTGCGATTAACAGAGCCAGCGTTTCGTGGGAGCATAGCTCAGCTGGGAGAGCATCTGCCTTACAAGCAGAGGGTCACAGGTTCGAGCCCTGTTGTTCCCACCATTTTGGCCTGGTAGTTCAGTTGGTTAGAACGCTAGCCTGTCACGCTAGAGGTCGTGGGTTCGAGCCCCATCCAGGTCGCCATTTGCCTCTGTAGCTCAGTCGGTAGAGCAGGGGACTGAAAATCCCCGTGTCGTTGGTTCGATTCCGACCGGAGGCACCATTATATGCGGATTTAGCTCATCTGGTAGAGCGCCACCTTGCCAAGGTGGAGGTAGCGAGTTCGAGCCTCGTAATCCGCTCCATAGGGCGCTTCAATGTAAGCGCCCTTTATTTAACCCAAAACTCAATAAGGCACCATG
>JAFYLD010000009.1 GCA_017537245.1 Clostridia bacterium | reverse complement strand
AAAATAACCTCCTTTAAGTTTCTACGATAATTGTACTTAAAGAAGGCAGTATAGTCGAATGTACCGATATAAAAAGAAAAAGGGCAAGAAAAAAGAGAGAAGACGAAACTTCTCTCAATTCTCTTGCCCGCAATGCTCGTATCTTTCGGAAACTGTCCTTAAGTGTACGACGCATTAATCCGTCGTTTTTTGTTTTATTTGTTAAATAAGTGATAGTAATATGCAGGTAATGCGCTCCAACCGTGACATAGACTACCAGCGCCGCCAAAGTCGGCTTCGCCTTCCATTGTTTCCCAGAAGGTTGTAGCACCATGGTCTAGCATATATCCATAAAGTTCACGAATTTCATTTAAGATAAATTCTTTATTATTAGGATCTGCCGCAAGCAAAGCATCATACTTGTAAATTAGCATTGAAAGTGACGTTTCAAGCAAGTTTTTATCGCTCTTTACCGCCTGCACCGTACGCTCGTCGCCAAGACCGATAAGCAACGCAAAGGAGTTGCCAAGTTGTGATTTAAAGCTACGGTCGTCTGTACGAAGCACAAAGTTGCCATCACGCTCGTCAAAGAACTCGTCTTTTATCGCTTTTTTAACAGCGTCAAAATCACACTCGAACTTATCGCCTGTCATTTCGCATAGTTCTAGGAACATTTTACCAGAATATACAAAAGCACAGTTAAGAATAAGATGGAAACAATCCTTATATTCGTAATTGCGTTGGTGTGGAATCGCGTCATGGCTACCATCGGTCCACTCGTAGAAATTCCAATAAGGAGCGTTAAACTGACGAATAAGGTTGTTGTCTTCTATCTTCTCTTTAAAGTTGTTCATTATTTTAAGCATGGTAGGCATAGCCTTTTCCAAAATGGTCTTATCACCCGTATGCTTAATATATTCATAAACCTCAACAGGATACATAACCGAGAAGAACGGAATTGCAGGTCCATCTACCGACGGATATGTAAGTTCCAAAAATCCGTCAGGACGAGCGCCGTTTGCAATAAGTTCAAGACTCGCTCTGGCAAACTCGGTTTCCTTAAAGGTATAATATCCGCAAAGCATTTGGTTGCGAGAGTCAAGCACGTAAAGCGCCTGTTCGCGCCAAGGAGTATCTTCATAGTGCATATTCATACAAAGACGAAGGGTGCGAATACAAACGTCATAAATCTTTTGATCGAGCTCATTATCAAGTTTTAGTCCGTTTTCGGTAAGCGGATAAATGTATGGCATAATGCCAACCGACAACACCTCTATACCCTCTGGTAAAAAGGCCTGTATATATCTACCCGACATTCTAATAAAATACTGCTCAAATTCGTGCTCGCCTTCGGTTAACTCAAAGTTAAAGGCAAACTCGCGATCCCAAATATTATATCTAACGCCACCGTCGGTTATATGCTGACCATAACCGATTTTTGCCTTACCGGGTTTTGTTACCTTAAACTTAACACGCAAATAACCCGCGGTTTCGCGACCTATGTCATAAAGATTTTTGTCCTTGTCGATAAGTTTTGCCTCTACAAAAGGTAGCTCTACCGTTTTCTTTACAGGACGTGGCTTTAAGTTAGAGGTCATATTTACCTCTACGCAAGGAATATCACAAACGTAGTCGCCCACGCGCATATCACTGCCGTAACCCATCTGACCAGAAACAAAAGTTTTGGTATTTTGAATATAACGGTTGTCATAGCCACCCATAGTACCCGCGTGGCTATATGCAACAGTATTGCCGTCAACTGCGAGTGTATAGATAGCGCCCGCGCCGTTTACGATATGGATATGTGTACGCACGCCCTCGTAACGAGCGGTAAGAGCAATTGTGTTTTCACCCTTTACGCAATGCTCGGTTATATCTAATTCATCATAATATTTTTCAAAAGGATAACCCGCAAAGTTACCAAAAGAAACCTTCTTGCCGTTTACTTCTAGCACGTAGTCCATTTCGGCACAAATGGTAAAAGTAACCTTGCCGCCGTCAAAGTTAAATTTTTCTTCAAATACTGCGTATTCGTTTGGCTGTGGGTCGTTATTTATCCAAATCCATTTTGCATTTTTATCAAACATTTTTATATTCTCCTATCTACCAAAAACTTTCTCCACCGTAATACCCTCAATATGACGAGCATCATTAACAAGGGTAAAACGAGGTGTTGTAAGTTCGCCAACCTTGCTACCAAAATTTACAACCGTTATTGCGGTATAATTGCAATCAATTGTGCGACAAGCATACAAGAAGGGCACGTTAAAGATATGTGAAATAGCCACCGTTGACGCACCTGCGTGGCTTACCATCATAATGGTATCATTGTTTTCACGCGTTACACGATAATATTTACCCTCGCGAACCAAACCAAATTCTTCTAGCCACTTGTCAAAGTTTTGAGCAAGCTTGTTATAATCGTCCGCAAGAGTTACCCCCTTATACTCGGGATCGTTTTGCCAGTCAAAGTTCATTACGTCTTTGCCTTTTGCTACCCACTCGTCAGCAAGAGTCCACGGATGAACATAGTCCTCGGTGTCCTTTACTCCCCATCTGATTTCTCGCATAAAATCATACTGTGTAACGTCTAGGTTGTGTCGCGCCGCTATATGACAAGCCGTTTCATAAGCGCGTCCGCAAGAGGAAGAAAAGATTTTATCAATTTTTTCGTTCTTTAGTCGCTCGGCCGCTGCCTCGGCTTGAGGATGACCAAGCTCGGTAAGACAATCTTTTGTGTAATCGGGGTGACCGTGTCTAACAAATATTATTTTCATAATAGACGTTCTCCTATCTAAAACGCTTTTATTCCCGCTTCTTCATACCAGTTAAAAGCGATTTCCTCGCCATTTAAAAGCCACTTTTCAGGGGTGATGTTTTCCATCCAATCAAGCGGCACTAAAGTATCGCTTTGAATAGAATTTATACGATAAGCCTCTTTAAGCTCGGCAAGTTCACTTGCGCTCATTACGTTTGGCTTAGGTGATACAAAAAGTGGTGTGCCGCTATTTGCAACTGCGCGTAGCCATTCGCGGTTCATCTTCCAATCAATGTTGCCCGTAATACCAACGCAGTCAGCATCAGCTAGGAAAAACGCATCGTGATGAAGCATTCTAAAAGCAAGCGCGTTAACACCGTATTTGCGTGTACGCTCCCATTCAAGACCGCTTGTATCATCGCCCGTACGGTTAAGATGCACAAGTCCCGCCGCCAAATGACCAATTACGTTACAACCAAGCACTATCGCTCTGCCACGTGACGCGTTAAAAATCACGCGATAAAGGTCTAATATAATCTCGGCGGTGGTTTTATTACGGTTATAAAAACTCCAACCGTCTTTTACAAACTCGTGAGGTCTTTCAAATCCCCAAAAGCCCAACGCATCAAAGGTTGAAAAATCGTGTTTGATAAGGGTGTAACCCCAGTCGCATATCGTAGTTATAAGATTTTCTACGTATTTGAGCGTGTCGGGGTGTGACGGATCAAGATAACTATTATCCCAACGAGCGCGCATATCGTGGTCTTTTTGGGTTACTTCAAATTTTCTATCAGAAAGTGGTCTAATCCAAATACCGGGGCGAGCGCCCATCTCTTTCATTTGACTTGCAAGTAATTTCATATCATAAAACTTGCCTTCGCGCAACACGTCCCACGGCGCATCGCAAGCGTTCTTTTGCCAACCATCGTCAAGCACTATATACGGCTTGTTTTCAAACTCGCCGCAACTTTCCATCAAAAGTCTGGTATCCTCTAAAATCTCATCGTGCGAGGTTTTACCATAGGCATAGTACCAGTTGTTAGTACCATAAACCTTATGATCGACAGTAAGCGGATCGTCACAAAGCTTTTTATAAAAATCTTTTAGAGCCTCAAACGCCGATACGTCTTGATAACCTCTAAACAAAACGTCACATACGTTTAAACTGCGGCCTTCTAAAATAACACCGCGACCGCCACAGCGCACGTCTAACCAAAGTGTAACGCCGCTAGTGTCATATTGCCACATACACATAGCGTTTGGTCTTGCCTTTACGCCAAAGCACTCGGTATATCTACCGCTATAATCGCGGTTTTGGTCGCTACCGTTTGACACTGCGCAAACCCACGGCATCATTCGGTCGGCTACAATACTGCGCCACTCAAGGTCGCCGTACGCGCGCTCCCACGCATCGCCAAAAACCTTTACGTTATCGTTTCTTTTTTCGTTTTCTTTAAAATTCCAACGCAAAGAAATATATTTTACTGCAGTTTGGTTTGCAGTAAGATTAACGCTAAGCGCTTCGTTTTCCAAGGAAAAGGAAACCAAAACATCATCAAGTTTGATATTGTTATCAAACGAATAACTAACGCTACCGTTTTCGGTATAAATACTAACAAAATTCGGAGTGCGAATTATCATAGTTATCAACCTTCTAATCCATAGGTTATCTTTAAGTTGATTATATAATATGTAATGTTTATTTTCAATAGGTAGTTTGCAGTTAAAAACCAAAAAGCAGCCGATAAAATCGACTGCTTTTATAATTTAGTTTTCTTTTTTGCTTTTATTAAGATAAAACATTGGAAGACCTATAAACAAAGAGCCACCAAGAATATTACCTATTGTTACTGGCAACAAGTTTTTAACAAAGAAATTAGCAACGTTTAACGTACTCATATAATCGGCGCTAAATCCGTAAGCGTTCATTGCAAGATTTGCATATTCTGGATTGCCATCGGCAATTAGACCTGCGGTTATGTAGTACATATTTGCAACACAGTGCTCAAAACCACCCGTTACAAAAAGCATAATAACAAAGAAACACGCAAGTAGCTTGCCCGCAATATCTTTGGCGCAGGTCATCATAATCGATGCCGCGCAAACCAAGATATTACAAAGAATACCCGATGCTACACCCTGCGAAAACGAGATATTTACCTTACCTAGCGCCACCTTTATTGTATATGCGCCAAGCATACCCGATGAATAATCTAACTGCCCACTCGCTGATATAAGTAACGCTATTAAAATCGAACCGATAAAATTACCGATATAAACGATAATCAATAATCTTAAAAATGCCGATATCTTTTGCTTTTTGTCAAAAACGTTCATTGCAAAAAGACAGTCGCTTGTAAACAACTCTGCGCCAAAGAGCACAACCATCATAAGTCCTACGGGAAAAACTACCGCCGCCGTTAGTTTGGCAAGACCTACGTTTGTTACCGCGTGAGATGCCACACCGCTAATAGCGGCGCCTAGCGCTATAAACGCGCCCGCCATAACCGCTTTAACCAGCAACTTAAACCATTTGGTTTGTGCTTTTGTTTGGCAGTAGTCAATATATTTTTTTATAGCTTCGCCTATTGAATAAAAGCCTTCCACTAAAATTTCTCCTTTTTATTTAAACGTAAGTTAATTTTCGCTCGATTTTCGATTATACTATATACTTTAATCTAAATCAACAATTTTTTGCAACAAAAATAGCGGCCGAATTACTCGACCGCTAAATAAAATTTTATTTTGTACCAAAAAGTCTGTCGCCAGCGTCACCAAGGCCTGGAAGAATATAGCCGTTTTCGTTAAGGCATCTATCAAGAGTAGAAACGTAAATATCTACGTCAGGATGGGTTTCTGCTAATTTGCTTACACCCTCCGGAGCGCCGATAATGCCCATAAACTTAATATTCTTGCAACCCTTTTCTTTTAGCAATTGAATAGCATCGCACGCGCTGCCGCCGGTAGCAAGCATTGGGTCAACAACTACTACCAACTTTTCTTCAATTCCTTCTGGTAACTTACAATAGTAAGTTTCGGGTTTTAACGTTTCTTCGTTTCTATACATACCGATATGTCCAACCTTTGCAGATGGGAACAATACGTGTACGCCGTTTACCATACCAAGACCCGCACGAAGAATAGGAACAATAACAACAGAGTTATCTGCTACTACTGTTTGCTTGCAGGTTTCAAGAGGAGTTTTAACCTCAATTTCAGTAGTTTGAACGCCTTTAAGACTTTCGTAAGTCATAAGAGTGGTGATTTCTTCTACCAACTCGCGAAACTCTTTCATACTGGTACGTTCATCTCGCAAAATTGCAATTTTATGGCGAATTAGCGGATGATCAAATATAACTACGTTATCGTAATTTTTCATTATTTTTCTCCCTTTTTAAACTTGTTCAAAAGAATGTTTGTAAGTATGCCCAAAATTAGCGCGCAAGCAATAGCGGTAATTGTAACCTTACCGATAGCCATTGCCATACCACCGATACCACAAATAAGGATAACCGATACTGTAAAGAGGTTTGCGTTGTCCTCTAGGTCAACCTTTTGAATCATCTTAAGACCTGAAACTGCGATAAAGCCGTAAAGTGTTATACAAACGCCACCCATAACACAACCTGGAATTGATGAAAGGAATGCAACGAATGGAGAAATAAATGATACTAGCATTGCCATGATAGCAGTTGTTGTGATTGTTGCAACAGACGCGTTACGAGTAATAGCAACGCAACCTACCGACTCACCATAAGTGGTGTTTGGACAACCGCCAAATACTGCGCCCGCAACCGAGCCAACACCGTCACCAAGAAGTGTGCGATGAAGACCAGGATTTTCAAGCAAGTTTTCATCAATGATTGAAGAAAGGTTTTTGTGGTCTGCGATATGTTCTGCAAATACAACGAATGCTACAGGCACGTATGCTACTGCTACTGTTGCAAGGTAGCTAAAGTCAAAGTCCTTAATACCCTTAGCCGCATTAATAAATGCAAACTCAGGAGCATCAAAGAACGTCTTTAGAGTTACACCGTCAGCAAACAAAGCTTTAAATGGAGCAAAATCAATAACGATTAGTTCAGGAATATCTGCTACGTTACCAATAACTGTAAATATCAATGCTACGCCGTAACCTGCGAGCACACCGATAATAAATGGAATAAGCTTTGTCATCTTGCTACCATAGGTTGAGCAAAGAACAACCACTACTAGTGTTACCAAAGCGCATATAAAAGATACCCACGCGCTAGTTGACATTATAAACGAGCCGTTGCCGTCTTGTGGTCCGTAAGAAAATACGTCTTTTACAGCGGCAGAAGAAAGTGATAAACCGATAAGCGCTACTGTTGGTCCAATAACTGCCGCAGGCATAAGTTTGTTGATCCATTTAACGCCAACAAACTTAACAACAACAGAAATTATAACGTAAACCAAACCTGCAAAAGTTGCGCCTACAATAAGACCCAAATAACCTAGATTCATCGATGCAGCGCCAGCAAAAGCCGCTACCATAGAGCCAATGAACGCAAAAGAAGAACCAAGGAACACAGGGCTACGGAATTTTGTGAAAAGCTGATAGATAATAGTACCTACACCTGCGCCGAAAAGAGCAGCCGAAATTGACATACCATTTCCAACGATTGCAGGAACTGCGATTGTTGCCGCCATAATTGCAAGTAGTTGCTGGAACGCAAACACAAGCAATTTACTAAACTGCGGTTTGTCTTTAATGTCATAAACAAGATTTTTAGCCATTTTTATTTCTCCTATCAAAAAAATATTAATTTTTGCCAAACTTTATTTTATCATTTGTTTTAAAAAATGTCAACTTTCGACTATACAAAATATATAATTTTACAAACAAAAACAGAGACGAATCTTCGCCTCTGTTTTGTATGATTTTTATTTAAACAATTTTTCGATACTATCGATAGTAAAGTACTGACCGGCGTACTGTTCTTTAAACACGGCGCTCGCGTGCGCTTTATCGCCCGCCTCTACAAAAGCGACTCCCTTGGTGCTAAAACCTTTTATCATGTGTGGCGGTAGATTATAAACCACCTTGTAAGTTTCCCATTTACCGTAAAATCCCATAATAATTTCTCCTTTGTCTACTATTGATTATTTATAAATTATTTCCTTTTGTTAGGTGTACTTCGACAATGCCCCCTTACTATTTGATTTCCCCTTTTGTATGGTCCCACTCGAGTCCATTTGTTGCCTGATTTTGTTTTTGCCATAGTAAATTACCCCCTTAACTTTTACGATTACATTATACCATCGCTCGTGCGCCAAAAATAGCGCACGAGCGATGGATGTGCTGATTATTTTATAGTATATGTTCCAAACTCTTGGTAGTAAGGGGCGAATTTGCCGTCAATACCATTTGGCTTGCGAGTTCTTTCAAGTATAGCGAAGGTGATAAGTCTAAACTTGTTCTTAAATTCGGGCTCGTTCATAACGCGTCTAAAGAGCTGCGCCACGTCATAGACGGGTAGTTTGTACGCGCCGTTGCCAAACGCGCCAAGTACCAAAGCGTCTTTGCCGTGTTCGACACCCATGCGGAATATGGTGCGAATTTTGTTAAGCATTATTGCTTCGCCTGCGGGCGTAAAACCACCGTTGGCCGAGCGATATAACTGCTCGCAAGCGCGGGCAAAGTCGTTTCTGCCGTTAAAGGATAGCGCCGCAACGGTTATAACGTCGCACTTAAAAGGCTGGTCTTTAAAGGTGAAATAGTTTGAACTATTATTTCTAAAGAACGTAACGTTTGGGGTATAAAGACCGCCAAAATTGGTATCTAGCGGATAGCCAGCGTACTTTAGCGGCACGTCGCTTTTGCGAACGTACCTATGCTTAACCGGATCGGCATACTGATATAACGAAAGGCTAAGATTAGAACACTGACAAAGCGACTCTTCTTGAGCGTGCATACCGCGGTCATAACCGCCGCCTGGGCGACCTGCTGACGCTAGGTTTAAAATTGCGGGATTATAACCTAGATCAATTAAGCGCTTGGCCATATCGACACAGTCAACGTTGGCGCAACCGGTTGGTGTGTCGGAATACGTAGCGCCCAAATCTGATACGCTATATTCGGTTTTATATAATTTAGTATTATCAAGGAATTCGCAATATTCGCCAAAGTCAACGTTGGCATTGCCGTTTTTCCAGTCTTTAAAGATGACGTTGTTTTCGGCAAACACTTCTTGGCAAGCGCGATTTATACCAAAGCGGCCACTGCCGATTATGGTTTTCATTCGCTCGGCATAAGAGATTGAAAAGTCGCTCGGCTTATAGCGAGATAGCACTTCGACTGCGGCAAGAGGAACAATATCGGTATAATCTTCGCCCATCTCGAAGCGACGACGAACTTCGGTGGAGCTGATTTGCGCATTGGCGCCTAGTGGCGGCAATATAACAAATGAGTCTTGATGGCTCTTTAATTGGGGTGTGGTGTCGATTAGAGTTTGCAAATCGATATCATCTCGCTCGAAGACGGCAAAGCGAATGTTATCAAGATATTCGTCAGACTTGCTAAGTTTTGTAATAGAGCGAACCTTGTCGGCGCCCTGAACTTCGTAAATCACGGCATCGGGGTATTGCTTTTGTATCTTGCAAAGGGTTTGATAACGTTTTGGGTTTATGCCACCCATCTCAAAGCCCCAAAACTCTAGCTTGTCGTGTTGCTTACAGACCTTCTCGATAATGTCGCGGCGCTCGTCTTCAGACAAGTAGAACGGATTGCCGATTTTAACGGCTTTGCGGCGCAAGTATTGTCCGTTTGTTGCAACAAACAAGCCTTTGTCAGCGCCTAGTGATTTGACTGCCGTTTCCATAGCGGCAACGTGAGCGTTTGTAAGAGGGTTAAATGAACCAAATAAAACTGCTAGCTTCATAACTTTAGCACAACCTTTCTGCCCTGCTTTCCCGAGGGCAAAAATTATTATAATCTATGCCATGCGCTAAAAATAGCACACTAAAAAACAATCTCTTGACCGCTCGTTTTCGGTCAAGAGATTATAACTAACACGATTTGATTTTATAAACCCAACTTAAATTGTTCCTGTTACTACTAGTGTTGCAATACCTGGGGTTGCGGTATATTCACCGGTTACAGGGTCTTGAGTATAGGTTGCCGCAGGAACTAGAATTTGACCGGCTACTGTCTGGAACTCGCCTGTTGTTTCATCATAGGTGTACTGTGTACCCTCGGTCCATGTAGCGCCGTCAAATGTAACTGTAAGCGCGGTCAAAATTGGGTCAAACGTATCGGTAACGGTAGCGTTATCGGTCGCTATTACTGCCTGATTACCCGAGTTTTGAATTACAAAGGTATAGGTCACTCTGTCGTTATCTACCACCTGCGAAGGTGTAATGCTCTTGCTAATGGTAAGGTTAGGCGCAGTATTTACCACAACTTCTTCACTCGTGGTAATAGGTGCGCTAAGTCCATCACCCGTTACTGTAACGGTATTATCTATCGTGCTGCCAACCGCAGGATTAGCATAAGCATTAGCCACCGCTTGATAAACCAACACTACGTCGCCACCCGCTGGCACGCTAATGCCTGACATTACTAGTGGTGGACCGCCTGCTGTGGCCGGAGCAACTTGCGGAACGCCGTTTGTAAACATTGTCACCGAGCCGTCCACGTAACTTAGCGGATATACGGTAGTGCCGCCAAAAGTATAACCGCCAAGGTTATCTGTAACGGTAAGTCCCGTTAGCGCCGCAGCACCGGTATTACGAAGCGTTACCACGTAGGTTACGGTATCACCTGGGGTATAACTGCCCTCCACGGCTGTTTTTGTAACTGCCAACACGTCCAAAATTTCGCCATAGGCAATATTTGAATTGGTTGTATTCCCATTATAAGTCAGTGTCGCTTGGTTGGAAAAAATAGCCATAATTTCCCTCCTAGGATTTATTACCGAGTTATATACCTCGGTACACTATTTTATGCGGCGACGATTTAATTTGATACTTTTTCCGTTCCTTGCCTACTTGACATATACACGCCTACTAATATATACTTTACTTAAAGAAAAAATTAGGAGTTTGTGCTATGAAACCATACGTTATAGGTATTGCGGGCGGTAGCGGCTCGGGCAAATCAACCTTTGCAAGCCGACTAAAAGAGGCATTTCCAACCCAAGTTTCGCTAGTTAGTTGCGATAATTACTATATTCCTCACGATGATCTGTCTCTCGAGGAACGCGCAAAACTCAATTACGACGCGCCCGAAGCGCTTGAATTTGACCTTATGGTACAACACCTAGAGCAGCTTAAAAACGGACAAGCCGCGCTTTGCCCCGTGTATGATTTCACTCTGCATACCCGAAGCCAGTCGGTCACAAAAATAGAGCCTAGACCAATTATTTTGATAGACGGTATTCTAATTTTTCACGACGAGGCTTTAAGAGAGTGTATGGATCTTAAAATCTACGTCGAAACCGATGCCGATGAACGAATTTTGCGCCGCGCAAAACGTGACATGCAAGAACGTGGTCGCGACCTTGACGGAGTTATCGATCAATATTTATCTACCGTAAAACCAATGCACAACACCTACGTTGAGCCAACCAAGGTTTTTGCCGACATTATTTTAAACGGTGGCAAAAACGAGCAAGCGTTTGCACTTGTTAAAACGCAGATTGAACAGTTACTTAAAGATTTATAACAAACAAAAAGCCTCACTCACCAAATGGTGAATGAGGCTTTTAATTTTTTGATACTATAACAACTCAAAGGCCAGAAATAAGTACGCACGCGAACACCAAAAGACAGCCAACAAGCGAACCAATAGCATAAAATCTATCGTTTTTATCTTTTGCGCCTTTAATCCAAAAAATAGTAAATACAAGCCAAATAATGCAAAATACCAGCATCATTTTATTCATATAATCACTCCTGTTTTTACCTTATTGCGCGAGTTATTAAAATTCATAATCATCAAAGCCAAAACCGCTTTTTGCCGAGAGTGTCAATACGTCGCGCTCTACCTCAAATCCGCCGCAAACACCAACTTCTGGATTTGCGAAACAGAAAAAAGAGTCAAGGTCGGCCGATTCGATATTATCTTTTGCAAGAACAACGGCTGCCGCAGCGGCAATCGCTAGTTTTGATTCGTAAAAACAACCTACAATACAGTGCTTGCCATACTTTTTGGCAATATCGGCAATTTGAAGTGCTGGATAAATACCGCCACATTTCATAAGCTTTATATTAACGATTTTGCAAGCGTTCTTTCGGCAGGCAATTTCTGCTTGTATTGGCGTATGTACGCTTTCGTCCGCCATAACGGGTACGGGCGACAAGGCACTAACCTCGGCCATCCCTTCAAGATCCCAATACGGCAATGGCTGTTCAGCCTCGGTTACGTTATACTTGCTAATTTCGTTTAGTACGTAAAGTGCAGTCGGCTTATCATAGCCTTGGTTCGCGTCGATTCTAAGGTCGATATCGCTTCCTACCGCTTGGCGAATTTGCTTTAGCACCTCGATATCTTTTTCTGGCTCTATGCCGCATTTAATCTTAATAATACGAAAACCATTATTAACCTGCTCTACGGCATCGGCAACCATGTTTTCGACCGTGTCAATACCAACCGTCATATCGGTTTGAACTCGGTCACTCTGCGCGCCGATAAGTTTGTGAACGGGCAAACCCGCTTTTTTGCCCGTGATATCATAACAAGCAATATCTATCGCCGCCTTTGCCGCGGTGTTGTTAAGAATTGTCTTGTCCATAATCTCGTGAATTTTGGCAATATCGGTAGGATCGGCTCCCACAAGCGACGGCTTCATAAACTTGATAGCGGCTATAGCACCATCAATGGTTTCGCTCGTTACCAGCGGAAACGGTGTGGACTCGCCAAGACCGTAAATCCCCTCGTCGGTAAGTATTTTTACGTAAAGGCATTGACAGTCGGAACTTGTGTCAAAAGCAATTTTAAAAACCTTTTTGCGCTCAAAATTCACCTTTTTTGTAAGAATATCAACAATCTTCATTTCCTACCGCCCTCGCAAGTAATTTTATGATTTGAGTATAGCATATATTAAATATCTTTTCAATAAAAAATGAAGCACAAGCGCACGAGTTTATCTTAATGTGCAGTATGACAAAAAGACAGGGGACTAACCCCTGTCCTTTCTACTACTTATTACACTAACAATCTTATATACTATCGTTAGATACCGTTTGCTCGGTGTTTTTACGAAAATCAGAAGCATAAATATCAAATACGTGCATATCGTCTGCTTCTACATATCCGTATTCATAAAGCAAATCATTATTCATATAATAGCCAAATGTCTCTCCCAAACTAGAAGCATTCAAGAAAGCGGTAATTAAAACTATATCCACCTCGCCTGCTTCGTCCATATCTAATGATGGATCACATGCCATAAAGAAGCAACGTCGAAGGTTTAAATCAGCTTCGCCTATAAAAATTAAACTAACACACCACACTTCGTCGGATTCCCATTCTTCCAATTTAAGAAGCGAGGTGTCTCGTCTACAAAATTGCAAATAGGCTTGTTTTTCACCATAGAACAAATCAACCAACAATCCCATGTCAGAATCCATCTCGTAAGAAAGACTACCTACATAATCTTCGGCAACAATTGTTAATCTTTCCACGAATTGTTTTGGAGTAAATTGAAAGTTCTCCTTTTCAATAACAGTGTCATTTTCGCTATCTTCAATTTGAATTGCGCTACTCTCCTCATTATCAACAGGGGTTTTATTGTCACAAGCAGCAAGTGTAACCATTAGCAGCATTACAAGAATTAGTGATATAACTTTTTTCATTTTACAAATCCCCTTTTCAAAAATTAGAAGCACGTATAAAATATATCCCTCTTGCTTTTATCATATTATAACATGATATTTTTATCTTTTCAACAAAAAACCGACCGAGAGAGTTTTGTGAATTTTGAACCAACGGTCTTGTATTTTCTCTGCGGAGAAAATACTGCGGTCAGCTCGGTGGCTCTGACAGTACACCGTACTGTCATTCACTACCACCTCACCCTTCGAGTTATTCGCCCTTCGGTCTCATAACCCATAGAGCGTAGCACAAAATCTATCACCACAATCAAAAAGAAAAATCCTCACTCACCAAATGGTGAATGAGGATTTTTTGGTTGCGGGAGAAGGACTTGAACCAACGACCTTCGGGTTATGAGCCCGACGAGCTACCAACTGCTCCATCCCGCGATATATGCACTTTTCTTGAGCGCTAAAATATTATACTACATTACAGGTTTAATTGCAAGTGTTTTTTTGATTTTATTGTAATTTTTTTAAAAATAACACCGCGGCAAAATATTGCTACGGTGTTATTATACGTTTCGTTTATTTAAAATATTCGCCGTACCATACCAAAAATGTATATACTGTCCATATTTTTCGGCTTAAATCGGTTTTTCCTTTTTTATGTACGTCTAGCATTTTTACAAGTTTGTCGGTATTAAAATACTTGTCGGCAATTTCACTTGTAAACTGCTCTTTTACCTTGTTATAATACTCTTCCTCGCGCAACCACTCGCGAATAGGAACCGGAAAACCTAGTTTATCTTTTTGTGCGGTAACGCGTGGCAAGGTTTTTTCTGCGGCGCGGCGCAATGCGATTTTTGTGCTTGTGGTATTAACTCGGCACGCAAGTGGCAAGGTAGTCGCTAGCGCCATAACCTCTTTATCAAGGAAAGGAACGCGCAATTCTAGCGAATTTGCCATGCTTGTTTTATCGGCTTTTAGGAGTATATCGCCCATAAGCCACATATTTATATCAAGGTACTGCATTTTGGTAACGTCATCTTTGCTTGCAACCTCGTCATAAAACTCGTCGCACAAAATTTTTGGCGCGCAGGTCTGCTTTGCGATTTCACTTTTAAGTAGCGTATTACGCTCTTTTTTAGAAAAGATATTTGCGTTGCCTATATAACGCTCCTCGATGGTTTTGCCGCGGCGAATAAGGTAATTTACACCGTATATTTTTGGCAAATACTCGCACACTTTTGATACAAAGCGGCGAAGTCCAAACGGCAAGCGATCGTAGAAAGTCAATGTCAACGGCTCTTGATAAATACGATAGCCGCCAAACAACTCGTCAGCGCCCTCGCCCGACATAACAACCTTTACGTGCTCGCTCGCCAATTTACTTACAAAGTAAAGCGCAATAGACGCAGGGTCTGCCAAAGGCTCATCCATTTGATACTGAATTTTTGGAAATGTGGCCCAATACTCTTCGGGAGTGATAACCTTTGATATGTTTTCCACACCTATTGTATCGGCAAATTGCTTTGCAAAACCGATTTCGTTATAGCGGTCGCCGTCATTACTTTCAAAGCCTACTGTAAAGGTTTTGTCAACCTTGGCAGCCTCGGCAATATAGCTAGAATCTATGCCGCTTGACAAAAACGAACCAACCTCTACGTCGGCAATTTTGTGAGCCTCGACCGACTCGCGAAGGGTTTTGTCTATTTCGTCGGCATAAAAATCTACCACACCGGGCACCGTCTTAAACTCGGGCTTAAAGTAACGGGTCTTTTCGATTTTTCCATCTTTAAACACAAAATAATGGGCCGGCGGCAACTTGTAAACGTCTTTAAAAAACGTTTCTTCGGTTGGTGAATACTGAAAAGACAAATAATGCGCAAGCGCTTCTTCGTTAAGCTTTTTTTGGAACTCGGGATGCGGCAAAAACGCCTTAATCTCTGAACCGAATATAAAACTATTTTCGCTAATAGTATAGTAAAAAGGCTTTATGCCAAACATATCTCTAGCACCAAAAATCGAACGATCGTCTTTGCTAAAAATCACAAACGCAAACATACCACGAAGGCGCTTTACAACGTCGGCGCCCCACTGCTCAAAGCCGTGTAGCACAACCTCGCTATCGGCATTGGTAGAAAAAGTATGACCGTTTTCGATTAACTCTTCGCGAAGAAGCTTGTAGTTATAAATCTCACCGTTAAAGACCAAAATCTTGCTTTGGTCCTCGTTAAGCATTGGCTGATTGCCGCCCTCAAGGTCGATTATACTAAGTCGGCGAAAACCTAGGGCGATATCATCGTCCACGTATTTGCCCTCGGCATCGGGGCCACGATGAACGATAGCGTCCATCATACTACCTAGCACTAGCCCGTCATCGTTTATATAATTTGTAAATCCTACAAAACCACACATATTGTGTAACCTCTCAAAAAATTAAAATTTGAAGATTTTTTCTTGCTTTAAAATAATCAGTGCAAGCACACCGCAAAATGCGCCGCATACCGCGCCCAAGGCGATTAGTAACGGCGATATACCCATAACGCCAAACCCCACTACCACGCTTGCCGCCAAAAGTTGAAAAACGTTGTGCGTTACCGCCGCAGCAATACTAACACCTATTGCGCTAACGCTTTTGAATCGGGTTAAAAGGCAGGCTACCGCAGTTGACACAACGCCGCCCGAAATTGATAACAAAAATGATATTGGCGAGCCAAAAAGCAGCGCCGACAAGCATATTCTTACCACGTTTACCGCCCACGCGCCTTTAAAGTCACCACGGCAAACCAAAATCAAAACCACCGCGTTAGAAAGACCGAGTTTTACCCCAGGCACTACCCAAGAAAGACCGATTGACAAAAGATTTTCAAGGTAGCCAACAATAAGGCAAATCGACACAAGCAAGGCATATATCGCAAGGCGTTTTACGTCTATTCTATTTCTACGATTACCTTGTTTGGCAAACATATAATGCTTTCACCCTTTTTTGTAATTTTGCCCAGTTTTACACAGTCCCCGTTTTTACAAGTGGCCTCTTTAACGTATACCGCGCCATCTTCAATAATAACAAGATTTGTGCCCGTATTAAATGCGGCGTTTTGGTCAATGCTTTGGTCATAGACGATTTTGTTGTTTTGTTTTATTATAACGCGGCTCGCATCGTCAAAAGACACAAACGCAAGCGCCGACAAAACAACGGCTATCACCACGATAGCGATTATTATAAAATCGCCCTTTTTCAAAGCACTCACCACCTGTGTCTATTTAAACAATTATAATGATTGTTGGATGTGGAAATATTTTATATTTCCACAAAGAGCCAATTTATTGGCTCTAAAACCACCAAATTATAAAAATTTGGTGGTTTTACAATATCATTGATAATGGTTATAGTCAAGTTTTTTAAAAAACTTGTTGCCAAATCTCTGATTTGGCGTGGAAATAGCTAAATTAGCTATTTCCACCTTCGATAACCATTATAATTATTTTAACATATCTTTACAAAAAAGTGAAGATATTGTATAATATTTCTTATGAAAAAAATTGTTTCTTTTAACCTAAGCCTTGTCTTGTTGTTGCTTTGCGGATGCGCGCAACAAGAAAATAAAGATACTAAATTTTTGCTAGACACCGTGGTAACGTTAACCGCTTCTTGCGATAGCGAAACGCTCGACGGTGCTTTTGAGTTGTGCCAAAATTACGAAAAACTACTTAGCCGCACCATAGAGGGTAGCGACGTTTATACCCTTAACAATTCTGACGGTTTTGTAGAGGTTGACTCTCACACCTCGACCATTATAAAGCAGGCAGTTTTTTACGGTGATTTATCGGGCGGTAGGTTTGATATTACGATATACCCCGTAAGCTCACTTTGGGACTTTAACAACGAGGTTATACCCTCGCGTGACGAGATTGCCGAAGCGCTAAAAAACATTGACTACCAGAGCATTGAAATAGATGATAACCGCGTAAATCTAAACGGCAAAAAAATTGACCTTGGCGGCATTGCCAAAGGCTATATTGCCGATAGAGTGCTAGAATATTTTAAAGAAAACGACGTTAGCGAGGGCATTATTGACCTTGGCGGAAACGTAGTGGTGTTTGGCGACCGCGATTACACCGTCGGTATTAAAAAACCATTTACCGACAACGAAATTGCTGCAAGTCTTGTCGTTAAAAACAAGTCGGTAGTAACGTCGGGCACGTATGAGCGTTATATTAAGTCGGACAAAGCTATTTACCACCACATTTTAGACCCAAAAACAGGCTACGCTTGCGAGAGTGATTTAACCTCGGCTACAATTATTGCCGATTCTTCAATGCAGGCTGACGCTTACTCTACAATTTGTATTCTTTTGGGACTCGATAAGGCGCTTCAACTTATTGAAAAAGAGCCTAATGTAGAAGCAATTTTTATAGATAACGACGGCAAAATCCACCACTCGTCCGGACTTTTTTTAAATAATAATGAATTTGCGCTCAAATAATACTTTATTTATTAACAAATATATTATATAATAGTAATAATATTTTATTTTAAGAGGTTTATTATGGGACTACTTAAAGTCATTTTTGGCAACTATAGTGAAAAAGAAATAAAACGTATTCGTCCACTTCTTGATAGAGTGCTCTCTTACGAAGAAGAATATCGTGCTTTAAGCGATGACGAATTGCGCGACAAAACAGATGAATTTAAAACTCGTCTTACAACAGGCGAAACACTTGACGACATTTTGCCAGAGGCATTTGCCGTTTGCCGCGAAGCCGGTGACCGCGTACTCGGTATGCGTCACTTCCCTGTTCAGATTTTGGGCGGTATTATACTTCACCAAGGTCGTATCAGCGAAATGAAAACCGGTGAAGGTAAAACACTTGTGGCTACCCTTCCTGCGTATCTTAACGCGCTTACGGGCAAGGGCGTACACATCGTTACAGTAAACGATTATCTTGCAAAGCGTGACTCTGAATGGATGGGTAAGCTTTATCGTTTCCTAGGTCTATCGGTTGGTCTTATCATTCACGGTATGAACAAGGACGAAAAACGCGAATCTTATGCCGCAGATATTACCTACTGCACCAATAACGAGCTTGGTTTTGACTACTTGCGCGATAACATGGTGACTTATAAAGAGCAAAAGGTTCAACGCGAGCACAATTTTGCTATCGTTGACGAAGTTGACTCTATTCTTATAGACGAGGCGCGTACACCACTTATCATTTCGGGTCAGGGCAGCAAATCCACCGACCTTTATACCAAAGCTAACGCGTTTGCTAAAGCGCTTAAAATGGTTAAGGTTAAAGAAATGAACGACAAAGCCAGCGACGAAGAAGTTGCTTACGACGGCGACTACGTTGTTGACGAAAAGGCAAACACCGCTATTTTAACTCCTGACGGTGTTAAAAAGGCCGAGCAATATTTCCAAATCGAGAATCTTAACGATAGCGAAAATATCGAAATCGCTCACCACGTAAACCAGGCGATTCGCGCTCACGGTATTATGAAGCGTGACGTTGACTACGTTGTAAAAGACGGCGAGGTTATCATCGTTGACGAATTTACCGGTCGTCTTATGTACGGTAGACGTTATAACGAAGGATTGCACCAAGCAATCGAAGCAAAAGAAGGCGTTAAGGTAGAAAGAGAGTCTAAGACACTCGCTACCATCACCTTCCAAAACTTCTTCCGCCTTTATAATAAACTTTCGGGTATGACCGGTACTGCTATGACCGAAGAAACCGAGTTCCAAGAAATTTATAAACTAGACGTTGTTGAGATTCCTACCAACAAGCCAATCGCTCGTATAGACGAAAACGATGCGGTTTTCAAAAACGAACGCGCTAAATTTAACGCAGTTATTGAACGTATTATTGAGTGCAACGCAAAGAATCAACCTGTGCTTGTAGGTACTGTTACCATCGAAAAATCAGAGCTTTTATCTAGCATGCTCAAGCGTCGCGGTATTAAGCACAACGTTCTTAACGCTAAACACCACGAAAAAGAAGCAGAAATTATCGCTCAAGCGGGTGTGCCTGGCGCCGTTACCATCGCTACCAATATGGCAGGTCGTGGTACCGATATTATGCTTGGCGGTAACGCAGAATACCTAGCAAAAGCAGCGCTTCGCCACGATGGTCTTAGCGAAGAAATGATACTCGAAGCTACAGGCTTTGGTGAAACCGATAACGAAGATATTATTTCTGCTCGTGAAAAGTATAAGGAATACTACACCAACTTTAAAGAACAAATCGCGCCTAGTGCCGAGGCCGTTAGAGAAAGCGGCGGTCTTTGTATTATTGGTACCGAGCGCCACGATTCACGCCGTATCGACAACCAGTTGCGCGGTCGTGCAGGTCGTCAGGGTGACCCAGGTAATACCAAGTTCTACATTTCGCTTGACGATGATCTTATGCGTCTTTATGGTGGCGAGCGAATTGCCGCTATAATGAGTACAATGAGAATTGACGAAAACTTGCCACTCGAAAGCGGCATGCTCTCTAAAACCATCGAAAACGCTCAAAAACGTAAGGAAGGTATGAACTTTGCTTCTCGTAAGAACGTGCTCGAATACGACGACGTTATGAACAAGCAACGTGAGCTTATTTATACCCAGCGTAACCGCGTACTCGAAGGCGAAAGTATTAAAGATACCGTTCTTAAATACATTGATGACACCATCGATATCTACACCAAGATTTATCTAAACGATGATGAGGACGAACGTGACGTTAAGGGTCTACGCGACCACTTTAGCGGTTGGATAATCGATTTAGAAGATACCGAATTTACAACTGAAAAGTTGTTTGGTATGGACGCCCAAGACGTTGCCGAAAAACTAAAAGTAGTAGCTCATGAAAAATACGAAGCGCGTGAGGCCGAATTTGGTGAAAACGTTATGCGCGAAATCGAGCGCGTGGTACTATTGCGTTCGGTTGACTCTAACTGGATGGATCATATCGACGCTATGGATCAATTACGTCAAGGTATTGGTCTACGCGGTTATGGTCAGCACAACCCTGTTGTTGAATACCGCAACGAAAGTTACGATATGTTCTCGGCTATGACCGATTCTATTCGCGAGCAAACCGCCAAACTTGCTTTGTCGGTTCGCGTGCGCAAGAACGAAGAAGTTAAACGCGAAAAGGTAGCCGAAGAAACCGTTGCCGGCGACAACAAACCTCTTACCGTTCGTGGCAAGGGTGTTGTTAGCAAAAACGCATTGTGCCCATGCGGTAGCGGTAAAAAGTATAAGCGTTGCTGTGGTAAGGACGAAGAATAATGACAAAATTTCAAAAAGCGTTAAAGCTTTTTCTAGTATTTTTCAAAATTGGCGCGTTCACCTTTGGCGGCGGTTACGCTATGATTCCGCTTATTCAGCACGAAGTTACCGTAAAAAATAAGTGGATCACCGACGACGATATTTTAGAAATCGTAGCAATTTCCGAATCAACACCCGGTCCTATTGCGGTAAACTCCGCAACCTTTGTGGGTTATCGCGTGTGCGGTGTTTGGGGTTCGATTGCCGCAACTCTAGGCGTTGTTTTGCCATCATTTTTAATAATGTTGTGCGTATTTTTCTTGCTTGATAAATTCCAAGAGAAAAAGCCTGTACAATATGCATTTATGGGTATTCGCGCTTGCGTATTGGCGCTTGTGCTAAAAGCGCTTATATCGATGTATAAAAAGTGCCAAAAAAACTGGGTGTCATACACCATAATAGCCTTTTCGGTTATTACGTCGGTTGTGATAGCAAGATTTGTTCCTATTAACACATTTTATATCATTATTGCATCTGCAGTTTTCGGCCTTGTTACCTACTCCATCGCAAGAAGGAGGGCTAACAAATGATATTGTGGCAACTTTTTTACACCTTCTTTACAATAGGCGCATTTACCTTTGGTGGTGGACTTGCGATGCTAAGAATCGCGCAAGAACAAGTTTTGGTTCACGGATGGTTAGAGGCTAGTCAAATCGTCGACTTTGTAGCGCTTAGTGAATCAACTCCAGGTCCTTTTGCAATAAATATGGCGACCTACGTTGGCGCATCGCAAGACGGATTTTTAGGTGCTCTTTGCGCAACACTTGGTGTTGTATTACCATCGTTTATCGTGATTTTGATAGTTGCGCATTTTTATAAGCAATTTCAAAACAGCCATACTGTAAAAGGTATTATGACGGGTCTTAAGCCTACCGCTATCGGTCTTATCGCATCGGCGGTAATCTCTATGGCAATTACTGTATTTGTACCGGCAGGACTTAGCCTATCTATTTTAAAATCGACCGAATTTTACGTGTCGCTCGCAATTTTTGCGATATGCGCATTCTTAATCTTTTCAAAGAAAATCAAGATTCCACCTGTTCTTATTATTTGTATTTCGGCAGGTCTTGGTATTGCGGCAGGTTACGCATTCGGCTTATAAAAAAACAAAAGCGTTGATGAAAATTCATCAACGCTTTTTAATTTTACTTTATTTCGTTTATATCATAAGGGGTAGTCTGATATACAAAATAGTTAAGCCAGTTTGAGTAAAGCAAGTTTGCGTGCGAACGCCAAGTAACGATAGGATCTTTTGTAGGATCGTTATCGGGGAAATAATTTTCAGGCACGTTTATTGGTAGCCCTGCGTTCACGTCGCGCATATACTCGTTTTTGAGTGTGTCGGCATCGTACTCGCTGTGACCTGTTATAAAGATTTGCTTACCACCCTCGGTAGCAACGGCATAAATTCCGCACTTAGGGTTAGACGCCAAAATCTTAAGCTCGGGTACTTTTTCTACGTCCTCGGTCTTAATTGTGGTGTGGCGTGACTGCGGCACCATAAACACGTCGTCAAAGCCGCGCAAAAGTATAGACTTTTTATAATCGGCTTTGTGTGGGAAAATACCAAAAAGTTTTTCGTCAAGCGGGTACTTTGGAACACCATAGTGATAGTAAAGACCTGCCTGCGCGCCCCAACAAATGTGGAACGTGCTATGAACGTGGGTTTTTGTCCACTCCATTATTTCGCAAAGTTCTTGCCAATATTCAACCTCTTCAAAAGGCATTTGCTCAACGGGAGCGCCTGTGATAATCATGCCGTCAAAGGTTTTGTCCTTTACGTCGTCAAAGGTCTTATAAAATGTAAAAAGATGCTCTGCCGAAGTGTTTTTTGATACGTGACTTTTTGTGTGAATAAACTCAAAGTCAACCTGAAGCGGTGAGTTACCAAGAAGTCGTGACAACTGAGTTTCGGTCTCAATCTTTTTTGGCATTAGGTTAAGAAGTAATATTTTAAGCGGACGAATATCTTGAGTAATAGCGCGCGTTTCGGTCATTACAAAGATATTTTCATCGTTCAAAGTCTTTACCGCAGGTAAATCGTTAGGTATTTTAATGGGCATTTGTTTATGCTCCTTTTTAAAAATTAAATGTTATCAAGTGCTTGGCTGATGTCGGCGATAAGGTCTTCTGCACTCTCGATACCGCAAGAAAAACGAACGAGGTCAGCCGAAATTCCTGCTGCTTCAAGCTCGGCGTCGTTCATCTGACGGTGTGTTGCACTTGCAGGATGCAAGCAACAGCTGCGAGCATCGGCAACGTGTGTTTCGATAGCAGCAAGACGCAAGTTCTTCATAAAGCTTTCTGCCGCTTTTCTACCACCCTTTACGCCAAAGCTTACAACGCCACAACCGCCGTTTGGCATATATTTTGTAGCCAAATCGTAACACTTGTCACCCTCAAGGTGTGGGTAGGTTACCCAAGCGATACGATCATCATTTTTAAGGAATCTTGCTACTGCAAGACCGTTTTCACAGTGCTTTTTCATACGAAGGTGTAAGCTCTCGAGACCAAGGTTTAGTATAAATGCGTTTTGTGGTGACTGAATTGCACCAAAGTCACGCATAAGTTGAGCAGTAGCCTTTGTGATATATGCGCCGCCAAGACCAAAACGCTCGGTATAGGTTACACCGTGGTAACTCTCGTCTGGTGTGCAAAGACCTGGGAATTTGTCTGGATATTTTGTCCAGTCAAATTTGCCGCTATCTACAATACAACCGCCAACGCCCGCGCCGTGACCGTCCATATACTTGGTAGTAGAATGGGTTACGATATCTGCGCCCCACTCAAAAGGACGGCAGTTTACAGGAGTAGCAAAGGTGTTGTCAATAATTAGCGGAACGCCGTGTGCGTGAGCCGCATTTGCAAAACGCTCGATATCAAGAACGGTTAGAGCTGGGTTTGCAATTGTTTCGCCAAATACTGCCTTTGTGTTTGGACGGAAAGCTGCTTCAAGTTCTTCGTCGGTACAGTCAGGGCTAACAAATGTAAAGTCAATACCCATTCTCTTCATTGTAACGGCAAAAAGATTGTATGTGCCGCCGTAAATGGTAGAGCTTGATACAACGTGATCGCCACAAGAAGCGATGTTAAAGATGGCATAGAAGGATGCTGCCTGACCACTTGAAGTAAGCATTGCGGCAGTACCGCCTTCCATCTCGCAAATCTTTGCCGCTACGCTATCGTTTGTTGGGTTTTGCAAACGGGTATAGAAATAACCCGAAGCCTCCAAGTCAAAAAGCTTGCCCATATCTTCGCTTGTAGCGTATTTGAAAGTTGTGCTTTGAATAATCGGTATTTGACGTGGCTCACCGTTACCTGGTGTGTAGCCACCTTGTACGCATTTTGTTTCTATATTGTAGTTGCTCATTTTTGTTTTCTCCTTAGGGGTATATCTATTATATTAGCCGAGTAATGCTTTTAATTCCTCTGTCTTGTCGGTCTTTTCCCAGCTAAAGCCTTGATTTTCGCGACCGAGGTGACCGTAGTTAGAAGTCTTGCGATAGATAGGATTACGAAGATCGAGTTTGTCGATAATTGCTGCTGGACGAAGGTCAAATACCTTTTGTACTGCATCTGCGATAACTACGTCGTCGCACTTACCTGTGCCAAAGGTGTCAACCATTATTGATACAGGCTTTGCAACACCGATAGCGTAAGCAATTTGAACCTCGCACTTGCTAGCAAGTCCTGCCGCTACAATATTTTTTGCAACGTAACGAGCAGCGTAAGCCGCACTTCTGTCAACCTTTGTTGGGTCTTTACCAGAGAACGCACCGCCACCATGACGAGCAGCGCCACCGTAGGTATCAACAATAATCTTACGACCTGTAAGACCTGTATCACCCTGTGGGCCACCGATTACGAAACGACCTGTTGGGTTGATAAAGATTTTTGTATCGTCATCCATAAGTTCTGCTGGAATAATTGGCTTAATAATCTTTTCTAAAACGTCTGCGCGAAGTGTTTCAAGGTCAACGTCTGCGCTATGTTGCGTTGACAAAACAACTGCGTCTACGCGCTTTGGCTTGCCTGCCTCGTCATACTCGATAGTAACCTGTGTCTTACCATCTGGACGAAGGTACGCTAGCTCGCCTGACTTACGAACGCAGGTAAGCTTGTATGACATTTTGTGAGCCAAAGAAATTGCAAGTGGCATAAGCTCTGGCGTTTCGTCACAAGCGTAACCAAACATCATACCCTGGTCGCCTGCGCCGTGCTGATTATATTTATCGTCTTCACCATCTTTAAGCTCGAGCGAATTGTCAACGCCCATAGCAATGTCGGGTGACTGCTTGTCTAGGTTTACGATTACCTTACAGGTCTTGCCGTCAAAGCAAGCTTCTTCCTTGCTGTTGTAACCAATATCACACAAAACTTCGCGTACAACTGCCTCGATATCAACGTTAGCGTTTGTGGTGATTTCACCCATAACGTTTACAATATCGGTAGTGCAAAACGTTTCACAAGCTACGCGAGAATACTTGTCCTGCGCGAGCATTGCGTCAAGTATAGCGTCAGAGATTTGGTCGCACACTTTGTCAGGATGACCTTCGTTTACTGATTCTGATGTAAATAACTTTTTATACATATTCATTCCTCCATAAAATTACCATAAATTTACAAAAAATAACGCCGTTTACCCAGAAAGATAAACGGCTAATTAAATCTTATCTTTCGGATAATCCGCAGGATTTAGCACCTTGAAAAAACAGGTTGCCGGACTTCATAGGGCCTGTACCCTCCGTCACTCTTGATAAGGACTATATTTACTTTTCGTGTGGTATTCTACCACTATTATTTTAATTTGTCAACTATTATTTTTAGCCAAACATTTGAAATTCGCCGTTTAGCATATATAAAATAACCAAAACAGCAATAACTAATAATACCAACGCGCCAATTGCAATAGGAATAAATTTTTTGATTTCGGTTTTTTTAGCAGAGCCACTAGATAGCCCCACCTTTTTAAGCGCCGAAGTTAGCGGCTTGTATATTATCATTGTAATGGCGGCGTTTACAACGCCCTTTATAAGATTAAAGGGCAACAAGAGTGAAGGTATCATAGCCGCAACATCGTCGCGCGCAACACCCATGTAAAGTGGTGTAATAAATATGTTTGCAACAAGCATTACCGCAGTCATAGCAAACACTGCCGAAATACTACCCAAAATCGCGCCTAATAAAGTGCGACGATATTTGTATACAACACCGCAAACAAAGGTAAATACCGCGCTCGATAACGCGTTCATAATAAGCCCGTAAACACCTGTGTCGCTAACGGTGACAAACTCTAACAGCGCAACCAAAACCGACGATACGACACCGTATATAGGACCATACAAAAACGCTATGACCGTAAGCACTGCGTCTTTTAAATCAAAGGTCAAGAATCCAACCTTAAATTTAAAAACAAACATACATATATAAGCCAGCGCGCAAAGCATGGCGATAACCGATATTTTCTTTAAATTGTTTTTACTACTCATATTAAACACCTTCAAAAAAATAAACCCCCACAATATATGTGAGGGCGTAAAAAAGCATAATGCAATTTTCCTTCTTCTACCATCCGGACTATACCGTCGGCTTTGGAATTTCACCAAATCAACCAAAAAGGCTCGCAGGCTTTAACTGCCGGTGGGGAATCGCACCCCGCCCCGAAGAATATTTAGTTCATATTTATTTTATATCACAGTATATGCTTTGTCAAGCGTTGCGTTGCAAAAAGAGTAGCAATAACGTGCCGTGAACCAAAAACATAAACGGTAGCGCTACCATAAAACTTCTGTGCTTTGTTTTATGACGAATAATAATCATTGTCAAATACATACCAAAAGCGCCGCCGATGGCCGCGAGCGAAAAAAGTGTCTTTTCACTTATGCGCCACTGTTTGCGCTGCGCTTTTATTTTATCGACAATACACACTATTATCGCTACTACGTTGATTAAGCAAATATATATTTCGAGATATCTCATACTCTATCACCAACTATATTTTACACAAGTCACACCGCTTTTTCAATCTGTTTTTTCAGCTTTACGATTATTCGTTTTTCAAGCCTAGATATATACGACTGCGAAATGCCAAGCGTGTCGGCCACCTGTTTTTGAGTGTATTCGGGGTAGCCGTTCATACCAAAACGCATCTCCATTATTTGTCTCTCGCGCGGTGGTAATTCACAAACAAACCCATTTAGCTGGTGCCGTTCGTCCTCAAGCTCTATCTCTCTGCCCACCTCGTCGGGGTCGCTACCGAGCACGTCTGACAGCAACAGCTCGTTGCCATCCCAATCGGTATTGAGCGGCTCGTCTATCGAAATTTCTCCCTTGCGTGACGATATTTTTCTCAAATGCATCAAAATCTCGTTTTCTATGCAACGCGAAGCGTAGGTCGCAAGTTTTATATTCTTATCGGGACAAAAGGTATTTACCGCTTTTATAAGACCTATAGTGCCTATCGAAATCAAATCTTCTATGCCGTTTGGCGCGGTGTCAAATTTGCGCGCTATATAGACCACCAGTCGCAGGTTGTGAACAATAAGTTTTTCTTTTGACTGTGTCGTGTTTTCATTAAGTAATTGGGTTTCTTCAAGCGCCGTAAGCGGCTCGGGCAACGTTTCGGGCCCGTTTATGTAATATATTGTTTTTTGCACAAAAAGCTTTATAAATACGTTTTTTATAAAAGTTATTATCATATTCATACCTCATCACTAATTAAAACTATTGGGATTTACTATTATTTCGCAATCATCTAGCGGTGTGCTAGACACTGCGAGTATTGGATTTTTGAAGTTATAATTTTTATTGTTAAAGTTTATTTTGGCGCTATCTATTCTGTAGCCGTCAAGCAGTCGCTCGCCCGTTATAGTAGAACACGGAATTTTTCTTAAACGCGCGGGATTTAATTTTTCACGGCCCATAAGCTCGTCAACCACGCCAACGTCGGTTATAAAAATCTCGGACACACCAAACACGTCGGTAATGCTATTGCCCGTATCGGCAATGCCGCTAAGCGCCAAACTTTTACCCGTGCAAAAAAGCGTTACTGAGCAATAACTATTATCTGAAAACGGTTTTTTAAATATCTTGCGCAATAAAACCACCACAAAATAACCGACAACCGAAAACAAAATCAAAAACAGTGGGGAAATATTAAAATAAACCACCGAATTATTTATAACCATGCCGTAAGGCTCAAAAATAATCCACACCGCAATCATCGCGCCGCTATAAGCAAAGTTCACGCCAAACAAAACCGCCGCGCTACGCAAAAAACTCTTGAGATTTTTAAAGCCTATTGCCACCGCGCACAGCGCCATTGACATTAAAATTTGTATAAATATTTGAATTATAGTATTAGATTGCGGTAATAATATGTACAGCGAAAAAATCCCGCCCAAAAGCGACGCTAAAATAAGCCGCCAAAGACGCGGCTTTTGATGCAAAAAGTGGCAAGCGATAGAAATAAGAAAATAATCTACCACAAAATTCACAAGCACCAAAACATCGGCATATACCGTCATATCGCCCACCTCACGCTTACATTATATATCGACAAGCGTGAAAAAAACGTCGCACCAAAGCAATAAAAAAAGACGAAAACCATAAGTTTTCGTCTTTTTGAATTTATTAAATTGTTCTATCAAACCACTTTTTAAATTCATCGAGCCAGCCTTCAGCCAAAAGTGTTTTGGGATCAAGTCTGTTCTCGTTGTTGGTAAGATGATCAACCGTTGAAAGACCATGCTCGCCATAAGGATAGATATGTACGCTAAAAGGAACGTTGTTTTCTGCAAGCGCGGTAGCGTAAACAAGGCAGTTTTTAACCGGTACTACCTGATCGGTAGTGGTGTGCCAAAGGAATGTTGGCGGTGTGTTAGGAGTTACCATATTTTCGCAAGAAAACTCTTTAGCAACGTCACCAACAGGATACTCGCCCAAAAGGTTTATAAAGCTGCCTTTGTGAGCAAAAGTTTCGTCAGCAGAAATTACCGGATAGCACGGTACACTAAATGATGGCTTTTTACTGTTTGGAAAAACGCTTCTAACGTCGTCACAATCGTATCTGTTACTGTAATGAGCAGTCAAATGACCACCTGCCGAAAATCCGATAATACCAACCTTTGCAAGGTCGCAATGCCACTCGTTAGCGTTAGCATAAATTTCTTCAAAAGCTGCCGCTACTTCACGAAGTTGTGTAGGATAACGGTGAGGTGCGCAAGAATAACGAAGAACAACTGCGTTAAATCCCCAATTTAAGAATTTTAGCGCGATAGGCTCTGCCTCACGCTCAGAGCAACCAGCATAGCCGCCACCAGGACAAATAAGTATTGTTGGGCGCATTTCATCTTCTCGGCCCATTTCTGCAAGATTGCGTGGCAAATAGCAAGTAAGGGTTGGGTTGCGGTCGTCAACGCCTAGAAAGTCATACTTTTCTTTAAGATTGATTTTGATAATTTCCATAATATCACCTTATTTTAAAAATACTTCGTTATAGCGATTTATCGCTTCTTCTATGATTTTTACCGCCGTTTCGGCATCGGCAACTTCTTCTACCGCGGTTTCTTTTTCTTCTAGGTTTTTATACACAGTAAAGAAATGGCGCATTTCATCAAAAATATGGCGTGGCAATTCGTCGATAGATTTGTACATATTATAATTAGGGTCGTTAAGCGGAATCGCAATAATCTTTTCATCGCGAGAACCGTTATCAACCATAGTTATAACACCAATTGGATACGCGCGCACCAGCGTTAGCGGCTCTAAATCCTCGGCACAAATAAGCAATACGTCTAGCGGGTCGTTATCGTCACCGTAAGTGCGCGGAATAAATCCATAATTTGCGGGGTAATGAGTAGAGGTATAAAGCACACGGTCAAGAATTATATAGCCCGTTTCTTTATCTAATTCGTACTTTTTACGACTACCTTTTGGTATTTCTATAACGCACAAAAAATCTTGCGGTTTTATTCTTTCGGGTGATACGTCATGCCAAATATTGTTCATAAATTTCGCCTTTCGCTTTTTATTTATGTTATCATATTTTTTCCTTAAAATCAATCTTTAATACTTTACTTGACTAAAATAAAATTTTTTGGTAGAATACTTTAGCAATTTAAATCATAGGAGTTAATAATGGAAAGAGAAAAATTAGGAAGCCGACTAGGCTTTATACTACTTAGTGCAGGTTGTGCTATCGGTTGCGGCAACGTGTGGAAATTCCCATGGATGTGCGGACAGTATGGCGGTGGCGCATTTGTACTGCTTTATTTAATCTTTTTGGTAATTTTAGGTCTTCCCGTAATGATAATGGAATTTTCGGTAGGTCGCGCTAGCCGCGCTAGTGTTATTAAGTCTTACCAAAATCTAGAAAAGCCAAATCAAAAATGGCACTACCACGGCAAAGCGGCCTTTTTAGGTAACGTATTGCTTATGATGTTTTATACTTCGGTAGCAGGTTGGATACTTTACTACTTTATAAAGTTTGTAAAGGGCGATATGACCGGTATTACCGATACTGCATCGTCACAGCTTTTCGGCAATATGCTGTCTGACACGTCCGTTATGGTTATTTTCATGGCTATTGTTGTTGTTTTAGGCTTTTTGGTTTTATGCTTTAGCCTTCAAAAAGGTCTTGAAAAAATCACAAAATATATGATGGTGCTACTGCTTATTTTAATGGTGGTGCTCGCTGTTCGTGGTTTTTGGCTTGACGGCGCTAGTGAAGGCTTGAGTTTTTATCTTAAACCCGACCTTAGCAAAATTGATGGTAGCGTAGTTGTTGGCGCTATGAATCAAGCATTTTTCACACTTAGCCTTGGCATTGGTTCTATGGCGATTTTTGGCAGTTATATTGACAAAAACCGCACCCTTATGGGCGAGTCAATAAACATTTTGGCGCTCGACACATTTGTTGCTATTGTAGCAGGTCTTATTATTTTCCCCGCTTGCTTTACTTTTGACGTTGAAGCAGGCGCAGGTCCTAGCTTATTATTTGAGTCTATGGCAAAGGTATTTAACTCAATGGCAGGCGGACGCATTTGGGGATCGCTTTTCTTCTTGTTTATGTTCTTTGCGGCTATGTCCACCGTACTCGCAGTATTTGAAAACATACTTGCATGCGTACGCGAAATCACCGGTTGGAAACGAATTAAAGCGTGTATTATTTGTTGTATAGGAATTTTGATTCTAGCTATTCCTTGCGCACTAGGTTATAACGTGCTAAGTAATATGCATCCATTTGATTCAAATTCAGCAATACTTGACCTTGAAGATTTCTTGGTTAGTTATTGTTTATTACCACTAGGCTCGTTAGTTTACGTTCTTTTTTGCACCAGCAAAAAAGGTTGGGGATTTGATAATTTCCTCGCCGAAGCCAACACCGGTAAAGGTCCAAAGGTTGGCGCTTGGTTGCGTCCTTATTTGACCTACGTACTACCACTTATTATTATATTTATTTTTATCGTAGGCATTGTAACCTTTAAGTTTGCCGATAATTTCACAATACTAAACAATTGGATTATGCCATTATTCAAATAACAAAAAAGCCGTGCTAAGCACGGCTTTTAATTTTATACAAACAATCGTGTAGATACTTCGTTTATAATTGGTATTGTAAGCACACACATTAAGGTACTAAGCAACACACAGTTTGCGGCAAGCTCGGTTTCGCCGTGATATATCTCGGCAAGGTTAAGCATTACCGCCGCGCAAGGCGTACCGCCTAGTATAAACATTGCAGCTTTAAACACGTCGCTAAACATACCTGACGGCAAGAAATATACTATGCCTAGGCAAATGAACGGAAAAATTAGCAACTTGCAAGCACAAATGATATAAACGTAGGCGCGAGTAAATAATTTTCTAAAAGGAACTGACGCGAGTCTAATACCCAAAATAATCATACAAAGCGGTGTGGTTGTGCTTTTGAGTAGTCTAATTGCATTCATAAGCATATCTGGCATAACACTCTTTACGTTAACGGCAAACAACAATAACGCTACCATAAGGCTTATAAACGAAGGATTTAAAAACGCTTTTTTAAATTCCATTCGTTTTCTGTCACCCGTAAGACAATAAGCGCCCAATGTGAATGTAATCATATTCATACCTACTATATACACACACGCAAAGCAAGCAACCTCCAGGTGACCCGGAAGTAGTGCCTCGATGATAGGAATACCAAAAAATCCCGCGTTACCTAGACCAAAACTTACCGTTAGCATACGGTACTTTGCATCACTGAATTTCTTGCGGAACATACTATATAGCGCAAACGTAAGAACAGCTTGAATAACAAGTGACACAACAAAGAACAACAATATTTGACTAATATTAGGCCAAGTACGATCTGTGTCCAAAAAAGATGAAACGATCATACAAGGCGAGCATACGTAAACAAGTATCGCAGATATACTTGGTAGGTGTTCAGCTTTTGTTATATTGGTTTTGCGACTTATAAAACCCGGAACAATGTATATAAGCGTTAGCAAAACGTTGGTAAATGCAACTACCAAAAAACCACTCCTTAATTATTTTCGAATTAAATAATATCATACCAAAATCCCTTTTTCAAGTAGCAGTTATAACCAGTTGAATAAAAACCACAATCCCAAACACACCTTTTATTAACATTCACTAACATTAATTGTTGAAATATAAAAAGATAACACTCGGGTGGAGTGCTATCTTTTTTGTGAGTTTTATTTGGGTGAAGAATCGTCGCTTCTCTTCGTCTTTTCATCTAGACGCGGAACCGTCCCTTGTGTTATGTTGTTTTCATCCAGCCGCGGAACCGTCCCCTGTGGTAATCCTTGTGTTCTTTTAATCGTAAGTTTTTTGTTTATACATATTAAAAACGAATTTTGAATTTTTTCCATATACAATTTTCACAACATCTCCATTAACAATGTCTTTGCCGATATTTGCTAATGGTTTTTCCCAACTGTAAACAATAGTATATTTGGTATCGTCTATAACAAACTTCATACGATCTTGGTTTAGTTGTTCTATATTATAAATAACCCCAATTTTTTCATTTGTTAAATCATTTTTATATTCATAATATGCCAATGAAATTGGATATAATGATCTATATACTATAAAATACAACCAAACAAAAACAAGCACACAACTTATAGCAATACGTAAAATTTTCTTTTTCTTTTTGCTTTCAATCTGTTTTGTTTTTACAAATACGCCCCAAATTGATGATAAAACCCATATTCCAATAAATGTTGTCCATAATACCCGTTGATCAAAATCATCGCTTAATAAATCAAACATAATTTTCTCCTTAACTAGTCAATGCACCAATAGTAATCAAAACCGCCATATACCCCGAAAAGACAGGGGACGGTTCTCTGTCTTCCCCCTGTCTTCGCTATCTTACACAACGCAGAGTAATACCGATATTATTTTTCTTTTCATGTGTTTTTTCTCCTTGTTTTAATGATAAATAATGTGTTTCATCAAAACTATGCATCGGTATCACTCCTCTCAAATATAAAATAGCAAAAAGCGACCTGTTGAAAACAGACCGCTTCGATAAACCTAACTATATATTTTAAACAGACCACGATCTGCTACAACCTATTATGCTATATTCAATATAGCATAACTAAATTTTTTTGTCAAATGCAAATAAAGTAAAAGCAAATAAATATCCACCCACCTAGCGGGTGGTATTTCATTTTCGGGCATAGCCCTAACCGATACTAGCTACGCACAAGTGCGTTTTTAGGTTGGCCTGCCAGCCATGCAACAATTACTTACTACCAGTAAACTGGTTGTTTTTGCTGCTTGGCTCCCTCTGACGAGGGAGCTGTTGAGCGTTAGCGAAACTGAGGGAGAGAAATATTTATCACAATATTAACTGCTATTATTCTCTCCCTCCGTCTTTTTGCGTTGCAAAAATCCACCTCCCTCATCAGAGGGAGGCGCGTCACAAACCTTATTTTTT
>JAFYLD010000008.1 GCA_017537245.1 Clostridia bacterium | reverse complement strand
ACTTTTTTTTTTTTTTTTTTTGCAATGTTTTTGTTCTTTTTTGCAATTACATTGCGAAAAAGAAAGTGCTAAAATAACAATGTAATAGTTTTTTCATCTTTTGGGAGGTATAACTATGAAAGAGAAAAAGTTTCAAAAATCAAAGATAGAAATCTTTGATTTACAGGCAAATGATATCATCGTGACAAGCTTTGGTATACCACTGCCTGATGATGATTTTGATGAAGATTTTGATGAGGAAGAATAACGTTAGGAAAGGAAGGGTTTTAAATGACAAAATTGTTTAATAATGGTAAAAAACTTTTAAGCATTACACTCGCTTTGGCAATAATTGCGTTATCGGTATTTACTGGTATCGATTTTTCTGTCAAAGCCGATAGTACGATAAAATGTTCTGATAGAAGAACAATTTATTGGAATGGTACTGCGACTGCGCCTACAAGTACCGCGGCAGGTACCAAGGACGACCCTGTTATCATCAATACTGCAGAAGAATTTGCGTATCTTGCAAGTGTTAACAACACTGCATACACGTTGCAGGCAGATGGTGTAACACCAAAATACTTTAAAATTGCCGATGACATCGGCGCAATAGTATTACAAAACGAGTCGGTTGGTAGGGAGATATTAGCGCTTAAGAGTGCCGCTGAAGTAAAGACCTATTTTGAGACAAATGCGTCATCACTTACAAAGTGGTATGAGCTTGGCGGTAACAAATCCTTCTTCTGCGGTTATTTAGAAGGTAACGGTGTTACTATTTATGGTGCATATCAAAACTCTGCTAAACACGCAGGCCTTTTTATAACTTTAGATGCAGGCGCGTCTATTCATAATCTTGCTGTTAAAAATTCTTATATGGTAAGCACAGCAACCGCCAACACATTCGCAGGCGGTATATTTGCTGCAACTAGTAATAAATCATATGGTTTAAAAACACAAGGTATGATTTGGCTTGACGGTTGTGTGGTTGCAAATTGTTACATAAGAAATGCTAATACAAAAAATAATTATTCCGGTGTTTTGGCAGGCTACGCAAACGCTGATTCTATAACTGTTGATAACTGTATGGTATATGGTAACGATGCAAAATACGGTGACAACGTTAATATGCCGCTAGTTGGCGGTATGGCAAATTCAACTGCAATTGGCTCTACAAAACCAGTTGAACTTGAGCCGATTACTAATAGCACTTGCTATGCTAATGGGTTCCGCAACATTGTATGTATGGGAACCGACGTTACAAATACAGCAATTAACCTTAGCTCAAGAATTAATGAAGATTATTGTTTTGCAAACGTAATTACAGATGGTGTTTCGGGAACGGTAACTTTTGCTAACGGTAGTCGTACGTTTACCGAGGCTCAAATAAAGGGAATTACTGTTGCCGACTTTGCTACGTTAGAGTTGAATGATGCTTGGATAAAGACAGGCACTTACCCCGAACTTAAAACCTTCCATGATGCTACGTTTACAACATCGCCTAGTTCACAAGACGCCTATGCAGGTCACGCAAGCGCTTGTTCTTGTGGTGTGGGTGCCGGCGCTATTACTGCACATACCTACGCAGTAACAGGCGAAGGCGATGATGCTACCGCTAAATGTAGCGTATGTAACTTTGTTTGCGACCACGAAAATGAAAACTACTATATTTATACCCAAGATGGTGGAGTAACCAAAAAAGTATGCGATTGCGGTGTTACTACAACCGTATCGGGAGATATTGACGTAGAAATTACTTCGGTAAAATGTTCAGATAAGAAAACAATCTATTGGGACGGTACCGTTACCGAGCCTACAAGCACGGCAGCTGGTACAAAAGATGACCCTGTTATAATAAATACTGCATCAGAACTTGCATATATAGCGCAAGACAATGCATCATATACTCTACAGGCTGACGGCAGTCCAAAATATTTTAAGGTAGCCGATGACATAGGTACTATCGTGCTTCAGCCGGAGACTTATGCTAGTAGTATTTTGGCATTAAATAGCGCGCTAGAAACAAAAACGTATTTTGAAAATGGTACCAAATATAAAACATGGCCTTTAATAAGCTATAATGGTTCCAGTTTCTGCGGTAATTTTGACGGTAACGGCGTAGAAATTTACGGTTTATATCAAGTTGCATCAGCGTATGCGGGTCTTTTTGCTATAGTAGATGCAGGAGCTTCTATTCACAACGTGGCTGTTAAAAACTCTTATATTACAAGTAAGGGAACAGGCTACTTTGTAGGCGGTATTTTTGGTTACAGTAGAAATGGCGGTCAAGGAAACGGTATGATCTGGTTGGACGGTTGTGTTGTTGCAAACTGCTATATGAGAAATAATAACACCGCCGCAATTGGTTCGGGTGTGCTTTTTGGACGACTCCACAATGACGGTGTGACAGCAGATAACTGTATGGTTTACGGTAACGATGCCGAGTACGGTGCCGCACCGGGTACTGAATATGGCGCAGGCACAAAGATGGCAATGGTAGGCGGCGGATTTTACACTAAGATTGATTCTAATACTGCAAAAAAACCCGTTGAGCTAGAGGTAAAGATTAGAGAGTCGGACGGTTATTGTTATAATATGTTCCGTAATATCATTTGTATGGATGCGGATGTTATGAACACTAAGGATTCTTTGGCTTATTTGGTTAACAGACCCGACTGTTTTGAAAACGTACTTACAAATGGTGCTGCGGGCGAATTAACCTTTGCTAATGATTTAACCGCCACATATACCACGTCACAGGTTAAGTCGATAACAGTTGCCGACTTTGCAACTGTTACACTGGGTGATGCTTGGATAAAGACAGGAACTTACCCAGAGCTCAAAACCTTCCACGATGCTACCTTTACTGCCACCGTTAGTTCAAAGGATGCCTATGCAGGTCACGTTCTTGCTTGTTCGTGCGGTGTAGGTGAAGACGACGTTGTTAACCACGATTACACAGTAACAGGCGAAGGTAATGATGCTACCGCTAAATGTAGTGAATGTAACTTTGTTTGTGACCACGCAAACAAAAACTATTATACATATACTACCAGCGGTACAATCGGCACTAAGGTATGTGCGTGTGGTGTTACTACAACCGAAACAGTTGAACTAAAATGTTCTGACAAGAAAACAATTTATTGGGATGGTAAGGCTACCGAGCCTACAAGCACCGCGGCAGGTACTGCGGCTGACCCAATTATAATTAACACAGCATCCGAACTTGCATATATAGCGCAAGACAAAGCGTCATATACCATGCACGCTGACGGCAGTCAAAAATACTTTAAGATTGCTGACGATATAGGCACAATTGTATTACAAAAAGAGTCTTTTGCAAAAGATATATTGGCGCTTAAGAGTGCTGCTGAAGTAAAAGCTTATTTTGAAAAGAACGAATCTTCTGTTTTGGAATGGAAAGTTATCGGATATAATAAGGCTTGCTTTGTAGGCTGTCTTGATGGTAATGGCGTAGAAATTTATGGTTTGTATCAAACCTCTACCGCATACGCAGGTCTTTTTGCAATAGTTGACGCAGGCGCCGCAATACGCAATCTTGCTCTTAAGAATGCCTATATTACTACTAGTAGTACGTCATATCACACGGGCGCTATTTTTGGTTTCTCTCAAAGCATTTCGTATGATCTTAAAACAAGTGGTATGATTTGGATCGATAGTTGTGTAGTGGCAAACTGCTATTTAAGAAGTCCAAACACAGCAAGCGACAGATCAGGTGTGTTGGCAGGCTTGGTAAATGGTGATGCCATAACGGTAGATAACTGTATTGTATATGGTAACGATGCCGAATATGGTGATGGCGTTAAGATGACGTTAGTCGGTGGTGGATACGGAAGTACCGTTAGCGCAGATTCCAGAAAACCTGCCGAACTTAATGCTAAAGTATTAGAAAAAGACAACTATTTCTATAATGCGTTCCGTAACGTTATTTGTATGGATGCAGACGTTATGAACACCAAAACTGCTTTTGGTTGGAGAAAAAATGAAGCTGACTGCTTTGAAAACGTACTTACAAATGGTATAGCAGGTACAGTACAGTTTACTGACAAGAGCGAAACGTATGCTGAATCACAAATTAAAAAGATTACAGTTGCCGATTTTGCAACACTTACTCTAGGTGATGCTTGGATAAAGACAGGAACTTACCCTGAACTTAAAGTTTTCCATGACAATGAGTTTAGCGTTACCGTATATGCTGCTGATAATTATGCAGGTCACTCAATCTCTTGTTCTTGTGGCGTGGGTGCAGGTGCTGTTAGCAAGCACAATTACACAAAAATTGGAGAGGGCAACGACGCTATCTCTAAATGTAACGATTGTGGCTTTGCTTGTGACCATAATGGCACCGGTCATTACGATTATCACGAAACACCGGGTGACTGCGTAACAAACGGCACGTTTATAAAGAATTGCGAATGTGGTGTTACAATTAGAGGCATTTCTAGCGTAGCAAGTGGTGTTCACACTCCATCTGACCGATTCCAAGCAGGCGCAGACAAACACACCAATATATGCGTAAATTGTGAAACCGCCTTTGACACCGTGGCTCACGTTGACGAAAATAATGACAATATATGTGATATCTGTGGTTGGATTTGCGGCGCATTTGAGGGCGCTAGCATTACAATCACCGATAGCATTGCTGTAAATTATCTAATTGATAAGAACGTTGTAGATAGTCTAGGTTATACCGATTTGTATTTCGCGTTTAATCTTTTTGGTAAGGAATTTACAGTAAACGAATATACACTTGACGGCGAATACTACGTATTTACTTTAGATAAACTAGCGCCACAGTATATGACAGAAACAATTTCTGTAAAGCTTTATGCTAAAAATGGTGACGCGGATTATTCATCTACGATTAGCGAATACAGCATAGAGCAGTATTGCTTAAATATGCTCGAAAAGAACGCTGACGATAAAGAACTTTGCACTTTGCTTGTAGATACGCTAAATTACGGTGCTCAGTCACAAAAATACGTAGGCTATAACACTAGCAAACTTGCAAATGCAAAGTTGACCGATGCTCAAAAGGTACTAGGAACGTTAGGCGACGTTATTACTATTTCTGACAAAAACCTTAAATACGAAGTTATCGACAACCCAACCGTTTCATGGAAGGGTGCCGGTCTTTATCTTGACGAGCAAGCAACCTTGCGCTTTACAATCGAGAGCGAAAATATTAACGGTCTTGTTGTTAAGGCAGTTTGCGGTTCAAAGGAAATTATTGTTCCTGCAAGCGAGTTTGTAAAACGCACAGGTAATAATTACTACGTATACGTTCGCGGAATTAACGTTTCACAAATGAGCGACGTTGTTATTCTTACCGTATATAAAGATGACGTTGCAGTAAGTAACACCATCAGCTATAGCATAGAGTCCTATGCCGACAGTAAAATTGGCGGCAGCGACGAATCGCTTAGCAATTTGATGGTTGCTATGATGAAATACGGCAACTCAGCAAAGGCTTACGCATACTCAAACTGCGACCACGATTTTGACGAAACCGTTATAGAAGAAGCCGCACTTTTTGACGCAGGCGTTAAAGAATACGACTGCCAAAACTGCGCTTATAGCTGTGTAAAAACTGCTCCGGTAGAAAAAATTAAGATTTTATCAATCGGTAACAGTTTTAGCCTTAACAGTATGAATCAGTTGTATGCAATGTGTGAATCAGCGGGCGTTAAAGATATTGATATTGCTATAATGTATATTGCAGGTTGTTCTCTTACACAACATTGGGAAAACGTTCAAAGTAATGCAACAACCTATGAGTTACATAGAAATAATAACGGTGAGTGGACTAAAACCGTTAACTATTCAATCGAACAAATTTTAACTGAGAAAGACTGGGATATCATATCGTTACAAAACAGTCCGGGTGGCGCAGCAAGAGCTAACGATTACTCAAATCTTGACAATATGACCGACTACGTTAAAGCACAGTGTCCAAATGCTGAACTTGTATGGTTTATGACTTGGAGCTTCTCTGACGATAGTACCTATTTGAGCGGTTTCCAAAATGATTCAAGATATATGTACCACTGTATAGTTGACTGTGTTAATACATACGTTGACGCTAACTCTAATTATCACTCGGTAGTTCCGGTAGGAACAGCAGTTATGAATGCAAGAACATCTGATACTATCGGCGATATGGTTCATCCTACTCTTGATTCACATTTAACTGAAGATTTGGGTTACTACGTTGCGGCATACACTTGGTTTGGTCATATTACAGGTATGTCACCTTATGATATTGATTTTGTGCCAGGTCATGCTAAAGCGCAAGAAAACGTTGCCACAATTTTAGAGTGTGCTCAAAACGCGCTTGATACTCCTTATGAAATAGCAAGACCCAGTAAATTTACCTATTCCTTTGCGGTAGTAGGTGATACACAGTATCTTGTTAAACACGACGTAAACAAGGGTACTAACAACAACGGCACGCTTTATGATTGGATACTTGAAAACAAGGATAGCAAAAATATACAAAACGTTTTAGGTATGGGCGATATTATTGACGCTTACTCTGACGAAGCTCAATGGGCTCAGGCAATGGCGGGCATAAACAAGCTTAATGGTGAGATTCCTTACTATCTTGTTCGCGGTAATCACGATAACAGCGACGCGTATAACGCAAACCTAAACACCGATATCTACAAGTCGCAGTTCTCTGACCCCGATATCGAGGATCAAAGCAAGTGTTTTTATAGCCAAAGCTTTGTTAACTCTGCATATACAAAGTTCACCGTAGGCGACACAAAGTATTTGCTTATGATGCTTGACTATGGCGCAAAGGACGATATGATAGCGTGGGCAAATAACGTTATCGCGGCTAACCCAACCTATAAGGTTATCATTACAACCCATGGTTATCTATCTGCTAGCGGTTCTTGGTTGGATAACGAATCATATTCGCCGGACCCAGACGGTACGTCCATATTTAATAGCGGTATTGAAATGTGGGAAAAACTCGTTAGCAAACACAGTAATATTTTCTTGGTACTTTGCGGTCACGACAACAAGGTTCCAAAGGGCGATATTCTAATGCTCCAGAGCAAGGGTGACGCAGGCAATACCGTTTCACAATTGCTAATAAATCCACAAACTGTTGAGTGGGACGAAAACGCTCAGCAACTCGGTATGGTAGCTATGCTTTACTTTACCGAGGACGGTAGTGAAGTAATGGTAGATTTTGTTTCCACAGTTCTTTCAAAAGAAAAAGGATATGAATACCACTATAGATCATTTGCAAACGATTTCGTTTTCAATCCGTAACCTATAATTTTAATCTAAAAAATCGCAGGTTTTTGACCTGCGATTTTTTGTTGAATATTTGTAGTTTATAGAGTATAATTATTACAAATTAAACTTTCGGGGTATTTTATGAAAAGAATATTTTGCATTATTTTAAGTCTTTGCTTATTTGTAATTGTTTTTAGCGGTTGTTCTTCAAGCGGCGAAGAAAAAATTTCTGACGAGGTAATAGTAGAACAGGTTATTATTGATCAAACGTCATCGGTTACTTCTACCGTAACCTCTAGCGAGGAGCAAACTACCAGTAGCGAACCTACCACAAGCGAGGCGCCCGTTTCTAGTAATGAGCAAACCTCGTCACAAGAAACACCTTCGACTTGTGTTCACCAATATAAAGAGGAAATAAAGGTTGAGGCCAAACTTTATACAATGGGACAAAAACAATACACCTGTGCTAATTGTGGGGACAGCTATATGAAAGATTATGCTATCGAAGAAATAAAAATACTTTCTATAAGCAATAGCTACGGCAAAAACGCTTTGTGGCAGCTATACGACATTTGCAAGATGGAAGGTATCGAAAAAGTAGATATCGCGGTTATGTATATTGCTGGTTGTTCGCTAGATAAACATTGGGAAAACATACAAAACAATGCCGCCGAGTACGAAGTGTTTAGAAACAATAACGGTACTTGGACATCTACCAAAAACTGCACCATTGATAGCCTTTTGGCAGAAGGTGATTGGGACGTTATAACAACACAAAACAGTTCAGGTCTTTCGGGCAAAACCGACGGTTACAAAAACCTTAATAACGTGGCCGATTATATAAAGAGTAAGTGCCCAAAATCAACCCTTATTTGGCATCTTATTTGGGGTTATCAAAGCGGCTCACAGTGGTTGACACCAAACAACTATAACGGTGACGAAAAGTTTATGTTCGAGAGCATCGTAAACTGCACTAACGACATAGTTATTCCAAGCAAAAAATTTGATTCGGTAGCGCCTGTCGGCACTGCTATTGTAAATGCGCGTTCGTCTAGCCTTAAAAATATTGTCCACGATTCTGACGGCTCTCACCTTGGCGAGGAACTTGGTTATTACGTTGCGGCATATACGTGGTTCTGTCATCTTACAGGCGCATCGCCTTATGATACCAATTTTGCCGCAAGCACTCGCTTGTCAAGTGATAAGATGAACGTTGTTTTGGAATCTGTCGCTCACGCGCTCGAAAACCCATACAAAGTAACACAGTCATACTATACAAACTAAAAACAAACCCAAGACGAATTAATCGCCTTGGGTTTTATTGTTTTCCAAAATCCATTTTTTAGGATTGTTTTCTATATATTCCCATGCTATATTGTAATCATCTTGATTTCGTATCACGTGATCATAATATGAACGTTGAAAAATTGATTGTCCCAGTTCTTTTGTGGTTAATGTTTTTAACGTGCGTACAATATTAGGAATTTTATTTGTAGGGGACGATGCCCACATCGTCCCGTTATTTAGCTCAATAATCATGTGGATATGATCTGGCATTATAACATACTTTTTAATAATTGTAATCTATAAAATAAAAAAGAGTTAAACTCTTTTTTTAAATTTTTTCTTTATTTCTTTTTTTATATTTTTATAATTATAATCTTTTTCTTTACTTTCTATT
>JAFYLD010000007.1 GCA_017537245.1 Clostridia bacterium | reverse complement strand
TGAAAGTGGGTTCTGATTAATTACGGGCAATCATAAACCTGGGCAACGTAATAGGTTCTTGCACCTTGCAAGCCTATTTACCACATATCACCCTGTCCGTTGCCAGAACTGTGATAGCTCTTTAGTTCTGTATTTCCTATTATGACGGTTATACAGATAATCAGCCTTAGAGCATCGACTGATGAAGTTATACCTTAACTTCAAAGGTTTTCTGCTAGTGATTCTCAGTCCGTCGCAGAACCAGACTGTAGTTCTCGGTACCAAGGCAACAAAATGCATTGGCACAACAAACTTCCCATCATAATTTAGCAAATAAATTGCTCAGCCTTTTGAATCCTCCTTTTATGGTCCTTTTTTGCCCCGTCACTTACCGAAGACAAAACATAAAAGTAGGCAAAGAGCAACAATAACACACTCATTTTTACGTTACTCTTTGTGTTCACTCCTTCTTAATTATGAATGAAGTATAGTCAGTTTAGCATGTGATTTTGGGGCCGTCAATAGATTTGCCCGATGTGTTGTTTGACAAACGATGCCCCGGGAATTTTACTTGGTAACATCTAAAAAATCCGATATTGTACAGCCAAAATATGCTGCCATTTCAAATAAGACTATAGTTGACGGATCAATTCTCCGATTGAAAACGTCATGAATATATCCCGGCGATTTACCAAGTTCAATACTTAAATGCCGATAGGACATATTACGCTCTGCTAAGAGTTTGTCAACCTTTTGCTGTAGGGCGTACCAAAAATTTTCATACTCTGTTCTGTCTAACATACAAAAAACCTCTTTTACATAAAAAATTAAGAGCCGCGACACCGCGACTCTTTGATAAAAATGTAAAAAAGGTTTTATTTGAGTTTCAAGAAAACTTAAATGAAGGGGTAAAAATTAGCTAAATTTTGCTCTGTCGGAACACTTTATTAAAGAAAAAATATGGAGAACACGTTCATGTGCTCTCCATATTTGCTATTCTTCTGTATTTGATTTTTCTTTTTTCTTATTACGTTTCTCTCGCTTTTTAGTCTCTTCAACCATTTCAGATTCATCTACAGTTTCTTCTTCAGTGGTACCATTTTCTTCAGAAGCGGATTCTTCTTCAAAAGTGGGAGTATTTTCAGAGGATGTTTCATCTGTTGTTGATTCTGATACTTGATCATCATTATCGTCTTCGACAACAGTTTCTTCAGCAGTCTCGATAGTCTCTTCCAATTCATCGGCAATTACTTCATTAACCGATTCTTCTGGTTCGACTTCTGTTTGTTCTTCAGAAGCAAATTGCTCTTCTTCGACAACATCAACCTCTAACAGTTTGAAAGGATCTCCTTCCATTCTCTTGCGAATAAATTCAAGTCTACTGTAAGTGAGGGTATCGTTGCCTTTGAGTATAAGCTCATATAGACAATTAAAGGCTGCTTCTAGGTCAAGACATTCATTTACTTGCTCATCACCATATTTAAGGAAAAGATATTTATCCATCTTTTCTACGCTGATGTAATCGCCACTATCGGAAGCAAACCATTTTTCGATACGGTTTCCTTCTTTTTCTTGTAGTAACCAGAAGAGATAGTCGAAAAGAAGGCGCATAATAATATTATCAAAATTATTAACAATAGTATCTGTTATGCCTTTTTCCAGTTCGGTATCTTCGGTAATATAAATGTTAATTCCATCATCAACTTGGGTATCAATGATAGGTCTATAAAGATTTACAATCTCTTGATCTGCAAAATCGCTCCAATGACTGTTATCAGGAACTACGCTTCTTACAACAATATACTGCTTAATGTTGGAGAAAAGTGTTTCAAACATCTCATTTAGCAATACGCTGAGTGTAAATGATAACTTAAATTTTTCTTTTGCAGACATTGCAGCAATTGTAGAACTTGTAATATTAACAGCAAGAACGTTGGTGGATTTATAGTTTCGACGCAAGCCTTTTTTCTTGGCATCAACTTTCTTATAAGCAAAACCACCGGGTGCAAAACTTATAGCATTATTAAATTCATAATAACCATCAGTGTTAACTTCTATATCCGCACGTAGAATGCTCTTCTTCAAGATACTGTCTCTAACCTTTAATACAGGCAATTCCTTGCTCACACCTCTATGAACAACATTGCTGATTTGGCGGCATTGCCGGTAACGAACACTTGCGTTATTGCTTGAATAAGTGAGTTCTACAATGCCATTATCATAATCAATCTTGTCGATCAAATAATATTTGCCATCAAAAGAAATATATTGGCCTTCAAGATAGTTTTGATAAAGTTCAAATACAGGTATCCTTTTAAGTACCTTTGCAAATTGCTCAGAGTCAATAAAGGTTATGTTTTTGAAAAGTCTTTCGGGTAATTCGTTTTTGATGGAATCAAGTAATTTGTAGTAACGCTTACTTTCCATCGATTTTTCTTTATTGATTCTCTGCGATGTTAAATAAGAAGTAAAGAAAATATTAGTTCCAAAAGCACGTTTAGTCAAATCTTGAAGTGCTTCGGTTACAAAACGAACCTGATCATTTTCAAAAGTATCAATTTTGATATCTGTTTCTTGGTTCTTGATTTCACGCAACAAAGTTTCTTCCGCAACGTTACCGTAGCACAACTGATTGATAAGTCGATAAACAGAAAGCTTGATGTTCGATTTAGGAACAGGCAAAATATTACCGATAGCCTCAACGTTACCAAGGAAGAAATCCATATTGCTAACGATGTAATCGCGCAACAAATATGGGGAAGATACAACGTTTAAGAACATATTCGATTTAGCATATTTTAACCAGTTAAGTAGAATTAGTGCGGCGTTATTACTTGTATCTCCAACAACCACTACCGAATTATCATTCAATGTAAGGAAGTTTTCGTTTTCAGCAAATGTTATTGCTTCATCAATATTTAGGATATCTTTATCCATATATTTTTTGAGCAATGGTTGTGCTGTTTGGAGTGAAAGCATCTGATCCGAGAATGATTGTGATGCGGAAATAATATCGGCATGTCGAATATCAAATTTAAACGCAGGTATTGCAAGAGGAATAAGTTGGCCTAAATACTGCGCTGCAAAACCAGGAAGAATTGCTGACTGTAACCAACCTTTTTCTGTTGACCAGAAGTTAGCACTTAAACTCTTTTCAATAGAACTGTTAACTACTTGATAACCAAAGTTATTTCTCATAAACACTTGCGAAGCAGTCTGTTTAAGACCATTTACACGGTTACCAAAGAGAACATATTGTACGTTATCGTAACGATCACTAGAAAGAACTGATGCAAGCAAGTTGAGGTTAAGTGCACTTTCAGAAATAATTTTATCAATGTTGAGACAGAATACAACATCAATATTTTCAAAAATCGCCTTACTATTCAAAGCTAAATCGACGGTGCCGATATAAATATCAACATTGCTATCCATTTTAATTGACTCTGTATTATCGTAGTTTAAGACGTCAATTACAATATTGGAATTCGCAGTATTAGATTTTATATCCAACTCTTCAAACCATTTTTCACACTGTTTAACGGTGCTTTGACTATCGCAAACAAACATCATACGTTTACTTGCTGTAAACATAATATTAACAATTGGTACGATAATGTCAGAAAAGCTTTGAAGCAAACAACTTTCAATAATCATATCCTCTCCGCGCATAATAGGCGAAAGAATTCTTGAATAAAGAAAATCATTAGATTTATTGCCTGATGCTGCTTTTGCAATGTTCTCTGAAAGAAGGTCTCTTTTTCCTGTTTTAGAGATGATCTCTCTTTCATATTTATTGGTAACATTGTATCTGCCGAGTAATTGTTCTTTCCAAAGACGACGATATTCTTTGTCCAAATCTGCCCAAACGGTATCTCTTTCTTTGGGAGATTCTTGATTTTGCAAAGCTCTTTTCACATCGTCTTCAAGGTGCCCGTCAAAATAGGAATTCAATTCCATTAAAAACAAAGGTAAGAGTATAAATGTTTCTACAGTTATAGAAATTTTATCTGTGCTACCTTCGTTAACAAGGTAAATGATACCTATACCAATACTTATAAGTGCTACAACTATTATTGTTGCAAACTTAAAGACTTTAGCGAGAGTCGAATAATATGGAGATAGGTAAAAAGCTCCATCCTTTTCGTAATATTGTACGGGCAAATTGTTTTCGGAAATATCAGTAGATTTTTTTGAGTAAATATGAAAATAAATTTTATAAATACTTTTATACAACAAAAATACTGATAAAACCAAACTTGGTATTAAGTGAGTAGTATAAATGCTTTCAAAGAAAGCAGCTGCCTTTTCACTCAATAAAGAAATAATCCATGTTCCGAAATAAACCAGTACACCAATAGCTACATCAACACTTAAGAAAACCAAGTGCTTATGATGTTTGAAACGATATTCTTTTTTGATATTTAACGCTTTATATGTGGCGAGAATACCAAATGCAGCAAGAGCAGCGCCAATTACAACGGCGATGAATATTAAAATTTTAATCATGGCGGTACTCCTTATCGTGTTTAATAATAAATTTATCAACAAAACCAATAAGATTGCTATCGATATCGACGTTTTGCTGATCGTTAATTATAGCTTTGTTCTTTATAGGATCTGTAATTAACAGATAACTTAAAGGACAATACAACGGATTTATTTCGGCTGTTTTTCCACCTTCAAGACCTTCCATCTTGTCAATTTGAACTAGGCCTGCGCTAGAAGTGTTTATACCTAAGATTTCAATCAATCTATCACTTACTTCTGCGTGTTCTTTCAATTTGTCGTGGTGATAGTTAAATTGCTTGAATTTGCGGTTTGAAGAAATCACCTTAGCGTTACACTCGTTTACATATTTTCTTTGCATGATCAAATTATAAATATCTTGAACATACTTCGAAGCTTCATTGTCATTACGGAAGAGGTTATTGACAAGGTCTTCGTTTTGATAAATAAGTGCCGAGATTTTCTTTGCTATCTTCTTATTCAAAAGAGCAGAGTATCCAATTTGCAGAAGAATATAAATTGAAACAGGTAAAACCAGCATCAATAAAGAGATTATTAACATTGTTTTATCTGGCATATCTGTAAACTGCAAGAGAGGATATGTACATAAAGAAATACCCATTGTCAAAAGGATATTTTTAATAAATGTGGAACCTTTGAGTCTCTTGGACATCATTTCTTGAATATCCTTAACAACAACATCATATTCCAATTTCAAATTAGGATTAATAGCAACAGCTTCTTTAGGTCGATAAAATGCGATACGTTGTTGCAAGGTTTTAATATCGTTTTGCATTTTTTCGAGTTCAGAGCTTATCTCTAATATATTTCCTTTTTTAATTTTGCCAGAAGAGTCAGATTCTTTTTGAACTCTCAGTTTAGTAGTAAGTTCACGAATTCTCTTATTGGCATAATCAACGCCCTTAAGATATCTCGCATACAAAGCATCTGCAAAATTCTCCATTTTTTTGGAATCTTTTTTGTTAGAGAACATTCCGAACGGAGGTGTTGCAGGTAATTCGGGCTTATTCATTTCCATTGCGAGATTAAATGTTCTAGGTGCGAATTCTTCGTATTCGATTTCATTATTGGTAAACTTACCGAGCTTATCGAGTTCGGTTTTAAGTTTTGAATTATAAGAATTCAGCATTTTTGAGAGATTCTCATCATTAAGAATAGTTGTAATTTCCCAATGATTTTCACGACCGATAGATTGGCCACCCTCAAAAACAAGTTTTGTATCGTTAGTTGATAAATAAATCAGTAGTGCAATTATTTCTAATTGGTGTCTAAACCTTAGAACTTCACGGTTGAGGGTGGCGTTTTTATCGTTCAAGTTAATATGAATAATAATTGCATCTCTTTCACGATATGTAGATACTTCCATCTTCAACGCGTTACGCACAAGTTCAGAAGGGGACTGAATGGAGTTTATAGAGTTTGCATTTTTATATAATGTTGTTTCAAAACTCGCATAAACCACCTTGAACACTTTTTCAAGGCGTTTGGCGTACCAACTCAAATTGTTGTATTTATCATTAATTAACGATAGTTTTGTGTTAAAGCAGTTATTAAGTTCCTTTTTGAATTCGGCAGCAACTTTCTTAGAATCCTTAATAGAAATATTATCGGAAGACATACTTCTATTTCTTAATTCATACCATAGCAAATCAATTTTATTGATTTCTTCATCGGTAAAGAGAATATCTTTATATTTACTATCAATTTCTTCGTTTATGTATCCTTGTGAATCATAATCAATGGCTAATTTGATATTATCATCATATGGAATGCCATCGTAATTGCGCTTCACATTATCAAGCGAAAAATAATAAAGTTTATCGAAAGAGTATTCTTGCGACAAAGGTTTAATGATATTTTCTTTTATTTCGTGAATGTTAGAGGCAATGCTGCACTTAATAGGATCTTTTTTTTGGTCTTCCATGTCATACAAAACACATAAGCTATAAGAACTTGCATGGTGATCAAATAAAATGTTTTGCACATGGGCTTTTAGGTCGGAATAATTGAAATCTTCATCATCAACGGTGAGAGGGTTATTAGCAAACACTAAATTACCTTCGCTTTTGAGTTTATAAAAGAAGCTTTCAAATAAATTAAAACCTACTAATTTTCTACTCAGATCTATTACTATTACCATTTTTTTACCTCCCAGGAGGCTGTCCCTTGATATCGGGACAGCCTCTGGTTTCTTCTATTAACTGTTACATATTTTCAACTTTGTTTTTAAGCTGACCAAGAGATCTAGCGTAAACCATATCATCCTTGCTCAATTTTTCTTCCCAATATGATGATTGGATAAGACTATTAAGAACCTTATTGCAATTGAGTTTTAGATCCAAGTCTCCTTGGCCGAAGCAATATGGTTTCACCGCATCTTCAATAACTTCATAAAGAGCATTGTAGAAAAGACGATACTTATCTTCATAATTCTTATCATCTTTTTCGGCTTTAGTAGATTCACGTTCGAAATTGATAAATACGTCAACAATGTTTTTACCTTCGTCGTAACCTAAAACCTTAACATCGTTAAGTTTTTTAATCAATTCGGTTTCTACTACGCTGATATCACGGTTAGAATTTCTCTGAGCATTTTCACAATACTTTTCAAATTCTTCCATAACATTTCTTACTAAGTCTGGGTTACCTGATAAAGCTTTGTACAGGTTCTTGATTTTGCCGTCAACAGGACTGCCTTGATAACTGATTGCTGTGGGCATTCCGTCGAATATTGATACGAATTGTGTTACGTTTAAAGAAGAATCAGACTGTTTAACAACAAAGTTTTTATTGGCAATACCAATTACAAATGCTTTTGCAACATCATTCATATTCTTCAAATACACTGCATCGTTAATATCGCGCAAGGTAAGATGCCATCTCTTATCAATATGAGGTGTAATAGAGGTATCGGCAAATGTGTTGGTTTGGCCATCTTTAGGAATACGCTCTACAACATTTTTGTAAGCAACATAGTATTCGCCGTCAGGAGTGCTGTTTTTACCAGCAGCGAACTTCACAAAATCACTTACCATGAGTCCATATCTGGCGGTAACAAAGAGAATACTATTCTTTGACAATACATTATGACTTACAACGTTGTTCGCAGAAAGTTTTCCTGCGGATGCATCATCAATAAGTTTTTCAAGCGAACTCTTTTCATCTGGCGATTCGGTTGCGGTTCTGCAATCGCTACTAATACCCCAAAGGTTGAAATCGCTAGAGTCTTCTGATTTTGGAGTCCAAGGACAAACCGAGTCGGCAAGTGTATTAAGACGAGACTTAATATAATCTTGCTTAGACATAGACTGACCACTGAAATCAGCTTCTCTTTCAAGAGCCTGCATAATATTGATATCAAGTTCTTCACGAACACTGCTATTAGCAAGTAAGCGTTCACGGCAGCTTTTCACAATAAGGTCATGGAAGAGTTTATCGTAGCTCACCACTTGGCCGATAGAGTTATTAACTTTCTTTTGGAAACCACTGAAAAGAGCACCGTGCATTTCTTCAGAAAGAGTACCGGAAAGGATACTTGTTTTAACATCGTCAGGGATTGTACGCCAAATTTGTTCTTTATACTTTTGATTAGCCAATACATAAAGATTGGTTGTACCCTTAGTATCATCATGCTTTATAAGGAGGCTCTTAATGTGCTTTTCTACTTCATATTTCTGATCAGCAAGACGACTAAACATATTTTCGTATTCACTAATCAAAACTTCTAATAATTTAATAGAACGCTCATAATATGCTGATTTGAGGCTATCTTTGCAATATGCTTCTAAGAGCTTAAAGTGACCTGCAGCTTTACGTGCATAATCCTCTTTAAAGTTCTTCAAATTCTTGCTGAACAAGCCCTTGCTCTTAACAACTTCTTCTGCTTTCTTAACAGCATCTACACCTGCACCGCTTTGAGAAGTAAAAGGTTTTTCTTCACCGCGTCTGAGCTTGTTAACTGTATCAGCAAGTTTGTTATCTAAATCAATTTTAGCTTGTTTTAGATTTTTGTGGGTTTTATAAAGCATGTAACGAATACCAACAGAGTTGACATATGTTTCTTTGTTGCGGAGGAATTCGTTAAGAATGCTCTTGTCATTTTCGGAGTATACGCCCCAATCGGCATTTGCTTTTGATTCTGCTTTGTTTTGTGCCTTGCCTTCAACAGTGATGCGGAATTGACGGAAACGGCTTTCGCAATTCGATACAACACTTCTAAGTTTTTTTGCAGGCAAATTGGAGAAAGAACCAGGCTTAATGTAACAAGCACCAACCTGTGCCTTGAATTCTTCGTCATTGTTATAAATCGAAAGAATTTCCTCGTCAATGGCTGCTTGTAATTTTTTAATATTGTCACTTACTTCGTTATCGTTGTCATCATACTCGGTTAGCGAGCGTTTGATTTGACTGAAGAAATTGTCAGTTGTAGCTAACGATTCGAAGTTAGTAATATATACGTTTTCACGGTCGGGCATTTGATCGTCAATACCGTTCTGGATGTTACGATTATACTTATCCATTTCAGCGCGATAAATTTGATCAATTTTAAGCAATTGATTATCAAGGCTACTCGCAAGAACCTTATACACACAGTAATCAACGATATCATCATAAGGATAGCTTAACTCTCCAACACCGATACCACCATAAATGTTTCTACCATTCTTACGAATAGTTCCTCTCATCTCATTGATGAAGTTAGAATACATTCTATCGGAAATGGGTCCGAATACTTGCAAATAAAGATTGTTTTCAATCATGTTGATATAATCTTTAAATCCACTTAATACACGGCCCTTAGTATCCTCTTTATCGTAGAAATAGCAATAATCATAAGGCCAATCTTTGAGTGCTATATCACGCATACCTTCAGAGTTTAACTGATTTGGCTTGTATTCCAAGTTAATGCTTGAACCATCTCCGCCAAGTGACATGATCATAGCGTTAAGCTCTTTCATCGATGCATATGCGTTAGCATAAACATTTTCGGTTTGTTCAGGGGTAATAGAGCCCTTAAGTACATCAGGTAAAATAAATGTACCTTGAATCTCGATTTTATCAGTATTAAACTGACTTTCAAAAATTTCTCTAATGTAAAGAGGAATTTGCAAGAACATACCTGAGCCAGTACCGCCCATCATAGAGGAAACGATCATTACTCTAAGGCCTTTTTCACTTGTGCCACTGCCAAGTTTGAATAAGCGCTCCTTAACTGCAGAAACTGAATTGAGTTTTCCTGCTTTCATTGCAGAGCGCAGTGCGAGACGAGAAACGGCACGAATTTGACCAGCACCGTTAAGCATTTGCATTTTTTCAACCAAAGGATGAACGGGGAACCAATCTTTTGCCGTCGGATCGTTCTCTAATGCATATTTTACTGTTTTATCTGTACTGGTTTGGATTTTGCATTCGCCACTAATGTTAGTGAGATTTCTTTGTGAGTTGATATCTGTATCAAACACAAGAGCCTCAACATTCTCGGCCATGCCAGTTTCTTTTAGTCTACCGTAAACACTGTCTACAATTTCTGAACCAATACCGCCCAAGCCGATTAAAAGGGCAGGAACATTTTTATAACCTTCATTCATTTTCATTAACTCCTTTTAACTGAAAAAATCATCGTCAGCATTATCGCTAACAGAAGCTGTCGCCATATCATCACCAAACAAATCATCTGTGTCATCCAGACCGCCAAAGTCATCACTGAATGTATCATCATTACGTGAATCACAATATAAATAAACAGTTTCTCTGTTTGGTTCAGAAATTTTCAATTCGCTACCAATTGCCAAATCTATTTTAGATTTGCTTTCCTGTAGTTCTCCATCAAGTAAAGCCTTTTGCTCGTCATAAAGATCAAGTACTACAGAAACCCTATTCTTGTTTGACGTTGCAATCAATGATAAGTCACTACCGGAACCTTTTTCTGCAACATATGGTAAAAATCTTGTTGCGGGTTTTACATAGATAGCCTCTGCTTCGCCGTTTGCTTGAATATGATATTTTTTATTAGGAATTCGCTTTTTAATTCCCGGCAAATATCCAATCAAAAGAACGATCAGAATTATTAATAATAATGGGAGAAGATATTTTGTAATGCTATCTTTTATGTAGAATGAAATTTTTTCAGATTCCGATTTTTCTCCATACAACGTGGTAACTGTTATTTCAGAATCAATATCACCGGTTTTAACAAATAAAGCAGGTGCGGTTTTGTTGCAGGTAATCTGAAGAGCATATTTGCCGTTATATTCAATAACTTCTGTTTTTAATTTAATGCCACCCAACTTACTTGTATCAAGTTTTAGAGTTTCCAATTCTTCTTTAGAAAGGTATTCACCATTACCTAACACCGAAATCACATATATTGCTTTTCCATCAAAATCATTTAATTTAAGTTCTTCTGAACCGTTTGTTTTAACAGTTTCTAATGTTATTTTTCTTTTAACAGGATTAATTACAATCTCTGTTATGGAATCTTTTTGCCAATGCAATACATATTGGTTACTTGTTACATTGATTGCGATTGTTGATTTTTCGGTTTCTTTATAGTCTTTATTACGATAAAATTTCACATCGGCAGGTGCGTCGTTGCGAATTTTTACTGACAGTTTACCATCGTCATCGGCAAATATGCCATTAACACTAACTGTTATACCTTTGGGCATATTCTTAAATTCAAAATTGCAAATACCGTTTATAGAGCCGCCCGAGACCGTATATGTAAATGCACCAATTTCCTCAAAGTCTTCACAATATTTGTACGGAACATTTAAAGTGCTATTGGAAACGGTGGCGGATGTGTTATCTATTACTTCAATAGGATAAAGATTTACCACATCCGATTTAGCTCTGAAATATCCAGGCAATGTAATAATTGAGTAAGCCAAATTACTGCCAGATTGAATTTTGAACGAACCATAGAAAGTATTATCACTTAGGTTGTATTCCATAGTGATACTTTGGTCATTTACAACAAGTTGTGCGGATACTTCAGTAGCCCAGTTTTTAAGATTTATAGGACTTTTGTCAATGCTACTTGTTACCGTAGCTGCAAATTCAACTAAATCGCCTTCTACCAAAGAGGCTTTATCCAAATCTTTAATTTCATTTCCAGCCTTATCTAAAACTTTGAAATCAACATTAACAGCAGAATCTGTTAGGATTTTAAAGTTATTTGTTGCTGTATTGATTTTAGAATCAAAATTTACTGTAATTTGACCTGCGGGTATATAATCCGTTCCTTCACTTTCGCAATGGATCGTTCTCGATGTTAGTGTGCCTTTGCCTGGTTTTTTGGCTGCAAAATCTGCAGTTGTTTTAACTTTGGTGCCATTGACACTAATTGAGGCAATTCCAACATTTTGATTTTGCTCATATACGATGAATTTTTTTAACGGGAAAGAGGAAGTAAACGTTATACCTTTGCCATCAGCAGTTGTGGTCACATTAACATCTGTGCTTTTTCCGCCTTGGCCAATGATTAAACCGGATACCTCAGACATGGCGTTAACAATGTCGTTACTATTTTTAGCTGTTATTAAATGATTACCGGTTACGCTCGTCCAATCCTTTTTCACTGAGGCGGGAACACTGTTGCCAATTGCCACGAAGATACCTTCAAATTTGCTATTTCCCATAGAACCTTTTAGTTCGTTGAGATAATTTGTCATATTAGAGGGGTATCCATTCTCAAAACTTCCGTCCGTTATAATAACTAACCAAAATTCAACGGATTGTGAATCGGCATATCCGGATTTTTTTGATTTTAGCCAATCGACAGCTGTCTGCACTGCTGTAAATGGAGTTCCACCACGTGCGCCCCAGCCTTCAACTGTTTTAATGCCTTCGGATCTAGAAGCATTTGTTGATAAATCAAAACCCACTGTTTGAGTTGGATTCGACATTTTTACAACGCTTAACTCATCCTGTGAATTCATTAACCCCATAAGATTCTGTAGTGAATAACTAGCATATGCCCAGTCTTCATTGTTGTTTTTCATACTGCCAGAATCATCATAAACAATACTAACTACTTTTTTAATAGTTTTACCTTCCGTGTTGCTTGTAGCACTTACATTAACTATACAAACAGAAAAAATTAAAATTAATGCAAGAACCATACAACTTAATTTTTTTACCATCCTCAAACTCTCCTTATTTGGATCTAATTATTGGGGAGACATGTTCCACAGGGTTCATATTCTCCTTTTTCAAATTGTTCTTTAGTTAGCCGACTTGTTGTATTTTTATCTTTTACAAAAATACATTCTTTTTCGTGATATTTGTTGCCTGATTGTGTTATGTAATATTCGCCATAATACGAATTTTCTTTCGCAGCCAAAGTAGCGGCAACACCGATTACTATTAGCACAACCAATAATATAGAAACAATTGAAAACGCTTTTTTATGACAAGATATACTTGTTTTGATTTTTTGCCATGGTGATTCATTAAATATATAGTGCACAAATTCATTTGCTTCATATTCTTGAATCACGTCACGACCGATTAAAGCTTTTTCGTTTAAATGGCCGCAATATATATGGCCTTCTTCATGTAAAAGAACTATCAGTTTTTCTTGTTCGGATAAATCTTCATTTAAAAATACAATCCTATTATTTGCATCTGCATATGTGAAACCTTTTCTCTCTTTTATTAGCTCAGTCAAGTTTAATGCAGTAATTAAACTGCTAACATCGGGTACATTATATATAGAGTTAAATAATACGATTTCATACCCTTGCTTATTTAAAATTTCACAAATGCTTTGATACGTTGCTTTATGAAGTTTGAATTCTTTTTTAAACTTACAAGCTCTTTTTTTGCTCAAAGTATTCATTTTGTTGTGGCACCTTGTCCTTGTAAATTCTTTAGTGACCTTTTAATTTGAATATCATTTGCTGATACATCATTGGAAAATGTTCTTCCGTCAAATGATTTAACAACCGCATCGCCAGGCAAATTATTGCATCGAGCATATTCAAGCATTACAACCGTTCTTATAGAGTGAAGCGCTTGTTCGTCGAGTTTATCATTTATATCGTCAATTGCAATCCCAGAAATCTCTTCAATATTTAGCTCGGCTGTATGTTTCCCGTCGTTAAATCTGTCAATAAGTTCTGAGGGGAAGGCGGATAAATGTCTTAACATATTATGAGTTTCTTTGTTGTAATCAAAAAATAGTATTAATGATAAATATGTGCTCCAAGACATTTCTCTGGATTTACGTTCAATGGCTCCATAGGTTTGTCTTGAAACACCAATGAGTCTAGCAAGTTCATCTTGCGGTACGCCGGCTTTTGCCCTTAGTGCCGACAGCTCATTTGATAGTGCTCTTATAAATCTTTGTTTTTCAGCATCTGTGATTTTCCATTTTTCTTTATTTTCCATAGTTAACTCCTTCCTTTAATTTTCGCAAAGTATTTAACTTTAAGAAAAAGGCTGTTTTTTATTGATATAGAGCCGATTTGTATCCTTTTGACTAAAATTTTGACGGCGCATTATATTTCGAAAGAGATCTTTTTCATATTTTCGGTTTTTAAACTAAACGAAGAGTGTACATACCTGTTCAAAGTAAGATTAACACTTGCATGACCTAGAATTTCGCTTAAGGTTTTTACATCAAATTCTGCTTCAATACAACGTGTTGCAAAGGTGTGCCGTAATGTATGAAAAGTTGTTCCTTGAATACCCAGATCCGCCATAAAACGATTATATCTATTTTCCATAGTCCTTGGCTCAACTGGATTTGTTGTTCCGGAGAGCAAAAAGGTTCCATCCGTATATTCGAGCTCTTTTAATTTATCAACAATAAAATTAGGCAAGGGTATTTCTCTGACTGATTTTTTCGATTTTGGTTCAGTAAATTTCAAAACGGTTTTTTGGTTGCTCACGCTTTTGTCTTGTATGCGTTGTAAAGTTCTCCATACCGTTAATTTTGACAAAGACATATCTATATCATTTGTTGTTAAAGAACACAGTTCGCCTATTCTAACACCCGTATACAAAGATATTAAAATCCCGATTGATGTGTAATCTACAGAATAAAATAGTTTTTTGTTCACTAACGATTGCTCGTCGTGAGATAGTATTTTAATTTCTTTTGTTTCAAACTTTAATTTTAGAATAGAAAGATTGCATTTTAAAACACAACCTGCTTCTTTTGCAAAATTGAGAATTGATTTAAAAAGGGTCAAAATATCTGCTATAGTTTTCGTTGCTAGCTTTTTGTTAGTATCCTGTCCACACAATAATCCATCAACAAAATTCTGCAACATGAATGTTGTGATTTCCTCAATAACATATTTCCCGAAGAACGGGAGCAAATAATTTGATATTTTGTTTTCGTAAAGAGTTATTGTTGATTGTTTTACAGTAGCTCTTTTTCTATTTAGCCATTGCGTTGTTATTTCACTAAAAAGAAAATAATTGCTTGTTTGAACAACTGTATCTACTGCGTTTTTTGCACTAATAAGTTTTTCTTTAACTTCATTGTATGAACTTGCATACACATATCCATAAACTGTTTTGTTTTTTAAAGAACGGTATTTAATGTATCGTCCTTCCCAACGACCATCCTTTCGATGATATATATTTTCGCCTCTCCTTGACATTAAATGAAACCTCCTATGACTATGATTTTGACGGAGAATAATACCGAAATCACCATAAATGTGACATTTATATTATAAATATCAGTTATTTCCTTAAAAAGCGCCATTAATTTATTGACAAATATAACACCATTTTGTATAATAGACTTATGTTTTCAGTAGCATAAAGTTTTCTTAAAGTTAAATACTTTGCGAAATATAATCAGCATCTTTTTTGTAAGAGGTGCTGATTTTTCTTTTGAGGTTTTACATCTCAAATAGAATGCATTATACAGTTTAACATAACGGTAATCACATTACAAGTATTTAGTATAAAACCATTCAATTTAGCGGTAAAATATACTTGAAAGGTGGTGAGGCTATGGATACACATAAGAGACTTCGTCAGCTATTAAATGAGCGTGGATGGACCGAATATAGATTATCTAAAGAATGTGGTTTGTCCGAATCAACTCTTGCTAATATTTTTAGACGAAACACATTGCCTTCAATAAGCACATTAGAGGCCATTTGTACCGGATTTGGCATTACAATATCCCAGTTCTTTGCGGATGGTGATATGGTTGAGATGACGCCCGAAATTAAAGAACTCTTTGACTCTTGGGTTAGCCTCACAGCAGAACAAAAAAGCGCTGTCATGCAAATGATTCGTACATTAAACTCTAAATAAAAAAGCAACACAAAAGCCGCTCATATGGGCGGCTTTTGTGTTGCGTACAACTTAATATATCCGACATATTATAAATTCTAAGTCTTTTTGATAAGCGTTTTCAATGTTTTTAAAATCATAATAACCGTGTTGTTTATGAGTAATATCGTAGGTTATATCTATGTTCCACCAAGATCCATCAAAATAAACTCTGTTCCAAGTGTGGTGATATTGAGCGTTATCACGCTTATCGCCATCAACTACATAGCAAGGAATTTTCTGACTTCGGCAGAGTGCGGCAAATAGATGAGAAAAGTCATAACAGACTCCTTTTTGTGTTTGCAAGGTTTTATGAACATTAAAATACTGAACAACAGGATTATACTCGTAGTCATACTCGAAATTATATATCATCCATTCGTATATTGCTTTTACTTTTTCTTCATCAGTATCACAGTCGCCGCAAATTTCGTCAGCAAGTTCTACAGTCTTTGTATCCCACAGCGTTGCATGACCGTTGGTAAGAGAAAGATTATCCTGTTTGTAGACGAAAATATATGCTGAGAAAAGCAATAACAAAATTGTAACAGATAATAGCAATACAATAATTTTCGTCAATAACTTATCTTTACGAGTAGCGTTGACAAAAGCAACGAAATACATAAAGACAATACTAAGTGATATGATTGCAAAAATGGGAAATACTCTACGGGAATAAATAGCATAAACAATGTTCATGCACACAATGAGTATCAGCAAAATATAAACCATTGCCCTCATTGCTTTTGAATTTATCTTAACTGTTAAAAGTAAAGTGGGTAAAACCGATAGTAAATAGAATACCTGTAGAGTGGGCGAGAGAACAAGAAAGTCTCTCAAGTGAAATCCTAATATTAAATTATATGTAAGTGCAATGGTAAAGAAAATAATTCTTGATATGTTAGTTTTAGTTGCTTTTTTAGTCTTCATTTCAAAATCTCCTTTATGTACGAAATCCATTGAAACGAAGAAGTGGCAGTACAGAGCAAATCATTCTGTACTGCCACAAACAAAGGCTATTTAACATCTTTTAAGAAAACAACAAACCCGAACGTTTCACCGATTGGTAAAAGGTTCGGGTTTGAATGCTTTGGTGCGAGTGATGGGACTTGAACCCATACGTCGTGGACACACGCCCCTCAAACGTGCCTGTCTGCCTATTCCAGCACACTCGCATATATAACGCACTTTTATCGCGCCCGATTATTATATCACCAAGTGTGTCGATTGTCAACAAAAATTTTCAAATTTTTCAAAAAAGTTTTTTTATTATATTTTTTATTCACTGGGTAGATTTTAGGACACCCAATTCACTAAAATAAAATTGTAAAAAGTGCTTGACAAATGACTAGCGCTTGATTATAATAAAATTACAGAAAACGAACAAATGTTCGGCGGAGGAAAAACTATGGATTTTACATCTTCTTTAATTACTTTATTTGAAATTGCATTAGCTTGTTTTGTTGTGTGGGGCGTTTTCCACGAGGATAGATTTATTAAGTTTGAGGATCGCATTGTTGCGCGTTTTCGTCGCCGCAAGTTAAAGGTTATAGAAGGCGGCTCAAAGGTTAATAAATCATACTACCCCGAAAAACATAGAGCATAATTTTTTCCTTTCTTTTCATACCTTTCTTATTTTATGCAAAAAAAGGCAGAGCTATTGTTCTGTCTTTTTTTGTTGCATTATATATGGTTTTGTGATAAAATTTTGTCTTGGTAAAATGATGATTTACGAGGTAATTTATGTTAAATAAACTTATTGGTAACAGGGCGTTTTATAAGCGCGTTATGTTGCTTACAATTCCTATAATGATACAACAGGGTATTACCAACTTTGTTAACATGCTAGACAACGTTATGGTTGGTACCGTTGGTCAAGCGCAGTCGACCGGTGTTGCTGTGTCTAACCAGTTGATATTTGTTTTTAACCTTTGTATTTATGGCGCTATTTCGGGCGCTGGTATTTTTACGGCGCAGTATTTTGGCAAGGGCGATTTAGAGGGTGTAAAGCAAACCTTTAGATTCAAGATGATTTTCTGCAGTTTGCTTGCGGTTTTGGGTATTGCTTTTTTGGCTTTTAAAAACAATGACCTTATAATGCTTTATCTTAATGCGGATGACAACGCAACGCTCGCGGCCGAATCGCTCTCGTTTGCAAAAAGTTATCTTTATATAATGCTTATAGGTCTTTTACCATACACAATAGCGCAGTGCTACGGCAGCACCTTGCGTGAGGCAGGGCAGAGCGCGGTGCCAATGTATGCGGGTGTTACTGCAGTTGTGGTAAATCTTGCGCTTAACTACGTGCTAATCTATGGCAAATTTGGCGCACCTTGTCTTGGTGTTGACGGCGCGGCTATCGCAACCGTTATCTCGCGTTTTGTAGAGCTTGCAATACTTGTCGCTTATACTTTTGTTAAGAGTGATAAATGCCGTTATATATTAGAAGGCTGGAAAAGTTATTACATATCTTTTGGCCTAATTGGTAAAATCTTTAAAAAAGGTATGCCACTTATGGTGAACGAGGCTTTATGGGCTTCGGGCATGGCTACTGTTAACGGACTTTATGCACAGCGTGGTATAGACGTTGTTGCGGCTAACAATATTTCACAAACCTTTTGGAACGTCTTTTCGGTTGCGTTTTTCTCGGTTGGTATAGCGGTCGGCATACTACTAGGTCACGATCTGGGCGCCGGCAAGAGCAAAGAAGAAATAAAAGACACCGCGTTTAAGCTTATTGCTTTTTCGGTATTTATTGGTGTGATAGTAGCGGTGGTATATGCATTTAGCGCAGTTTATATACCTCAAATATATAATATAAGCGACACCGCCAAAAGTATGGCAACCTCGCTTATGCAAATAACGGCCATTACGATTCCGATAGATGCTTTTGCCCACGCGTCCTACTTTACTTTGCGCTCGGGCGGTAAGGTTGGAATAACACTTATCTTTGACTGCGGATTTACTTGGGTAGTCAGCGTCCTTGCGGCATTTTGCCTTATAAGCTATACGTCGCTTGGCGTACTTACCATATTTTTCATCGTTCAGGCGCTAAACGTTATTAAGTGTTTCTTGGGCTACGTATTTGTAAATAGAGGCGCTTGGATAAAAACAATAGTTTCTTAAATGTATTTTGTTAAAATTTTAGTATTTTCGGTATTGTTTTTTCGACAAAATACTGTTATAATATCTTTGTATGAAAATTTGAAAGGAGTTACATATTATGAACTACTCACATGAAGTACAAAATATGTGCCCACTAGCTAAGGGCGCATATCACGGTCCTGCTCCTATTCCTGAAGAGGGTAAATGGGTACAGGTAAAAGAAGTAAAAGATATCTCTGGTCTTACCCACGGTATCGGCTGGTGCGCACCACAGCAGGGCGCTTGCAAGCTTAGCCTTAACGTTAAAGAGGGTATCATCGAGGAAGCATTGGTTGAAACAATCGGTTGCTCTGGTATGACTCACTCTGCTGCTATGGCTTCTGAAATTCTTGTAGGCAAGACTTTGCTTGAAGCACTTAACACTGACCTTGTTTGCGACGCTATCAACACCGCTATGCGTGAACTCTTCTTACAGATCGTTTACGGTCGTACACAGACCGCTTTCTCAGAAGACGGTTTGCCAATCGGCGCTGGTCTTGAAGACCTTGGTAAGGGCCTTCGTTCACAAACAGGTACTACCTACGCTACAAAGGTTAAAGGTCCTCGTTACCTCGAACTTGCTGAAGGTTACATCACAAAGTGTGCTGTTGATGAAAACGACACCATCATCGGTTACAAGTTTGTACACCTCGGCAAAATGATGGAAATGATTAAAAAGGGTATGGACGCTAACGAAGCTCTCGAAAAAGCTAGCGGCCAGTACGGACGTGTTGATGACGCTGCTCGCCTCATCGATCCACGTGAAGAATAATTAGGGAGGTAACAGATTATGCCATTATTTGAAAGCTATGAAAGAAGAATTAATCAAATAAACGCAGAACTCGCAAAGCACGGCATCGCTTCTATCGAAGAAGCAAAGCAAATTTGTGACGATGCAGGCGTTGACGCTTACAACATCGTTAAAGGCATTCAGCCAATCTGCTTTGAAAACGCTGCTTGGGCTTACGTTGTAGGTTGCGCAATCGCTATCAAAGATAAGGTTGCATCTGCTGCAGAAGCTGCTGAAAAGATCGGTCTTGGTCTTCAGTCATTCTGCATTCCTGGTTCTGTTGCTGACGATCGTAAGGTTGGTATCGGCCACGGTAACTTGGGCGCAATGCTTCTTCGTGACGAAACACAATGTTTCGCATTCCTTGCAGGTCACGAATCATTCGCTGCTGCTGAAGGCGCTATCGGTCTAGCTCGTAGCGCTAACAAAGCTCGTAAAGAACCACTCCGCGTTATCCTTAACGGTCTTGGTAAAGACGCAGCTCAAATTATTTCACGTATCAACGGTTTTACTTACGTTCAAACCAAGTTTGACTACTACACCGGTGAACTCACCATCGTAAACGAAACAGCTTACTCAAACGGTGAGCGCGCAAAGGTTCGTTGCTACGGTGCTGACGACGTTCGTGAAGGCGTTGCAATCATGCACAAAGAGGGCGTTGACGTATCTATCACAGGTAACTCAACCAACCCAACTCGTTTCCAACATCCTGTTGCAGGTACTTATAAGAAAGAATGTATCGAACAGGGCAAGAAGTACTTCTCTGTTGCATCTGGCGGCGGTACAGGTCGTACACTTCACCCAGATAACATGGCAGCAGGTCCTGCTTCTTACGGCATGACCGATACAATGGGTCGTATGCACTCTGACGCTCAGTTTGCAGGTTCATCTTCAGTTCCTGCTCACGTTGAAATGATGGGTCTTATCGGTGCTGGTAACAACCCAATGGTTGGTATGACTGTTGCTTGCGCAGTTGCAGTTAACGAAGCACTTAACAAATAATCTGCGATTATTTGTAATGAAATTTGCCTTACGGCAAATGAAATTCACGCTGTGAATGAAATGCTAAAGCATGAAATGTGCCGCATCTTTTGGATGCGGCACATTGTTTAAATGGGGATTTATGGCAATTTTTATTTCATGCAACGTTAGTTGCATTTAATGATGAAATCATTTCATGCGCGTAGCGCATATCATTAAAAGGAGAAAAGATATGTCTGATAATTTTTTAGTAGATTTTTCTATTGAATTTGCGGTAAAAATTGTGAAATTAACCGACCAAATTCAAGGAAAAGCTGTTTTGAAAAATCAAATTCTCAAAAGCGGTACTAGTATAGGTGCTAATATTCACGAAGCAAATTATGCACAAAGCAAAGCCGATTTTATTTCGAAACTTCAAATTGCACTTAAAGAATGTTACGAAACTGAATATTGGCTTAAACTTTTTTCAAAAACCGATATTATTGATAGTAATGTATATTCTGAATTGCAAAACGATTGCGGTAAAATCAGACGAGTTTTAATTTCTTCTATAAATACAACTAAAGAAAAATACAATTTGTAAATAAGAGTTTATTTAACTTTTAAAGGCTTGGAGATTTCTCCAAGCCTTTTTATTGTGCGCAAGACGGCACAGATAAAGCGATAAATAAAATCCTCTTGATTTTTCGGGGGGGTACAGTATAATTAAATTATGAAAGGGAGGTTTTCTTATGAAAAAAATTATTGCACTAGTTGTTTGTATGATTTTTGTTCTGGCAACGTTTTGTGGTTGTGCTGACGAAACAACCAAAAACAAGGTTTATAAAGAAAAAGTATCTCTTGAAGAATCAGATGTTGATTTAGAAACCGACGTTATTGATTCGCGCAAACTAATAAAAGAAATCTCTTTGTCGGTAGAAACCAAGGATTATGATAATTATATTGCGAATATTCGCAAAAACGTTACGTCAAGCGGCGGCTATATAGAATCCTCTAACGAATTTACCGATGATGATTTTAGAAGTTTTACTGCTACGATAAGAGTTCCTGTTGGTGAAACTGATAGTTTTACAGAATTTGCATCAAAAGGTGTTATTGTTACCGAACGCAGCGAGAGCGTAGAGGACGTAACCGAGCAATACGTTGATATAGAGGCTAGAATCAAGGTTTATGAGGCCGAAGAAGAAAGTCTTTTAGAAATAATGAAACAAGCGGATAACGTAACTGACGTAATCTCTGTTGAAGAGCGTATTGCTGCTGTCAGAGCGCAGATTGAGTCTTATACCGCGCAGTTAAAGAGTTTGGAAAACCAAACCGATTATTGCACGATTAACCTCGACGTTGTAGAAGTTGAGCGAGAGGTCGAAAACGAAGGCTACTGGAGCTCAATTTGGAACAATATAGTGGAGGGATTTGAAGATGTTGGCGATGCATTAGTTACGCTATTTGCGCTGTTCTTATCTATTATTCCATATTTGCTTGTTCCAGGTGTAGCCACTATAGTAACACTAGTTATTATACGATATTTTAAAAAGAAGAAAAATTCAAATAAAAAGCAATAAAATAAAATGGCTTGAGGTTTTACCTCAAGCCTTTTTTGTTATTTATCTTCTTAGTTCTTTGAAATAGTGTGGAATAGTTACAAAAGCGGGGAAGTAGAGCCACAACACAACAGCCAAGATAAATCCTATTGCGGCGCCAATAACGCAACCAAAGCCTACAAAACATAGTCCAATGGTAAATCCGGTAGTTGTAAATGCCAATACTATGCTCAAGAATTTAATTGGGCAGGCAAGTAGTGCTGAAGGAAGACCGATTACAAACAATATGCCGCCAAGGGTCATAGAGCCGCCAAAAATAAGCACCAAAGTACCAAGGACAGAGAAGATAGAGGTAAAGCAACATACGCAACGAATAATGTAAATTGCGTTTAAAAACTGATTAACGCGGCGCTTGAATTTTTCCCATGCTGATGGACCGTTATGTATTTCTTTTTCTGTAGTGTTGCCGGCGGTTGTGTTTTCATTATTGATGTAAGTGTTGTTTGTAATAATATTTTCCATTTTTATAATCTCCTTTAATTTAACTGTTATATTCGTGTTATTATGCATTTAACGTAGCGCGTTCTCTTTGCGCGAGTAACTCTTTTGCCTTTTGTTCAACTAGATCGTCAAATTCTTGTTGTTGTCTTTCGTTTTCAAATCTGCTCCAAAGAGCGTCAAACTTCATTAAAAATTCGTCTAAATCTGCAGGGTTTTGGTATGTAACGGTGCTGCTAAACATTTTCTTTTCTGCCTTGCCTTTTGCAGAATATTTAATTGCTGTTTCGCCAAATACAGCGCCTGGCTCTCTAAGGATTAGGGTGTTCAAATAAACGTCGCCTTTTACCTTTGAAGAAAAAATACCGTCTTTAAATTCTTCTGCTCTAAATGAAAAGTCGTAAGCGAGAATATTGCTTATTTCAAAAACGAAACTGTTATTTACTTTGCATAGGCAGTTAACCGGGTCAACCTTGAAATCGCCGTAAGAGAATTCGCGATCGGGTTCAAAAACAGGTTCTAGCTGGTTTTTGGTGTACTGCATAAAGCTGTCTAGATTTTTAAACTCTTCAAGGGTTGATTCTTTTGGATTGAAATGAAATTCTGCCGGAATCGAATTTTTGCAACTAGAGCAAAGTCTGTTGTCGTCGCTCATTGTAGAAAAGAACATTACTTTTCCTTTTTTGCCGCAGTGTGCGCAGGTTACTTCCCCAGTGAAGTGTTTGTTGATAAAGCCTTTGATTGTGTCTGTGAATTTTGCCATGATTTTACATCTCCTAAAAATTTTTTGTTTTTGTGTGTGACTTTTTACGTCTTACATTAATTAAGGGGAATCAAAAACGCAAACGGTTTTATTTTTTTGAAAAAAATTTAAAAATTTTTAAAATTCCTGTTTAACGCTATATATAACTTAAGAAATTTCGAGTGTATATTTATAAAAGGAGTTGAAATTAGTTTTTTTAAGGAGTATAATATTGCTGTACCAATAAGTGTTTGGTAAATTATTCTAAAGGAGATTTTATTATGAAAAAAATTATTTGTTTAACAGTAGTAGCTGTTATGATGCTCGCTATGTTAGTGGGTTGTGGTGAGAGCGCGCCAAGTGGTGAGTACTATTCAGCAGACCTTGGTTTTTCCGTTGTTTTTGAAGACGACAACAAATTGACCATTTCATACGATGCTGAGACAAGCATTGTTTTTGATTACGAAATCAAAGATGGTCAAATTACAATGACTTATGATGGCGAAACCGAAACTGTTCCATTTACTTTTGATGGTGAGAAACTATCAATTGATGGCGACGAGTTTATCAAACTAAAATAATTTTTTAATTACATAAAAGGCTTGAGGTAAAACCTCAAGCCTTTTTTTGATTAATAAGTTTTTTAATAATAAGTTTGTATAAAAAATAAGGCTTGGATTTTCATCCAAGCCTATAAGCTATAAAATATTATTCGCCAATTTGTTGCCCCATGCGTACAGGGGTTTCAAGACCTTGACGAGTGTTTTCAAATAATTCTTCCGGTAGGGTAGCAGCATCTTTTTGAAGAAGTAGTACAACCGTTGAACCACCGTAAAGAAACATACCCTTTTCTTCGCCGCGTTTGATTGGTCCGCTTTGGTGAAGATTGGCAATCTTGCCAACAAGCATAGCGCCAACCTCTATTTGCACCGCTTTGCCAAAACGTTCGGTCTGCATAACGGTCATTTCGCGACAGTTTTGTGTAAAGACAGGGTATTGACCCAGCGCTATTGGTCGCACTGTGTGAAGCTTGCCTTTAATAAACTTGTTGTCGCCTTTAACACCATCATCAAAATAATGGTATCGGTGATAGTGATTTACACACAAACGAAAAACGAGCACTTTACCGCCGTCAAACTCACGAGCAAGCTCGGCGTCATCGAGCAAGTCGGCAACGCTATACTTGCTTTGCTTAATAGGTAGTACCAAGCCGTCTTCTATATCATAAACTGATAAAAGTCCGTCACATGGAGCGATTAGTCCATCTTCTAGAGGGCGCTTGCCGTCTTTTATCTTGCGGCAAAAACAATCGTTAAAGCACTTAAAATCGTCGCTATAAAAATCGTTTAAATCAATATTATTATTACGAACGAATTTCTTGATAAGTCCTTTAGACAATCTAGAGCTAAGATAAGCGCCGGCGAGCTTTGAAACTCCGCGAGAAATTAAAACGCGAAGTAAAAGCCTGCCAAAAGCGTTATGATACAAAAATCGTAAAGCGCCGCCATCTTTTGGTGGGGCAATCGCCTTTTCAAAATTTAGTTTTATCATGATGGTAGTGGTCCGTTTTGAATATATAGTACCAATAATGCGATGCACTCAGCAAGACCAATACCAACCATTATTAAAATTCCGCGTAGTCCCGGTTTTGGAAGTTGGAATTTTGCTAAAAATGCAAATGCTGTAATAAGCATTACCGCAAGATAAACAGGTACGATATTTTGACCTATAATATAATAGATAGACATAACTGTTGGGAAGATAAGCGCAGCAGAGGTAACAGGCAAACCGGTATAAGTTTTGCGAACGCCACCCTCGGTCTTTTGTCTTTCCATTTCAGTTACGTTAAAGTAAGCGAGTCTAATCAATGCTGCGAGCGCGTAAAGAGCAACAATGGTATAAACCAAGAAGTTATAGTCCTCGTTAGCGGCATTACCGTGCTCTAGCATATAACGGCGCCATTTACCAATACAAATACAGCCAGGCAAAATACCAAATGCGACTATATCGCAAAGGGAGTCGATCTCGATACCAAAATTCTTTTCTCTTTCGGTACGATTTTTCTTGGTTCTTGCAACCTTGCCGTCAAAAGCATCGCACAAACCACAAAATAGCAAGAAGCACGAACCGATAAATGGATGTCCGTCACCGCTGAATGAAAATGCGATACCAAGTACAGCAGAAACTAGTGATGCATAAGTTAATATAGTTGTGTAATCAAAAAATCCTATCATTTATTGCACCTTCCTTATTTTAACCTTTAGCATTAATTTTATCTTTTACCATTAAAGCCAGCATAAAACCACCACAGAGTAATACGCAAGCGTAGAATGAAATACCGCGAGAACAAAGTTCTAAATGTAGTGCAAACTCTTCGCTCCAGTGTGGCCAATAGCTTGCAAAACCTGCGAGTAGCATATAGTCTGTAATACCCATAGCGCCTGGAATAGGAATCCAAGATGCGCCCAAAATTACAAACGCGTGCAAAGCGCAAATAGAAACAAAATCGTTAATTGTGCCACCCATAGCAAGGCAAACCAAACCTGAAATTACGATTAGCACAGCGCGTTGCAATATATTATAAATAAATGTTTTTACCAACGTAGTTCGTTGGCCAGATACCTGGTGAACTCGTTCGCGATAAGCATCGATAGCTTGACGCAATTTTACACGTTTGTGTTGTGGCTTGCGTAGTAGGTGAAGTTTTCCAAAAAAGCGAATAAAAGCATCACAGATAGCCCAGAGCACACCGCTTTTCCACAAAAGTAGGAAAAAGACAAACACTAATACGATTTGCACCGCTATACCAACGTAGATAAGCGACTGAACGTGCCACGGTAGAGAGATTAGAAGATCAGGCTTTATAATTAAGCATACAACACCGATTGCTACAATCGATAGAGTGTACATAATTAAATTAACAAGCAAGCTAACGGTAGCTACCGTTCCCGGAACGCCACGCTTAATCATAAAGTATGCGCTTGCCGGTTGACCGCCCGTTGCAGATGGCGTTATAGCCGAGCAGTAAATGTCGGATGCCGAGTAGAGTAGACCGTCGGTAAATCTGCCAGGATATCCTAGCGATTTGTTAAGTGTTAGCAATGCCTTGCCTTCAAGCCAAATATAAAGAACAACGCTAACCAATGCGGCAATGAGCCAACCGATGTTTTCGCCCTTAAACGAATTTAACAATTGTTGTAGAGAGAAATTATCGTTTTGCTGAATAACAGCCCATACGCTCAAAGCGGCAATTATAAGAAACAAGATACTCCACAATATTTTATTGTTTTTAGTTTTCTTGATTTTATTTTTCATAATACCCCTTTTTAATTAGCACAAATCTAGCTATTTGCAAGCCGATTTCGCCAACGGCCACACCGGCAAAAATATCAACAACAAAGTGTTGTTTTACAAGCACGGTAGAGGCAAAAACAAGTAACGTAAATATACCCATTACCCAAGCGTACCAACGCGGCATTTTTTCTGATAAGGTAGCGGCACGGAAACAGACGTAGCTCTCTAGGCAGTGCAAAGAAGGGCATAGGCAATCTGGTGTGTCGATAGAATAGATTATTCGCGTTAGATAGTCCCACGGAGCAGTGCCCGTAATTTCGGGACGTACTATTGTAGCTGGGAATAATAAGAAACAAATTAAACAGAAGAATTTTGCAATTATTTCGCCACCCAAAACATGATAGCAAAGTCCTTTGCGTTCACGAGCAGCAAGAATAAGCCCAACCGCCCACTGCAGATAGGATAGCACGTAAATTATGATCCATTCGGTACGTAGCGGAATTATCTTGTCAAGAGCGATTGTCAAATCATACTTGTAGGCGTCCATAATAAATAGTCTAGCGCCGTAATAGGTAAGCATGTTGAACGATAAAAAGCAAATTAACATAATCCAGCCGTAACGAGGAATTAGGTTATACAACTTTTTTACATAATTCTTCATCATAACAGACATTATATCATATAATAACAAATTTTGCAACCTTTAAGAAATTGTATTTTATATATTAAATATATATTAATATAGCGGAGTTTATTGCAAAAATAAAACGACGCTTTTCAAAGTGAAAAGCGTTGTTTGTTATGTTTTTAATAGAAAGAAAGTGTTTGACCGGTTGTGCCTTCTAGATCGATAAACCAATCGTCGTCTTCTTTGCGCATTTTTATCTGATCGGTTTCGATATGACCGGATTCAGACATTGTTATATTTACTATTGCGGTATTGCCGTTGATTTGTATGCTGTTGACAATAAGTTCCATATTTACCTGTCCGCCCATTTCTTGCATACCAAATAATTCAAACATATCGCCAATAGGAAGATCTACGCCTGTAAGTCCGCCAAATATACCCTCAACAAGACCGATTGACGTTTCGTAGTATTTTCTGGTTTTTTTATCAAAGCATTCGACCATACCCTCAATGTCGCCGTCATTACATGCTGCAGCAAACGTGTCTAGTCTATCACGAATTTTATCTTCGTCGCTCTTAAAGAAATAAAGGCTAGCAAATACTATTGCGCCGATAAGAACGGCAATAATAGGAATCAAAATAAATAACTTTGCTTTAGATTTAACGGCAGTGTTGCCACACGCGACAAGCTGTGATGCAATATTTGAATTCGCAGGAGCTTGGTATTGAACAGGTGGCTGTTGAACTGGCGCTTGCTGAACGTAAGTTGGTTGCGCAGGGGCCTGTGGTTGAACAGGAGCTTGATAGGCTGTTTGTTGTTCGGGAGCTGCTTGTGCGGGAGTTTGTGGTTGTGGCGGAGTAATTTTGTTGCCGCAACTCATGCAAAAAGCCGCTTCGTTTGGAATTTGTTTACCGCAATAAGGACAAAACATAGTTATTTCCTCCAAGAATTATTATATATAAAGATTATCATATTCGACAAAATATGTCAACTTAAAAAAGGGTTGAGAAAACTGCTTCTCAACCCTTTAACGTATTATTTATGAAAATCAAATTTTGTGTCCTTGCGGATGGCTTCTGCTGCTTCCATAACCTGCAAAGCTTCTTCTTCTTTGATTGGGTACTCGGCACCGTTTCTGTAACTATCGTACATATAGTCCCAAATAACACTTAAATCCTCGGCAGGTGCTTTGTATTCTTTTTCTAACCATTCAACCTGTGTAGCAGATGCGTAGGTACCGCTTGCGCCAAACGCAGCTCCTGGGGTGTCGGGGCTTGAAACAACTGGTGGAATTTCAAGTTCGGGATTGATATAACGAAGTTTGATATTGCTGTCGTTACAAATCATAGAACCACGATCACCAAAAACGGTAAAAATTCTACCGCCATTTAGCGCCATACCACCGCTAATGCACATATTAACAGTTCTGCCGTTTTCGCCTACGTAATGAGCAATAACGTGGTCTTCGCAGTCGCCACCGGCAGTTACTTGCTTTAATTCGCCGGTAAGTTCTTTAACAGGCGCGCCCAAAAGACGAAGTGAGTGGTCAATGATGTGTGGTCCCCAGTTAAGAAGTTGACCGCCGCCAAACTCACTTAAAGTTTGCCAGTCGTCGCGGTGCTGGAAAGAGCCTTGTGAAATATTTATTTCGTAAACGTTGCCAAGAATACCCGATTCGATAACGCTTTTAACCTCGTTAAATACGCTTTCAAAACGACGATTATGACGCATATATATTTTTCTGTTTAACTTATGAGCGGTTGCAAAAAGGTCTTTTGCTTGAGCAAGAGTTAGACCCATTGGCTTTTCCATAAGCAAATCTTTGCCTGCTTTAAGTACCTTTATACCATGCTCGTAGTGGTCGCAAGAACGAGTCGCAATACAAACGATTTCTACATCTTCATTGGTAAGAAGATCGTCGATATTGCTATAACCTTTGCAACCAAATTTTTCTACCATTTTTTCCACTCTTTCGGGTAGTAGGTCACAAGCTGCAGCGTATGTGTACGTATCAGGTTTTTTCTCAATATCTCGTACGTGCATACCCCAGCCTGCGCGGCCAATACCTACAAGGCCTAGTTTAATTGGATTTGACATAATATTTCCTCCTATATACCGCAATTTTTAAGATAATCGCGGCTAATTTTTAAATCGATAAGCGGATCTTGCAAGTGGGTGTCGTGCTCTATCATAACCCAACCTTCATAACCCTTGTCTAACAAGAGCTTTGCAACGCGTGCGGGTATATCACCCATAACACCGCCTGAAAGCTCGCAAAAACGAAGTCGGCTTGACCAAACTTCAGCGTTAGCGTCTTTTATGGCGTAGTCTTTAAAATGAACCATAACAAGACGGTCAAAATATTTTTCTATAATATAAAGTGGGTCGCCGCCGGCAGCGTGATGATGCCCAATATCAAACACGATATAGCAATTAGGACAGCGAGCCAAAAACTCTTCTAACTGTGCCTCGGTTTCAACCGGAGTACCCAAATGGTTGTGAATACCAACCTTTAAGCCATATTGCGCGGCAAGTTCTGCCTGATGATTAGCGTGACGGCAAAAGGTGTCAAAATCTTTTGCGGTTGACTGTACCCAGATATATTCTTTGCCGAGTCCTGACGAAAAGGTGATGGTGTCGGCAGCGTTACTACCACGGCAGGTAGCAAAATCCATACCAAGTTTATGAGCTAGCGCGTTATATGATAGTGCGCGTTCGGCGGTTGCGGCTTCTAGACGCTCAATACCGTTAAAGTCCAACTCTTTTAGCATTTTTAAACGCCACTCATAATCGTGCATATTGCCATACCATACGTTTAGTCCGTAGTCGGCAACTCCAACCTTAATCATAATAATACCCCTAAAAAAATACAGTTGGGCGTACACCCAACTGTATTGTAATATATTTTGTTTATTTTTGCAAGTTGTTTATAAATTCGTCAACGTCTACAACTGTACCTTCTTTACGAGCGTGTTCAGCTGCAAAGGTAATAAGATGGTTGTAGCAAGACTCGTTGATGGTAGGAATAGCGCAACCATCATAGTTGTCGGTCATATAGTCGTAGAGGGCTACTATAATACCTGCGTCACCGCCGCCATGACCACCAAGGATACCATCGGTAGCGTTGCATGGGATTTCTTCGGTTTCTTTGGTAACAGGGTCATAAATCTTGATAGGTGAGTCACCCTTGAGCGCTGCGCGGATTTCACCCTTTGTACCATAAATGTTTATGTAACGACCGCCTGAGTTAAATGCGTTCATTGTAAATGTTACGGTAACGTCATCTTCAAAGAGCATATTTACTGTCTGATGGTCAACTACGTCGTTGTTGCTATAAAATACGCACTTACCATAGTTTGATTCAATAAGTGACTTCTTAACGTCTTCGTCGCTTGATTTAACAAGTTTTGTAGCGGCGCTACGGAACCAGTTGCTCTCATTTTCGAGGTAAAGCTTAACTGCATTGTATGGGCAGGTTTCGCCAGCAGGGCAACCTTCGATACAACGTTTTGGAGCACCTTCTGGAGCGTTTTCTGATCTAAAGTAAGAGAGTGAGCCAAAAGACTGAACCTTCTTACATTTTTTGCCCAAAAGCCACTGGAGAATATCCATATCGTGGCAAGATTTTTGAAGAAGCATAAATGAGCTTTCTTCGCTATTGTGCCAGTTGCCGCGAACGAAGCTGTGTGACTGGTGAACGAACTCAACGCATTCTTCGTGGTTAATTGACATAACCTTACCGATTCTACCGGAGTCGATGATTTCTTTAAGTTTGTTAAACAAGAATGTGTAACGCAATACGGTACAAATAACAACCTTAACGCCCTTTTCGTTGGCGTGTTTGGTAAGAGCAATACACTCTTCTGGTGTTGGGGTGATTGGTTTTTCAAGAAGAAGGTCATAACCTAAGTCAATTGCCTTCATAGCAGGCTCAAAATGCTGACGGTCCATTGTAGCAATAAGAGCGATATCTGCAATTTTGCCAAGCTCTAAAAGTGGCTTGTAATCGTCAAAGCACATATTATCAGGAATATTGTGCTTCTTTTGTACGTATTCTCTACGGCTTTCTCTAGGTTCTGCAACTGCTACAACCTCGTACTTTTCAGGCATCTGGGTCATGTAGTCGGTGTACGTACCGCCACGGTTACCTGCGCCTATTACTATAACCTTTAACTTTTTCATAAAATTCTCCTTTACTTTTTTTGGAATTTATCTTACAATGTCAGTATAAACGGTCTAAAAGCACAAATCAATATAAATTTAGCTAAATATATATGATTTTGGTTCAAAAAGGTGATAATATGGCTTGGCGTAGCCTAGAAGTTAAAGAATTGGTTAAAATTGATGAATTATATAGTCTTTTTAAAAGACGTTATGACAAAGGCAAAAACTTTCTTGGAGAGATGCACGATTTTTGGGAGGTTGTGTATGTAATTGACGGTGAGGTTATCATTTCGGCTGATGAAAACGTACACGAGTTTAAAAGTGGAGATATAATTTTTCACAAGCCTCTAGAGTTGCACAAGTTTAACGTTGTGGGTGACGGTGGCGCTACAATGTTTATTTTTTCTTTTGCTATGTCGGGCCCGATTTGTAAGAATATGGCGCGGAGGGCATTTCATCTTGATAAGTACAATCGCTCAATTATTAGAAATTTTATAGAGTATGTGGAATATAGTGTAGAGCACTGCAAAGCAATAGACAGCAAGGATTCATTCGGTGATATATTATCATATTTTGAAGGTGATGATATATTTTTACAAACGGTAGCAAACTATATTGGTCGTATCGTGTTGTCGTTAGCGTCGGGTAGCAATACACTTCCTAAAGCCAAAACTTATGAAACAGAGCTATTTAAGCGGGCACTTGAGATAATGAACCAAAAAATTAGTGAATCGCTATCGGTTGATGACCTAGCTAGTGAACTTAGTATAAGTGTATCTAGTTTAAAACGGTTATTTGACAAATATGCAGGTATGAGCGTACACAAGTATTTTTTAACTCTTAAAATTAAAAATGCTACCGTTTTGCTAAAAAGCGGAATGTCGGTAAATGAGGTATCGGATGAGTTAGGTTTTAGTTCGCAAGGCTACTTTTCATCTGCCTATAAAAGAGAAACAGGGCACAACCCATCACAGGTATAATAACAAAAATGACGAAGGCGATATACCTTCGTCATTTTTGCTATTAAGAGAGTTCCAGTACGAAACTGTAACAACAAGAAAAATTATTCTTCACCATTTGCAACTGCCTCGGCAGCTTCTGCTTGAATATCGGCGTCATAAGAAAGAATAGGTTCAACGTCCTTTTTCTTAACCTTACGATCAACGTAGTTTTTGGTAAGCTTAATTACAAGTGGTAACATTACAAGTACACCAATAAGGTTAGGAATCATCATAAGACCGTTAAAGGTATCAGAGATATCCCAAGCGAGTGAAGAGGTGAGAACTGCGCCAAAGATAATTGTGCAAACGTGGATTATACGGAAAATAAAGGTTGTCTTTGCGCCAAAGAGGTATTCCCAAGCTTTTGAGCCGTAGTGTGACCAACCAAGAACGGTTGTGAACGCGAACAAGAACATAGCGATAGCAATGAACTTAGAACCAAATCCGCCCCAGCTAAATACGCTGTTAAATGCGTTACCTACAAGTGTTGCGGATTCAACGTTTGCCATTGATTCGTTGTAGTTGACAACGCCAGAAGTCAAGGTTACGAGAGCGGTCATTGTGCAAACTACCATTGTGTCGGCAAATACTTCGAATATACCCCACATACCTTGCTTAACAGGTTCTTTAACGCTTGAGTTAGAGTGAACCATAACAGATGAACCAAGACCTGCTTCATTTGAGAAAACGCCTCGTTTAAAGCCGTTTGTCATAGCGATAATGATTGCGCCAAGGCCACCACCAACAACTGCTTTTGGAGCAAATGCGTGAACGAAAATTGCCTTAAATGCAGGAAGAATTGCGTTATAGTTTACACCGATAATAACAAGTGAACCAAGAACAAAGAGAACTACCATGAATGGTACTATCTTTTCAGCAACGTTAGCAATACGCTTAACGCCGCCCAAAGTAATTACAGCGGTAAGGAGCATAATGATTGCGCCAAGGATAAGATTGTAAAGTGAAACGTTGCCGAAAACGGTGATAGAAGATAGTGAAGATACGTCAAAAGCATCTGCTATGTTTAAAACAATCTTGTTTACCTGGCCCATGCTACCGATACCAAATGAAGCGAGCATAGCAAAAATACAGAAAAGAACAGCTAGAGTTTTACCAATCCATTTGCAGCCTTTTTTTGCACCAAGACCATCTTGTAGATAGTACATAGCGCCGCCGGACCATTCGCCTTCGGAATTCTTGCGACGGAAATAGATACCAAGAGCGTTTTCTGCGTAATTGGTCATCATACCAAAGAACGCAGCAACCCACATCCAGAAAACAGCACCCGCGCCACCAATACAAATAGCGGCAGCAACACCGGCAATGTTACCGGTACCAACAGTTGCAGCAAGAGCGGTACAAAGCGCCTGGAAAGGAGAGATAGTACCCTTTTCTTTGCGGTGCTTCATAACTTCTTTTGAGAACATACTACCAATTGTGTTTTTCCACCAAGTACCAAGACGTGAGATTTGGAAGAACTTTGTGCAACAGGTAACTATAATACCTGTGCCGATGAGTAGTATAAGACCAAATATGCCCCATACAACTCCGTTGATTTCGCCGTTAATGTTTTCGATAAATTTTAACATTTCGACATCCCCTTACAAAAAATACTTTTTTAAAGCAAAAAAGTCGAATCACGCTAGCGCGCAATCCGACAAAATAACAAAAATCAAAATTACCCCTATATAATATGTAAGGGAAAAATTAAAACTTTGTCCTTTTGCCTGAGAGATTTAACGCATGGCGTCTTTGCCCCTTCGGCACTTGAATTTAATCAAGCTTCTCCAAAGTGCTATCCGTTTACAGTCCTCATCCATTAGGACACCTGAGAGTGTTACTCCTTCGGTCAGTAAAAACTATTTCCTGCAAACATCATATAGCAATATTTAATTGTTGAACTTTATTGCTTTAAAGAACAATAGTATTATACTACCTTTATTTAAAAAGTCAAGCACTATTTTTTAAAATTTTTAATTTGACAAAAATATGTGCAAATGATACAATTTGTTTATATTTTAGTCGGAGGATATTGTATGAAAATAAGGATTTTTTCATTGTTATTATCGCTCTTTTGTGTGATTGGTATTTGTGGTTGCGCATCGCAAGATAAAATTTCTAACGAAAGTGAAATTGTTGAAACAGAAACAATTGTCGTAGATCAAACAAGCAGTGAAACGACAACTTCAAAAGAAGATAATATTTCGTCCAAAGACGATACGTCTTCTACCGTTTCTACACCGAGCGAGAGTCAAAGCAACGTTTCTGGCAATACTTCTAGTCAAACTGAGATTAAAATTGACTATAATAAGATAGTAGAAATTGATATTTGCGACGACGTAGTACGTGGCTATCTTGATGCTACAACTATAAATAATCAATACTTTTGGTTAAGCACTTATCAAAGTACAAAGGCCGATTTTCAAAATATTAAACTTGATTGGGAAATGGGAAGAGCGCCATACACCATTTATATGTCAGAAAATGCAGATTTTAGCAATGCAATAATTACGGTAACTAATTCTTTCGAGATTAAAAACACAATTTGTGTTCCCGGTAAAACTTATTATTGGAAGGTAGTAGGCTCAAATTCTGATAAGATTTTGGGTGGCGGAAAGATAAAAATAAAGGATGCGCCTGTGCGTTGGATTTATATCGAAGGTATATCAAACGTGCGTGATATGGGTGGTTGGACCACGACAAGCGGCAAAAAAGTAAAATACGAAATGATTTATCGCGGCGCACAACTTAACGCAAAAAAAGACGATGGAACAATAGTACAAAATTTAAAGAGCGCCGGTCTTGAAACGTTTAATAGTTTAGGTATTAAAACCGAGTTTGATTTGCGTACCAGTAGTGATGCGGGTGTTGCGGCCGAAGGCGTAAATTTAAATTATGTGGCGGTTGCCGACCACACAGCATATCATAATATTTTCTCAAAAAGCACAAAAAACACTGTAGTATCAAATTACAAGACAATGTTTAATTATCTGTCAGACGCAAGCAATTACCCAATTTATACTCACTGTCAGGGTGGCGCCGATAGAACAGGTACTTACGCATTCTTGCTAAATGGTCTTTTGGGTGTATCCTATGAGGATTTGACAAGAGATTTTGAGCTAACTTCCTTTGGTGGAAATAAACGTTGGCGCGGTGAAGGTAAAGGCGGTACATTTGGTCCAAACGATACGTCTTATAAAACCGAAACAGGTCAAACTATTGCTTGGGGCGATCTTTATAATGGTATGATGGAATACGGCAAAGAAAATGGCTGCACCACGTTGCAACAGTCTATTGAACACTGGTTTATAAATTATGTAGGTGTTCCACAATCGCAAATCGACAGTTTTAAATCAATAATGCTAGAATAAAATAAAAACCACGGATTTTCAAATCCGTGGTTTTATGTTGACAATAATGTAGTAAAAGTGATATGATACTATCAAAAGAAAAAGGAGATGTTTGCGCTATGAAGAAGGTATTTTCATTATTATTATCATTTTTAATGATATTAAGTGTTTGCGGTTGCAAATCGGAACCCGACAATTCGTCAAGCGAGGCTGTAGATGTTGAATATCAGGAAATAATTGTTGATGAAAGCGGTGAGACCGTTACAAGCTCTGACGCCGAGGTATCGTCGGATTCAAACGTATCAAGTAACCAAAATCCAACCGTGAACAGTGATGTAAGCAGTAATACAAGCAGTGACACCAGCAGTATTACCGATAGTAATAATGCGTATATTGATTACAATACTGTTGTAGAAGTAGATATCTGTGACGACATTGTGCGCAGTTATCTTGATGCAACCGATGCTGACAATCAATATTATTGGTTAAGCAACTACACAGGACAGTATTTTAACTATCAGAATCTGAATTTGGATTGGAAAACGACAGGCAGTACATATACCGTTTACTTTTCTGAAAAATCTGATTTTTCCAATGCAATTACTTTTCAAACTTCGTCTTCAAGCATAAAGAATGCTACATTAGTTCCGGGTAAGACGTATTATTGGAAGGCTATTGGCGCAAATTCTGATGAGATTTTAGGCGGCGGTATAATCAAGATCGTTGATGCGCCCGTGCGTTGGATATCTATTGACGGTGTAAGAAACGTGCGAGATATGGGTGGTTGGAAGACCGAGAGCGGCAAAACCGTCAAGTATGAAATGCTGTATCGCGGTCAGCAGCTTAATACCATTAAAGAGAGTGGAATTGAGCAATTAAAATCTTTGGGTATCAAAACTGAGCTTGATATACGTCATACGAGTAACGACCCTTCAGAAACTGCAGGTACTGGATTTAATTACGTTTTCCTTAGCACAGCGGCGTCTTATGATGCTATTTTTAAAAATAGCAACACCATTTCAACTGAGGTAAAAAATAATTACAAACAAATATTTACACTTCTTTCAGACGAAAGCAACTATCCTATTTATGCGCACTGTCAGGGCGGTTCCGACCGCACGGGAACCTATGCATTTTTGCTTAACGGTCTCTTAGGCGTATCTTATGAGGATTTGACCCGTGATTTTGAGTTGACGTCATTGTCAGGTCAAAAGCGTTGGCGCAGTGCAGGTGCGGGTAATACATTTTCTGATTCTAACGAAAATATGTCGGAAGGTTCTAATGAAATTCGTTGGCGTCAGCTTTACACAAGCATGATGGAATACGGTGCACAAAATGGTTGCAAAACATTGCAGCAATCGATTGAGCATTGGCTTATAAATTATGTAGGTGTTCCAAAGTCGCAAATTGACTCATTTAAATCAATAATGCTTGAATAAAATTAAAACCACGGATTTTTAAATCCGTGGTTTTGTTTTTTTATTCTTTATCTTCTTTTATAATTGCAATTGCAAGGTCACCAAGCTGAATATCATCAACAGGACCAGGTGCGCCTGACATAAGTTCGGCACTAGTTGCAACTTTAGGGAATGCGATAACGTCACGTAGTGAATCGCTACCTGTCATTATCATACAAAGTCTATCAAGACCAATACCCATACCGCCGTGTGGTGGCGCACCGTAACGGAATGCGCCGGTAAGGAAGCCGAATTTTTGCTCTGCTTCTTCGTCGCTTAGACCTAGCGCTCTAAACATTTGTGCTTGAAGCTCTGGGTCGGTAATACGAATAGAACCACTTGAAAGTTCAGTACCGTTAAGTACCAAGTCATAAGCGTTTGCATAAACCTTTTCAGGTGCAGTTTCAAGATACTGAATACACTCGTCAAGAGGTGAGGTGAATGGGTGGTGCATTGCATCCCAATTGCCTGTTTCTTCATTGTATTCAAAGAATGGGAATTCAGTAATCCACAAGAAGTTATATTGGTCGTGAGGAATAATATCAAGACGTTTTGCAACCATAAGACGAAGTGAACCAAGAACTGAAAGGGTAAGAGATTTTTTATCGGCAACGATAAATACAACGTCACCCTTCTCGGCACCTGTACGTTCGATGATAGCTGCCATTTCTTCTTCGGTCATGAACTTAGCGAAAGAGCAGGTAGGTGTGTCTTCTACCCAGCGGATGAAGGCAAGACCTTTTGCGCCGATGCCTTTTGCTTCTTCGGTAAGTTTGTCAATTTCTTTACGAGTATAGGTGTCAACAGCGTTCTTTGCAGTAATTGCGCGAACTGTACCACCGTTTTTAACTGTATCGGCAAATACGCCAAAACCACAGTTTTTTACGATATCAGAAAGATCCTTAATCTTCATATCAAAACGAGTGTCAGGCTTGTCTGAACCGTAGTCGTTCATAGCGTCGTCAAAGCGCATACGTGGTAGTGGGGTAGGTACGTTTACACCAAGAACTTCGCTAAATAGACGGCTAACGTAACCCTCGGCAATAGCGAATACGTCATCGCGTTCTACGAATGACATTTCAAGGTCGATTTGAGTAAATTCTGGTTGACGGTCAGCACGCAAGTCTTCGTCACGATAGCAACGAGCAAGCTGCATATAACGGTCAAAACCAGAAAGCATCAAAAGCTGCTTATACATCTGTGGAGACTGTGGAAGAGCAAAGAAGTTACCCTTGTGAATACGAGAAGGAACAAGATAGTCACGTGCGCCTTCTGGTGTAGATTTGATAAGGGTAGGGGTTTCAAGCTCGATAAATCCGTTTTCGTCAAAGTAGTCGCGGGTTACTTTTGCAATCTTGTGGCGCATAAGGATGTTCTTTTGTAAATCTGCGCGACGAAGGTCGAGATAACGATATTTAAGACGTAAATCCTCTTTTGCGTTGCTGTTTTCAACAATTTCAAAAGGAGGAGTCTTTGACTCGCCAAGCACCTTAAGTTCGTCTACTTCAATTTCGATTTCACCGGTAGGAATTTCGGTGTTGATTGATGAACGCATACGAACGTTACCCTTTGCCATAACTACAAATTCGCTACGAAGCTGGAATGCTTTGTCAAAAATTTCGCGATCTGTGTTGTCGTCAAACGCCAACTGTACAATACCTGTACGGTCGCGCAAGTCAACGAATATAAGTGCGCCAAGGTCACGTTGACGTTGTACCCAACCGCAAACAACAACCTGGTTGCCTACTTCATTTTTTGTTAGCGTGCCGCAGTAATGGGTACGCTTTAATCCATTCATTCTATCTAGTTTCAAAAAAACACCTTCTAATTATAAAACTGATTCTTCTAGTGAAGAAAATGCGTCGTCAATTTTAATTTGCATAAATTGTTCGCTAAAATCATTAAGGCTTACTTCTTTTTGTTCGCCTGTTTTCATATTTTTAATATTTACTTTGCCCTCGGCAAGTTCGTTGTCGCCAAGCACCATGCTGTATAAAGCGCCGATTTTGTCGGCATATTTCATTTGTGCTTTAAGACCGCGACCACAAACGTCGCATTGCGCTTCAAAGCCGTCGCGGCGAAGCGCTGTGCAAAGAGCGGTTGCCTTAATAGCGGCAGCATCGCCCATAGGAGCGATATAGATATCGCACTTGTCAGCCTCTGGAAAATCGGCGTTTTGATTTTGAAGCGCTAGCATAAGACGCTCAATACCCATACCAAAACCGAGTGCTGCTACCTGAGGACCACCCATTTGTGATACAAGACCGTCGTAACGACCACCGCCACAAACTGTGCTTTGCGCGCCAATATCGCCCGATACAAACTCGAATACTGTCTTTGTATAGTAGTCAAGACCGCGTACGATTTGTGGATTTACGGTGTATTTAATATCAGCGGCATCAAGATGAGCCTTAACTCCGTCAAAGTGGTTTTGACATTCGTCGCACAAGAAATCGATTACCTTTGGAGCATCCTTTGCAAGGGCAGAGCAAACTGGTGACTTGCAGTCGAGAATACGCATAGGATTGCGAGAGAGTCTATCGCGACAGGTTTCGCAAAGTGTGTCAATATGAGAAGCGAAGTATTCGCTTAACGCTTTGTGGTAATTTTTACGGCATTCTGGGCAACCAATAGAGTTGATTTCAAGAGAAATGTTCTTAATGCCAACTGTTTCTAGCACCTGAAGACCAAGTGAGATAACCTCGGCATCGGCAGCAGGGGAAGCTGCGCCAAAGCACTCAACACCAAATTGGTGGAATTCACGTAGTCTGCCCGCTTGTGGTTTTTCGTAACGGTAGCAACCGCCAACGTAGCAAACCTTTACAGGCAACGCGCCGTTTACAAGACCGTGCTCGATAACGCTTCTAACAACGCCTGCAGTAAGCTCTGGGCGAAGGGTTATTGAGCGACCGCCTTTGTCGTCGAAGGTATACATTTCTTTTTGAACAACGTCGGTTGTATCGCCAACACTGCGCTGGAATACCTCTGTGTGTTCAAAAACTGGAACGCGTATTTCGCGAAAACCGTAAAGTGATGCTATTTCAAGCATTTTGCCCTCTACAAACTGAAATTTGTGAGAGTCTGATGGTAACATATCGTTCGTGCCTTTTATTGCACGGTTAATTTCTGCCATTTTTAAATAACTTCCTGACTTTAAGAATTTTTAACAATTTCGCGCCAATCGAGGTCGCCACGTTCAAGACCGTGAATTAGAACCTCGGCGGTAGCAATATTTGTAGCAACGGGGATGTTATGAACGTCGCAAAGTCGCAATAATGCTTGTTCGTCTGGTTCGGTAGGCTTTGGATTGAGCGGATCGCGGAAAAGTAGTAAAAGGTCAATTTCGTCACAACCAATGCGAGAAGCAATCTGTTGTGCGCCGCCTTGTGAACCTGCTAAAAAGCGGGTAATATCAAGACCGGTGGCTTCTGCAACGGTTTTACCGGTAGTACCGGTTGCAACTATATTATGACGGCTGAGTATTCCGCAGTACGCAATACAAAACTGCACCATTAGTTCCTTCTTGGCATCATGAGCAATCAAAGCAATTGTCATTTTAAATCCCCCTTGTTAAATCTTTTTTATTTTAGGCAACTTAACCGATTCACCGCAAAGTCTTTTTGCGATACGGAAAAGAGCTTTAAATGCTTTTGATTTTTTGTGTACGCTATGCGTTACACTAAGTAACATTAGTTCGCTGCTTTGCGGTACGAGTCCTAGCAGTCTAAAACCCGATATATCTATTATATCGTCTATATTATTATATATTTTTTTCTTTATATATTCTGCATCAAAGCGATTGATTATAAGTCGAGCATCGCGTTCGGTTTGCGGTAAACGCGCGCAAACTGCAGCGGCATCACGCACCGATACGGGATCAGGATTGCAGATAGTTAAAAACTGCGTATCTTTACCGATTGACGAATACAAAGAAAAGTCTAATCCCGCAGGGAAGTCAAAAATTACAACGTCGAAAACTTCCTTAACCTTTTTAGCAAAAGCGCTTAATGCGTCGGCGCTAATATTTCCAACCTCGCTGGGAGCGGGGACAACGCTAATTAATTGGTTTTGAGGTAGGGTGTAGGTAGCGTTTGATATTGGAGCGCCGCCTAGCACGTCAGAAAGGTCGAACACAACCTTGTGGTCGACGCCTAAAAGCAGGTCAAGACAACGCAACCCCTCGTCCATATCTACCAGCAAAACACGTTTGCCCATTTTTGAAAAAGCGATTGATAAACCGCACGAAACGGTGGATTTACCGGTGCCGCCTTTGCCAGACGTTGTAGCTAAACATATACCCATTTTGTGCGTTCACCTGCCTTTATTCAAAACATTTTATCATAAAAGGTATTTTATGTCAATTAATAATAGCGCCTAAAATCATTTTAAAACAGTAAATGGCGGAATGTCTTCGGTGTCAATTTCAGAACCAAAGAAATACGCGTCGAGAATCTCTCTTACAAGACTACCTGCGGCGTAACTTGATGAACCGTGCTCCAAAACTACCGATATGGCAATTTCGGGATTATCGTAAGGCGCAAATAGTATAAACGTAGAGTGGTCGGCTTTGCCGTTTACCTGAGCCGTACCAGTTTTACCACCAAGTTTTATAGGGTAATCACCTAGAGCCGCTTGACCAGTACCGTCGACTGTAACCGATAACATACCCGATTTAATTGATGATATTGTGCTTTCTTTTAAAGAGATTGTGTTTAAAACCTGTGGTTCACATGTATCGTAGGTTTTGGTCATATCGTACGATATGATTTTATCTATAAGGGTTGCCTTATAGTGTGTGCCGCCGTTTGCAAAGGTGGCAACGTAATTTGCCATTTGAAGTGGGGTGAAGGCGTTCATTTGACCTATTGCTATCTGCAACGTGTCACCGCCCATACCATTACTGGTAGGCTCAACCAATATACCGGCGCTATCGTCGACTTCAACACCGGTTTTTACACCAAGACCAAATTGTTTAAAGTAATCGGTCATAGTAACCGAGCCGATTCTACGACCTAGTTCAAAGAAGAAGTAGTTGCAACTTTTTGAAAGAGCGGCTGTAAGTCCCATGTGTTTATGATAGTGCATACAGCTTGGTTTATAGTCTTCAAAATAGTTGTAGGTTTTAGCACAAAAGATTGTTTCGCTAGTGTCGTATAGATTATTTTCGAGCGCCGCTGCCGCAACGATAGGTTTAATGGTAGAACCTATTGGATAAACACCTTGAAAGGCTCTGTCGGTAAGCGGCTTTGACGGGTCGGCTAAAAGTTGTTCATAGTTTTCAGAAAAATTAGCCGTATCGTATGTCGGATAGTTTGCGGCCGTGATTACGCCGCCTGTATTTATATCAATAACAACGGCAGAGCCCGCAGTTACAGTACCGCCCTCGCTTTGTAGTGTGCGAACAGTTGTTGCAAGAGCGTCTTGTACGGTGCGCTGCATTTTTGCGTCAAGCGTTAGCATAACGGTCTTGCCAGCAACGGGTTCTTTTGTAATGCGTTTTTCAATAATGTTTCCGTCAGCATCAAGATAATAGGTGATTTCGCCATCGGTGCCGCGAAGATATTCTTCTGCCCAGTATTCAATACCGCTTTTACCAACCTTATCGTCATAAGAGTAGCCGCGGTCTTTGTAATTTTCTCCCTCGGCCCAGTCTTCTTCGTAAATTGGACCAACGGTACCAATTAGGTTGACCGCCAAAGAAGTGTCAGGATAATCGCGGAAAGGTACTATCTCAACCGACACGCCGTCTAGCATAAAGTTTGATTCCAAAATTTTACGCATAAGCTCGGTCGGTATATCTTCGGCAAAAGTATATGGGTACGAAATAGAGAAATCTTCTATTTCCATGCTATAACGTACGCCTGCAATTTTGCGTTGCTCGTCTATATCGTATTTTTCTAGTTCATATCTCTCTATAAGACGTGAAAAACAGTTAGCGGCGGTAGCGTAATTTGCAAGTTCAAGTGTTTTTATAAGTTTTTTGGTGGATTCGCCCTCTTTGAAGTTGTAAGGCGAAGTATATTCTAGAGGTAGCCTGTCCTTATGCTCGATATCGTTTTCATCCAATAAATTAACAAGCTGCAAAATAATATCGTTGATATTATCTTTTACGTATGCTTTGTTAAAAACTACGTTATATCCGTCACGATTTGCGGCAATTTGTCTGCCGTAACTATCAAGGATTTCGCCGCGAGGCGCTTTTAAAACGGCCGTGCGAGTCGATGAACTACCCAACGCGTTAGAAGAATATTTATCTGCGTTTATAATTTGTACGTTGTATATTCTAACCGAATATACTGCGATAACAAGAGCCAACAAAATAGATAAAACTGTAAGTTTTGCTTGATGTTTTCTTGTAAACGGCATTTTAAAATCACCTCACTAGTTTAGATTTTTAATATATTATTTGTAAAACTTGTTATATAACTTTTTTTCAATAAAGTAAAATGGAATTGCAAAAACAGCGGTATATAAAATGGATGGAAGTATTGTTTCCATAATATACGTAAGATTATCTGTAAGGCTTGTTGAAAAAGCAATGCAGAATAACCAACGTAACAAATAATAGAAAGCGGCGCATAATGCGCAGAGAGCTGCACCTGCCCATACGTTGTTGTTAAATAAGTGCTTAACTATAAGTGATGCCGCAACACCTATTATCATAAATATAATAGCGTTAAATCCGGGTGGTGTTGAAGCAACCGAGTCAACGAATATACCTAGCAATAATCCCGAGATTGCTGCCGTTAATTCGGAACTGAACATACACACAGCAACAAGAAGTGAAAGTGTCAACATAGGATTTATTGTTCCTATCTTGACTGAAAATACGCCGTTATATTGAATATAAAACAAAACGATGAAAAAAAGCGCGTTGATAAGTCTAAGTATAAAGATAGTTTTTCGGTTCGTCATAAGGCTATTTACCACCCTCAACGTTTATTCCGCCTTGACCATCGAACGACGTAATTACCATAACCGAACGAATTTCATCTAACTGGGCAAAAGGTTTGATTTCGGCATATATTGAGTTGTTGCTATCATCAATGCCTATGTTATCAACCGAGCCGATTAATAATCCTTCGGGGAAGATGCCTTCGCCTGACGTAACGACGTAATCGCCAACGGCAACAGTGCAAGAGCGAGAAAGGTTTGCAAAGCGGCAGTAGCCTTTTTGAGCAAGTGGGAGCGAGCCTGTCACCACGCCCGAGTCGCTAGTTCTATTGTCTAGAGCGCCGAGAGTGAGTTCAGGATTTAATATGGTAGTTACCTTAGAAGAGGTAAGACCTACTTCGGTTACGTAGCCAACTATACCAGAATTAGTAATAACGGGATCGTATTTTGATATGTTTGACGTTGAACCCTTGTTGATGGTAAATCCACCATAAGGATCGTCGCTGTCACGCGCTATAAGAGTAGCGTCTGTAAAAGAAAAATCAGGGTTTTCATCCTTAATATCAAGATAATCCTTGTAAAACTCATTTTGCTTAATAGCCTCGTCGTAATCGGCTATTTTTTGACGCAGGGAATCTATCTCTGCTCTAAGTGCAGCATTTTCTAAGTTTAATTCGTTGCCGCTATTAAAACTATCAAAAAAATCACTAACTGTATTTGAAATGCCGGCAAAAAAGCTTTTGATCGGTGTCGATATAGTGCTGGCAAGGTCGGTTTGCGGTGACATGTGGTTGCCGACAATTACGAAAGAAAGGGTAGCGATAACAACCACACAAAATATTGCTAGTATAATTTTGAATTGACGGCTGCGAAGAAAAAATCGCATTTTTGTTTCTCCTATCTAAATCTTTTGCCTCTGCGGAAGGTGTAGTTTGAAAAGCCTTCATCACCCTCAAGACGCTTTTTGGCGCCCAAAACAACACAATCAAGCGGATTTGCCGCAATGCTTACAGGCATGCCGGTTTCTTCGGCGATAAGTTCTGCAAGACCGCGCAAAAGCGCCGTGCCACCAGTTAGAGTAATGCCGCTATCAATAATATCTGCAGCAAGCTCTGGCGGAGTCTTTTCAAGTGTTGAGCGAATAGCATCTATTATCTGATATATTGTATCAAGCATGGCAGTACGTATTTCGGCCGAAGTTATTGTAACGTTCTTTGGAAGACCGTCAACTACGTTTCTGCCCTTAATTTCTATAGAAGTTTCGTTTTCATATTCTTTTGCAGAGCCGATATCTATCTTGATTTGTTCTGCGGTACGCTCACCAATAAGAAGATTGTGCTTTTTGCGCATGTAGTTAATGATTGCTTCGTCAAGATCGTCGCCCGCTACACGAAGTGATTGTGCGGTAACGATATCGCCAAGCGAAATAACGGCGATTTCACTAGTGCCGCCACCGATATCAACAATCATGTTACCAGTAGCTTCTTGCACGGGTAATCCAGCGCCAACTGCTGCTGCCATAGGTTCTTCTATTAGGTCAACGTCGTAAGCGCCTGCTTGTTTAGCGGCATCAAAAACTGCTCGGCTTTCAACCTCGGTAACACCTGTTGGAATGCATATTACCATTCTTACACGTGAAAAAAACGAACCTTTAAGCGCTACGCTTACAAAGCGTTTAAGCATAGCTGTCGTAACGTCAAAGTCGGCGATAACACCGTCTTTAAGCGGACGAACTGCCACGATAGAACCAGGTGTTCTGCCGATCATTTCTTTTGCCTCATGACCTACTGCACGAACGGCATCATTACGTACGTCGTACGCTACGACCGAAGGTTCGCGCATGATAATTCCTTTGCCTTTTATACAAACCAAGGTGTTTGCGGTGCCTAAATCTACACCGATATCTCTTGTGAACATAATTTATATTACTCCTTAGATTTTTTCTTTGAGGATTTTTTTGCTCGTTTAGCTTCGTTTGGAATTGTTAAATGTAACGCTGATGGAACGTTAGTAATAGTTACTTCGTCACATCCTGCCGCATACTCGCCGTCAAGCGTCCAAGCGACCTTTTCTCCGCCTATTACGGTTATTTTATCTGTGTGGAAAAATTCAATACCCTTATGTGTTAAATCTTTGCGTAAGATTCCATTTACAATAGAATTAAACTCTCCAATTGAATGGGGCTTTTTGATTAAAACAACCTCAAATAGACCGTCGTTAAGTTTAACAAGGCTTTCTTTAAATTTCACAACGCCGCCTACCGACATTGAGTTTGAAATTGCGCCAAAAAGATAATCATCTTCAATTTCTTTGTCATCATATTTAAACTTTAGATGAATGGGTTTTATATCAGCAAGACATTTAATGCCCGATAAGAAATACGCAGCTTGACCGAGCACGTTCTTTACTTTTTGAGATGTGGCGTAAGACGCTTTTGTGAACGCGCCAAAAGATGCAGTATATGTAAAGAATTTGTCGTTGAACTGACCAATATCAAGTTCGGTATATTCGCCGTCAAGAATATCCTTGGCCGCAGTTAAAGCGTTTCTAGAAATGCTAAGGCTAGACGACCACTCGTTCAAAGTGCCAAGCGGTACGTAGCCTATGGTACATTTTAATCCGCTTTGCATAAAGCCGGTTATAACCTCGTTTAAAGTACCGTCACCACCGCAAACTACAATGCGGTCGTACTCATTTTCTTTGATTTCAGACGCAAAAACTGTGGCGTCACCACGCGCTTTGGTAGGATAAACGGTAACAAGATATCCATCGTTTGAAAATATTTGTACCATTTGAAGAAGTAGCTCTTTAACCTTAGCTTTACCGGATTTTGGATTAGCTATTATAAGAAGTTTCTTGTCTTGCATATTTAAAACCTCCAAATTATCGATAATTGATTGGGAGAGTTGCTGTTGCGTTTAGTGTGGCGTCGGCTACATTGCCGCTTTGATATTCGTAATAGCCTTGCACACCAACCATTGCGGCATTGTCACCACAGTATTTAAGCGGTGGGTAATAAAGTTTTATTCCACGCTTGTCACATTCGGCCTGCATGCGAGTGCGCAACTCTGAGTTTGCAGAAACACCACCTGCCATTACAAGCGTTTTGTAGTTGTGACTTTCTACCGCGGCTATTGTTTTTTTAATAAGAATATCGCAAACCTTTTGTCTAATTGTTGCCGCCATTACAGGAACGTCAATTTCTTCACCTTTTTGTGATTTGTTGTGAACAAGGTTTACAACGGCGGTTTTAAGTCCCGAAAAACTAAAGTCAAATTCGTTTTCGGTGTGAGGAGAAGGTAGAGGATATTTTTGTGTATCGGCAGTTGTTGCGATTTTATCAAGGTTGACACCACCTGGGTAGGAAAGACCCAATGCGCGAGCCGTTTTGTCAAAACATTCGCCTGCGGCATCGTCTGTAGTTCTGCCAATAGGATTAAACTTAGTGTAATCGGCTACCTCGGTAATAATTGTATTACCGCCCGATACTGTAAGGCACATAAACGGTGGCTTTAGTTCGGGAGTGTTGATGTAGTTTGCCGCAATATGTGAGCGCAAGTGGTGTACCGGAATTAGCGGCACGCCAAGAGCGTAGCTTAGTCCTTTTGCAAAGTTTACGCCTACAAGCAAAGCGCCTATAAGACCGGGAGCAAAAGTGACCGCAATAGCGTCGATATCACCGTATGTAATACCCGCTTGTTTTAATGCCTCGTCACATACCTGGCTGATGGCCTCGGTGTGTCGGCGAGAAGCAATTTCGGGCACTACGCCGCCGTATAGCTTATGCTCGGCTATTTGCGTTGCTATTATATTTGAAAGTATTTTGCGTTCGTCGGTTATTGCTACCGACGTTTCGTCACAAGACGATTCTATTGCTAAAATAATCATTTAATCACCAATTAAATTAAAATGAATTTTTTGTCATTATCATTGCGTCCTCATCAGGATGGGTGTAAAAACGTTTTCTAATACCAACGTTTTGGAATCCGAATTTTTCATAAAGCGCAATGGCGGGAGCGTTTGAAACCCTTACTTCAAGCGAGATGAACTCTAGTTCGTCTTTTAAAGTGTTTATCGCGTGTTCTAGTATTTTTTGTCCCGCGCCTAGTCTGCGATATTCTGGTAAAACGGCTACGTTAGTTACGTAACCTTCGCCGCAAATTGTCGAAATACCCATGTATCCAATGACTAGGCTATCTAAACGCGCTACGTAAAAGTGGGTTTTAGCATCCATCGATTCGCGAATAGCGTTTTCGCTCCAGGGTGTCGAAAAAGATGCTTTTTCAATTTTTGCAATATCTAAAACGTCATCGGGTGTTGCGGTAGTTATTGTTATTTCGTTCATTATCCTTTTGCCTCAAGCCAGTTTTTGCCGCTGTTGGCGTCAACGGTAAGTTTTACCGCCATATTTGCGGCGCTTGACATTTCTTCTTCTAAAATGCGACAAGCGGTGTCTTTATCTTTTTCTTCGCATTCGACAATAAGTTCGTCGTGTACTTGCAAGATAAGTCTAGCTGTTGGAAGCTCACGCGCTAAGCGGTCGCTAACCTTAATCATCGCAATTTTTATAATATCGGCAGCGGTACCTTGAATAGGTGCATTGCGCGCAACACGCTCACCAAATGCGCGAAGCATACCGTTTGACGCCGAAAGCTCAGGAAGATAGCGACGGCGACCAAACAACGTTGTAACGTATCCGTCGGCCTTTGCTTGAGCTATGGTGTTTTCCATATAAGCGGCAATACCTTTGTAAGTATCAAGGTAGTTTTTGATATAGGTGTCGGCTTCTTTTCGACTGACGCCAATGTCTTTTGCGAGCGAGAATGCACCAATACCGTAAACTATACCAAAGTTTACCGCTTTTGCGCGGCTACGCATAACAGGTAGCACCATATCAACCGGAATATTAAATACCTGTGAAGCGGTAACGGTGTGAATATCGGTGTTGCTGTTAAACGCGTCGATCATTACGCTGTCGTTTGCCATAGATGCGAGTACGCGAAGCTCGATTTGGCTGTAGTCGGCATCGCAAAGTACGTAACCCTCGCGCGCCATAAAGAACTTGCGCAAAACTTTGCCTTCTTCGGTTCTTACCGGAATGTTTTGCAAGTTTGGTTCAAGCGAACTAATACGACCTGTGCGCGCTTCGGTTTGGTTAAACGTAGAGTGAATTCTGCCATCTGCGCCTTTGCAGTTAAGCAGACCGTCGCAGTAGGTCGATTTAAGTTTTGCAAGTTGTCTGTATTGCAAAATTAGTTCAACAATAGGGAAATCGTAGCGTAGTTCTTCCAAAACCTCTGCATTTGTACTAAAACCGCTTTTGGTTTTCTTTTTTGCAGGAAGTCCTAAATCTACAAACAAAACTTGACCTAGTTGTTTTGGAGAATTTATGTTAAATTCTTGACCTGCGAGGCTATAAATTTCACTCGTTAGTTCGTCAATTCTTTCTTGCAGATGTTTTGAGTGTTCTTCTAGTCCGTCAAAATCTGCTAGAAAACCTACAAGCTCCATGCTACCTAGAACACGCGCTAGTGGAATTTCAATATTGTTAAGAAGTTCTAACTGACCACTTTCTTCGAGTGACTTTGTAAGAGCGTTACAACAAAGTGAAAATTTAGCGGCGTTAAGTAGTAGCTCGTCATCGGTATCTAGTTTTGCATCCACGCCATATTCGGCAAGAAGTCTTGCGAGTGAGTAATCAGATGCAGATGGATTGCACAAATACGCCGCTAGCATAGCGTCGAAGTGTACGGATTTTATGCTGCTATATTGTTTGTAAAGATTTTTGTAATCGTATACGCGTTTGCTTATAAACTCGTTTTCTAAAACTAGCAATAATTCGATGTCGTTGAGTTGGCAAACAATATTGCCACTAACTGCGGCAGCGCCGTTTTCGTCAATGTAAACGTCTGCGTTTTCTTTAATCTCAGCGGCAGTACCCACAGTAAAGCAAACGTCGCAACACTCATCTTTTGTGTCGGCAACCGAGCAAGGGGTAATGCCCATTTTTTCCATTAGTTTAAAGAACTCAAGTCGAGTCATCAAAGCGGCAAGAGCGTTTTTATCGCCGTCTGCGATTTTATAGCACTCGATATTTTGGTCTATTGGAGCTTCTATGCTAATAGTACCGAGTGTTCGGCTTAAAAATGCATTATCGCGTCCGGCGGCAAGTTTTGTTCTTACGCCGTCTTTAATTTCAAGAGTATCGAGGTTTTCATAGATATAGTCAATGCTATGATATTTTGTAATAAGGTCGGTTGCGGTCTTTTGACCGATACCTGCAACACCGGGAATATTGTCAGAAGAGTCGCCCATAAGTGATTTTAGTTCGATCATCTCGGGAGGGGTAAGTCCGTAATCATCAAACAGTTTTTCTTTTGTGTAGTCGGTAATTTCGGGATGACCCATTTTAGTAACTGTTAAAAGAACTCTAGTAGAGTCGGACACAAGTTGCAAAGAGTCGCGGTCGCCCGTAGCAATCACGCAAGAGTTACCGCTTATATTTGCGCTGTGAGCAAGTGTGCCTAAAATATCGTCGGCTTCATAGCCTTCGCATTCGATGCAGTGATAACCTGCAAGTTTTAGCCACTCTTTAAGTACGGGGAATTGAGCGCGAAGTTCATCGGGCATAGCGTGCCGACCGGCTTTATATTCGTCGTACATTTTATGGCGGAAGGTTGGCGCTTTAAGGTCAAACGCTACCGCAACACAGTCGGGATTTTCTTTTTCGAGCAAGCGGTTTAAAATATTTATAAAACCATAAACAGCATTAGTGTAGGTGCCGTCTTTTGTAGATAGCAATTTTATGCCGTAAAAAGCACGGTTTATTATACTGTTTCCGTCAATTGCGAGCAGTTTCAAGACGCCATTTCTCCTTCTAGCATATAATTATATATATTATAGCACTTAAATAGTAATTTGTCACCATAAAATTTGAAAAAAATTGACATAAAGTTTATTTTCTTGTATAATCGTTTTGCTATGAAGATAAAAGATATTGAAATTAAAGGATTTGCAGCTCTCGCTCCAATGGCAGGTGTTGCCGATAGAGCAATGAGAGAAATATGTGCTGGGTTTGGCGCGGGCTTTACCGTAGGCGAGCTTACAAGCGCTAAAGGCGTAATACTTGGCGATAAAAAGTCGTCAAGGCTTTTAGAGTGCTTTGATAGCGATGCCGTTTGCGCGTCGCAACTTTTTGGTCGCGACCCCGATATTATGGCCGAAGCGGCGCTTAAAGCCGAGGAATTAAACCCCGATTTTATTGATATAAATATGGGTTGCCCTGCTCCTAAGGTTGCAGGTCACGGCGGCGGTAGCGCTCTTATGAAAGAGCCCGAACTTGCGCAAAAAATAGTGCAAGAGGTTGTGCGTGTTGCCCACGTGCCAATTACCGTGAAAATGCGCGCAGGTTGGGACACAGATAGCCTAAACGCAGTTGAACTTGCCCGTATGTGTGAAGCGGCGGGCGCTGCGGCAATAACTGTTCACGGTAGAACACGCAAGCAAATGTATGCGCCACCCGTTAATTACGATATAATTCGCGAGGTTAAAAAAGCGGTAAAAATACCGGTAATTGCCAACGGCGATGTAAAGGATGCTGTGAGCGCTAAATTTGCGTATGAATATACCGGTTGCGACTACGTTATGGTTGGTCGCGGCGCGCAGGGAAATCCATTTGTTTTTGAGGAGATAAACGCGTTTTTTGAGGGTAGGGAATATACACCTCCAACGCTCGAAGAAAGGTTTGAAACCTGTTTTTGTCAGATAGAACTTATGCACAAATACAAGGAACCGAGAACGGCGATATTAGAGTCGCGAAAGCATACCGCGTGGTACCTTACGGGGCTTCGAGGTTCGGCAAATCTTAGACGTATGTGCGGCGAGATTTCTAGCCTTGACGATATAAAGTTAATTTTTGAAAAAGCACTTGAACAGAACGAAGAACTGTGATAAAATAACAAAGTTAAAAATAGTTTTACAAAAGAAGGTAAATTTATGTCAGGACATTCTAAATGGAACAATATTAAGCGCAAGAAGGAAAAAACCGACGCTGCCAAAGCCAAGATTTTTACAAAAATCGGTCGAGAAATTGCAGTTATAGTTAAGGCTGGTGGTCCAAACCCACAAGAAAATAGCAAACTTAAAGACGCTATTGCAAAAGCAAAGGCAAACAACGTGCCTAACGATAATATCGAACGTATTATTAAAAAGGCTGCCGGTGAAACAGGCGGCAACGAGTACGAAGATCTAATCTACGAAGGTTATGGTCCTTGTGGTGTTGCAGTTGTTGTAGAAACACTTACCGACAACCGTAATCGTACCGCTGGTGAAATGCGTCACTACTTTGATAAGTGCGGCGGCAACTTGGGTCAAAGCGGCTCAGTTATGTTTATGTTTGAGCGCAAGGGTATAATCGCAATCGAGGGCGAAGGTCTTGATGAAGATACCGTTATGGAAGCAGCTCTTGAAGCAGGCGCCGAGGACTTTAGCTTTGATGGCGACGTATTTGAAATTACAACCGAGCCTAACGATTTAGGTACAGTACGTGACGCGCTCGAGGAACAGGGCTACAGCTTCCTTTCTGCAGAGGTTCAGTACATACCAAGCACAACAACCGCTATCGATGATCCTGATTTACAAACAAAGATGGAAAAGCTTATCGATATGCTTGAAGACAACGACGACGTTCAGGCAATTTGGCACAATTGGGAAATGCCTGACGAAGAATAATTTTTAAAAAATGCGACAACCGCAAGCTCTTTTTGAGTTTGCGGTTGTTTTTTTTGTTCTACCAAACTGTAATCGCTCATAAACTTAATTAAAGTTTGCGGACAAGGACAATAAAAATGCCAAATGAATTTGACAACGCTATTTTAGAATTTACGGACAAGATAAAAAGAACGCTTGAATTTTTGCCTAGTGATATAAAACAAAAATGCGAGGAAATAAGGCTTAGGGCAGAGTTGCCGGTTTGCCTTACGGTAGACGGGGGCGTGCTTTTTGTGAGTCGGGATAGCTCGGTTTCTAGTTCGTTGCCGAGCAATCCGTTAGTTGTTACAAAAGAGGACGTAACACAATGTTTATCGGGACTTTGCAACAATTCGATATACCTTCACGAAAACGAAATAAAGCAGGGTTTTATCTCGCTTAAAAACGGCAACAGAGCAGGTGTTTGCGGTGTTTTTAACGCAGACGGAATGCTGATTTCGGTATCTTCTATAAATGTTAGAATAGCAAGACAAATATTTGGTTGTGCCGGAGGTTTACTGCCTTTTGTGGGCGGAGGTTTATTGCTTGCAGGACCGCCCGGTAGCGGCAAAACGACAATGCTGCGCGACGTTGTAAGACTGATTTCAAACGGCACAAACGGGGAGTATTATCGCGTTGCGGTGGTAGATAGCCGCCGCGAAATTTCGGGCGGTGGAGCGCTTGATTTAGGGGTTAACACCGACCTGCTTTTTACTCTCGATAAAGCCGTAGGCGCACAGATAGCGCTACGCACAATGTTCCCTCATTTTATTGCCTTTGACGAGATAGGAACAACCGACGAACTGCAGAGTGTAAGAGAGTGTTTTAACGCGGGCGTAGGTGTTATAACAACTGCTCATTGCAACACAAAAGAAGAACTCTTTTCTCGTGACGTAACGCGTCAAATAATCGAAAGCGGAGCGATAAAAAATATTGTTTTACTATCTAAAAAACTTGGCGAAAAACCAACAATTTTAAAGGATTTGGAGCTAGAAAAAGGTGTATTTAATTAAGCTTTTTGGCGTTTTGCTAATAGTGATTTGCTGCTCGCTTATAGGTGTTTTTAAAAGCAATTCTTTGCGTCAAAAGGTCCGTAAATTATCAATGCTAATAGATGGTCTAAACGCACTTTATAACTATATTGACCAGGGTGAATTCGAGCTTAATATCGCTATAAAAAACGCGTTTTGCAAATGCCGATTTTTAAACTTTTCGGCGGTAAAAATTTTGTGTGACGATGCTGATTTAAAAAATGAAAAACCGCTAATCGAAGAGTTTTTTATGCGACTTGGTCAATCGACAAAAAAGATAGAGTGCGATTATATAAATCATTTTAAAACAAAGATGCAAGCGTGTTTAAATGACGCTAGAGACGACGTCGTAAACAAGTGTAAAATATATCAAATTCTTGGTGTTTGTAGCGGTCTGACACTTGGAATTTTACTTGTATAGAGGTATTAAAATGGATGTTGATTTTATATTTAAGGTGGCGGCAATCGGTATAATTGTGACGGTGCTGCATCAACTTTTGGTGCGTTCAGGACGCGAGGAACAGGCAATGCTTGTAACCCTTTCGGGACTGGTTGTAGTACTGCTTATGGTGGTTGATGCAATTGCCGATTTGTTTGGCAGTGTAAAGGGTTTGTTTAATCTGTGAGCGGTGAGGTTATAAGAACGTGCGCGATAATAATTGTTATTTCGGTTTTGATAATATCATTGCGCTCACGTCTTGGTGAATATTCGTTTTTGCTGCTTATCGCTACCGTTTGCATAGTGTTATTTACGGTTTTAGGCAACCTTTTTTCTGCCTTTAGCAAAGTAAGAGATTTGTTTAATAAAAGCGGTAACATAGGCGAGTATTTTACGGTAGCGTTAAAGGCGCTGGGTATATCGTACGTTACCACTTTTGCGGCCGATAGTTGTCGCGATTTTGGTCTGTCAGCGCTCGCGCAAACGTCGGAAATTGTGGGTAAAATAGCAATTTTTATACTAAGTTTACCGCTGGTTACGTCAATATTAGAATCGGCGTTAAAATTTGTTGGATTATGAAAAAGATAGTTGTTTTTATATTTCTTTTATTTGTTTTTTCGCTACCGGTAGAAGCGGATGAAATATATGATACGCAGTACGATAACGTAGGTGCCGATAGGTTAGAAAGCAGTCTTGACGATGAAACTAAAGAGTTTTTTAGTGATAATAACATTGATGCCAAAGATCCAAACTGGGTAAATCAAATTACTAATAGTAACGTTTTATCACATATTTGGAGTATTATTACGGGCGGATTAAAACTGCCGCTAAAGAGTGGAACTTTAATTGCTAGCGTAATATTTTTGACGGCGTCTATAACGGCATTTAGCCTATCTTCGCGTTACGATATGGCAATATATGCGGGTGTACTTGTCGTGTGCGCTTTTATAGCTACCGATATATGGCAAAGCGTAGAAGCGGCGGTAACGGCAGTTAAGGGTTGCAGTTCGTTTATGCTATCTTTCATACCGATTTTTGCCAGTGTTTTAGCTCTTTCTGGGCATACCGTTACAGCGCCCGCTATGAGCGCTCTTTTGCTGGGCGCTAGCGAGGTCGTATCTTTTGTAGCGTCTTTTTTTGTACTACCGCTTATGGGTGGTTATTTGGCGCTTAGTATTGCGTCGGGTGTATCACCACTTTTAAATAACGCGGGAATAGTAGAGAGTATCAAAAAAATATCTATGTGGGTAATGTCGCTCTTGGGCACTATTTTTGTAGGGATTTTAAGTGTACAAACGGTTGTGAATTCGGCGGCGGACAGCGTTACTATTCGCACAACAAAATTTATACTAGGCACGTCGGTGCCGGTGGTTGGCAGTGTGCTTGGTGAGTCGATATCTACAATATCGGCATCTATGGGGCTACTACGATCGTCAATAGGTATTTATGGCGTTGTAGCGCTTATTTTTATGTTGTTACCTATTATTGTTGAACTTTTATTGTGGCGGTTTGTACTCATGGTTAATATATCGTTAAGCGAACTATTGGCGCTTTCTAAAATTGCGGGAATTTTGCGCGCGGTCGACTCTATGTTATCGGTGCTTTTGGGCGTGATTTTGATAGTAGGAGGTATGTTTATAATATCGCTTACGGTGGTAATCACGGCAGGTAAAACATAATGAATTCTATAACCTCTTTTATAATAAGTTTTTGTGGCAGTTGTATTTTACTGGGGTTTTTATATATGTTGTGTCCGGCGGGCAGCATAAATAAATCGGTAAGATACGTTTTTTGCCTTTGTTTTATTTGTTGCATTATCGGCGTTGCTACCAATATATCTGTCGATTTTTCGTGGTTTAATGTTACAAAAACCGACACCATCCTGACCGAGCAAAACGTAGGCGTTACTGCACAAATGGTCTTTGGCGAGGCGCTAAAAGCCAAAAATATAAATTTTAGAAAAATTGTGATAGATACTAATAAATTAAACGATGGCAGCATAGTTATAAATAGGGTAACGGTTTACACAAGCGAAACGTCACAAAAAGTTTTGGATGCAATTGGTTCTGATAGTTATGAGGTAATGGTAGTAAATGAATGAAAAAATTAAAAAGATAATAGAAAATCCTAAATATCTCGTGATTGTCGGGGTGTGCGGAATAGCGCTTATTTTTATATCGTCGATTTTTACGGGCAAATCGGAAGAAACTAATAAATCGCACGTTTCTAGCTCATATACGTTAGAGCAATACCAAAAACAGTTGCAAAGCAACGTTGAGAATATTGTTACGGGTATTACGGGCGACGATAGTCCTACGGTTGTCATCACGCTCGAAAGCGGCATACGTTATAGCTACGCTAGTGCCGACGAAACCGATAGTTCTAGTTCTACGGGCAGTTCGTCTGACCAAAGTAGCGAGAGTAAAAAACAATCATACATTACGGTAAAAACTGCCGACGGCGGCGAGCAGGCGCTAATAGTTACCGAAATAATGCCGCAAATACGCGGTGTGGCTATTATATGTAAAGGCGGTAACGCAGAACAAACCGCCGAAAAAATAAAAAACGCCGTTACGGCGGCTTTAAATATTACGTCAAAACGAGTATATATTTCAGGAGGAATGAAATAATGAAAAAGGGTAAGGTTTTTGGTAAACGTCACGTGGTATTAACACTAATGGTTTTTGCGCTGGGCGCGGCTATTTGGCTAAATATGAAGTTCTCATCTAGTGAAAAATATCTAGGTCAAGCAACGCTTGTAAACGATGACGAAATAGCAAGCGGTGAGGTGATACAAACTTCTGCAAAGGTAGAGGCCGACGAGGATTATTTTGCTACCGCTAAAAAAGATCGTCAAAAAGCGCTCGACGAGGCGCAAGAACTGGTCGAAGAAACGCTAAAATCGGCAAACGCGACCGATGCCGAGCGGGAAACTGCGCTTAAATCTGTAAATGCGTTAGCATCTAGAATAGAAAAGGCCAACAACATTGAAACACTCATAAAAGCTAAAGGTTTTGAAAAAGCGCTAGTGATAATAGGTGATAGTGACGTGAGCGTAGTCGTAAAGTCAGAGGGTCTTACAACAACCCAAACTTTACAAATACAAGATATTATAACTTCATACACCGAGGTATCGCTTAGTAACATAAAAATAGTTACTATAAAATAATGTTGCAAAGTTTTAAAATTTATGTTACAATACGTTTGTAATATAAGTATTTAATGATTTTTTATATACGGAGGAAAATAAAATGGAAAACAAAACACAACTTTCCGTTAGTACAGAAGTTCTTGAAAAATTGACCGAGCGCGCCGCTCTAGAGATTGAAGGCGTTAAGGGTATTGCTAAAAAAGCGGTTGATATTCGTGGCGCTGTAAAAGCAAGAAGCGTTGTTAAGGGTGTTAAAATCGAGAGCATCAATGGCGCTATTGGTATAACTGTTTATATTTGTGTTGATTCCACTGCTGATATTCGTGCAGTTGCCGAGGCTGTACAAGAAAACGTTAAAGAAAAGGTACAAGGTACAACAGGTTCTGCAGTAACACGCGTTGTGGTAAACGTAGAAGATATTGATTTTCCTGAACAATAATATTAAGTAAAAATTAAACTCCGACCAAGTTTTTGGTCGGAGTTTTTTGTTATTTATCTTCTTTACTGATAACCTTTTTTTGCCAAGTTTTTTGATTGCATTTAGGGCAGGTCATTTTTCTGGTTCTTCCCATGTGTTGTGCCCAGAGCACCGACTTAAACGTTGGTACGTAACGGTGCTTACAGTGCCCACACTCATAGTAGCCTGCGGTTTGCTCTATTTTTATTGCGTAGCAAAAACCAATAAAACAGGGAATAAAGCCCGCAAAGATAATTGCAACCCTTTGCCAATCTTTCATAGGACAATATGCAGCGATTAGTATTGGAATAAATAAAACTATTATCGACAAAATACCTACCACCCATTCAAGTGTGAGTAATCTGCGGTCACTTTCTTCTTTTTCTTTAATTATTTCGAGTAACTTTTGCTCGAGTTCTTTGTCGCGATTTTCCACGTTTGTTACCTCCCCGTAAAGTAAATCATTTACACTAATTTTA
>JAFYLD010000006.1 GCA_017537245.1 Clostridia bacterium | reverse complement strand
TTTTTTATCAAAAACACTACCTGCAAGCGGTAAATTACTCGGAAAACCACCTTTTGGCGCAAAAAGGTTTATTCCAACACCCAAAATTGCATAATCAAGACTACCATCGGGGGTTATTGCGCCTTCGGTTAAGATGCCACAAACCTTTTTATTGTTTATATAAATATCATTTACCCATTTTATCTCACATTTTTTGCCCGATACTTTTTCTATTGCTCGCGCAGCGGCTACTGCAGCGGCAGTTGTTATAAAAACAGTATCGTTAAGTGATTTATAAGGTCTTAAAATAACCGAAAAATAAAGTCCTCCGCGCTTTGAAAAAAAGGTGCGGCCTAAACGTCCTTTTCCTGCGGTTTGCTCACGCGCTACAACAACAGTACCATCTTTATAACCTTCTGATGCTAGCGTTTTGGCATAAATATTAGTAGAATCTATCTTTTTAAAAGCAAATAAATTAACGTTTTTTTGTAATTTTTTCATTTTTGCCTCGTTTTTACTGTAATTTACTAAATGATATCATTTTTTAGCAAATTTTTCAATGTTTTATTGCGCCAGACTTCCGTCAGAGTATATTTTTGGTTGATCTTTCGACGAATAAATTGAGCCTAGCCACTCGGTTGTAAAATTTTGAGGATTATCTTGATTAAAACTTATCACTCGCCCACCTCGACATAAAATATCGCTGTAACACCCGGTAGATAACTTACCGGCAAAACCCATTAACACACCTTTATAAGAGCCTATTAAATTTGTATTGTGTTCATGACCAAAAATTATAGCCTTTACGTCCCCTTGCTTTAATACCTCATTAAAAAAGCCGCGGTCATTTTCTTTTGCCGTGGCGTGAATATAGGTGTCTTTTATAAAAGTACCGTTTTGACAGGTATAGTTTTCTATTCCCGTTCCATATTGATTTGTAATACCGTATATATTATAAATATTACCTTTCTTTTTAGATATCGCATTTTTATTAGACGAACTATAAAACATATCTATCGTTTGAGTAAGTGGTATATGCATACAAACAAGGCTAGTTACTGCGTTGCCGTTATTTTTATCCTTTAATATATTTGATTGCTGCTTATACCAATTTATCTGGTTTTTTGTAAGACCTTCATAGCCGCTACTATTATAAGTACCGCTATCCATACAAAATATCGAAAAAACAATATTTTTACCATCTTTTGAATATATAGGTATAACGTAGTTCATAGGACGGCTATATTCATAATAAATATTTCCCGCATTTACTACCGAATTTAAGCAATAATCATAACTTTTATACATTTTATAATATCTTTTAACAAAAGGATCATGATTACCGTTTGTGGTACACCAATAAATATTTCGAGAAGTAATAGGCGATATGAATTTTTCCCACTCGTCGTATGGTATTTGATTACGCGAATTCATATCACCATTTATTATAACTAAATTAGGGTTAGAACGTGTAATTAACGTTTCTAGCTCGTCGCGAGCTTCGTTCCATTGATTTTTATTATCGCATTGAGGGTCTGATACTATAAGTATTTTAAAATCGCCGTTATCGTCACAAAAAAGCATATTTTCATTGTTATCATTAAATGCAGAAACCGGTATTAAAGAAATTATAAAAATAACTGATATTATAATAAAAATTACCTTTTTCATAAAATTCCCCTTAATATTACATTACTTTTAGTTTTTTCATAAAATTTATTTTTAAGTATGTAAAATTAAGACATAAAAAAAACCTCAACACGCAAAATACGTGTCGAGGTTTTTAAAATGGTCGAGATGACAGGATTCGAACCTGCGACTTCTGCGTCCCGAACGCAGCGCTCTACCAAACTGAGCCACATCTCGTAATTAATTAGCCTATTTATTATATATAAATGAAAATAAAATGTCAACCGAAAAAAATAATTCAAAAATGTAGATATTTTTAGTTTTTTTGATATAATAAAACAAAAAAGGAATTTTTTATGGAAATAAAACCTATAGGATTTATAAAAACTGATTTTAAAGAAAAATTTGGTATTCCAAGACAAAGTGGTATTATAGAAAACATTACCGGTGAAATAGTTTTTAAAAAAGAATTTCGCCATCCTGACGCTCTACGCGGAATAGAAGAATATTCGCATCTTTGGTTGATTTTTGATTTTTCAGAAAACCATCGTGATGAATTTTCACCAACGGTGCGCCCACCACGTTTAGGCGGCAATAAAAGGGTAGGGGTTTTTGCCACTCGTTCACCCTTTAGACCTAATAATTTAGGTCTTTCTTGCGTTAAATTTGAGGGTATAAAAGAGGATAAAAATCTTGGTAATATTTTAGTTGTAAGCGGGGTAGATTTGCTAGATAATACTCCTATTTACGATATAAAACCATATATACCTTACTCTGATTGTAAGCCGGACGCAAAAGGCTCTTTTGGCGAGGCTTTAAAGGATGAAAAAATAGAAGTTTTTTATCATGAAAACGTATTTTTAAACATTGATGAAGATATAAAAAATTCTATAATTTCTATCATAGAACAAAATCCAAAACCCGCCTATAAACAACAATATAAAGAGTATAAATTTTTGTTTTCTGACTACGAAATTTGCTTTAATATAAGCGAAAATAAAGCTACAATTTTAAATATTCACAAAATTAAGTAAGAGAGGTTAAAAAACCTCTCTTTTTTTGTAAAAATGTCAGTGTTTTTTAAGTAAAATCTATTGAAAGTGTGGATAACTTATGATATACTATATGTAATTATATTATATATTATATATACAAATATAAAGGGGGATATTTTAGATGGCAGTTAACTCAATAAATGATATTTGGAATGCCGTTTGCGACGAGTGTAAATTAAAAATTTCTGAAATTGCATTTGATACTTTTTTTACTTATTTAAAACCCGAATCTCTCACCAGTGAGGAGTTTGTATTATCAGCGTCTAACGTCTACATAAAGGGTACTATTCAAAACATATATGGCGAAATAATAAACAACGCTATTGAAAAAATAATGGGTATTAAAATTCCCGCTAAATTTGTGGTTGCTGACGACGAAGAAAAAATCAAAAAAGCCGAAGAAGAAAACGAAGGTTTAACCTTTGAATCATTCTTTACTTTTGAAAACTTTGTTGTAGGATCTACAAACCGTTTTCCTTATGCTGCGGCACAGGCTGTTGCCGAAAATTCAAACATTATTTACAACCCACTTGTAATATACGGTCCATCCGGCGTTGGTAAGACACACCTTGTTCTAGCTATTAAAAATCAAATTAAGAAAAACTTTCCTTACAAAAATGTAGAGTTTGTTCGAGGCGAGGATTTTACAAACCAGCTCATTAAATCACTTCACGAAGGTAAGCTTGGTATGGGTACTATCGACGATTTTCGTAACAAGTATCGTAACGCAGACGTGCTTCTTATAGACGATATTCACTTTATCGCAGGTAAAGAATCAACACAAGAAGAATTCTTTAATACTTTTAATACCTTGCTACAAAATAATAAACAAATCATCGTTACTCTTGATAGACCTATCAAAGAGGTAAAAACACTTGACGAACGTATCAAGAGCCGACTTTCTGCAGGTCTTTCGGCAGATATAAATCTTCCTGACTTTGAAACAAGAGTTGGTATTATAAATCGCAAAGCTCAAAAATACGATATAGAGCTTGACGAAAACTTGGTATTCTATATTGCCGAAAAGATTAAATCAAATACCCGTCAAATTGAGGGTGTTATCAATAAACTTAACGCGCTTATTAAAATTGAAAACAAAAAACCAAATATTTCTATCGTTCAGTCATTTATAAAAGATATTATCAACGATAGCGAAAATGCACCAATAAGCGTAGAAAAGATTATAAGCGAGGTTGCTCGTTCTTATAACGTATCTGAAAGTGATATTCTTTCTAACCGCAGAACTGCAAATCTTGTTCTTGCTCGTAAATCGGCAATGTTTATCACAAGAGAAATTACCGACCTTTCTTATAAACAAATAGGCGAGGCTTTTGGTAAAGATCATACTACCGTACTTTATAGCGTACAAAGTATTGAGTCATTCTTGCAGGACAAGCCTTATGAAAAAGAGCTTATCGAAGATATTATTAAAAATTTAAAGAGTGTAAATTAAGAAAAGTTTTCCACATTATTCAACTTAATTAAATTGAAGATATTAAACTTTTTCAATTTTCAAAAAACTTATTAAAGTTTTCAAATTTTGTTAAAAATTTTATTCAAATTCAATTTTTCCTTATTTTATAAGGGTTTGTGGCACTTTTCCACAATATTCACATTGCATAATATTACTGTTATAATTTTTAAATTTTATTTTTTAAAAAAAGGGAGAAAAAATTTATATGAAAATCATAGTAGAAAGAGCTGCCTTTTTAGACGCTGTACTTAAAATGCAAAAAACCGTAGGAACAAAAAGTTCTATGCCTGTACTTGAGGGTATTTTGCTTTCAGCAGAAAAAGGTTTACTTACACTTTCATCATACAATCTTGAAATGGGTATGAAAAAAGAAATGTACGCTTCATGCGAAGAACCTGGCGATATTGTTATTAATGCGCGTCTTCTTGCCGATATTTTAAGAAAACTTCGCGGCATAAACGTAGAAATTGAAACAGACGATCGTCTTAGTTGCTACATTAGAAGCGGAGAGGCTCTATTTAATATTTCTGGTATGGAGGCTACCGATTTTCCTGAAATGCCATCTTTGTCAGAGGGTGAAAACCTAAATATCGACGGCGAAGATTTTTGTGAACTTGTAAAAGGTACCATCTTTGCAGTATCACAAATAGAGGGCACTCGTCCTATTCTTACAGGTATCAATATTTCGGTTAAAAACGGTGTTTTACAGTTTGTTGCAATAGACGGTTATAGACTTGCTATTCGCAGAAAGAAAATAAATATTGATAACGATATCGAATTTATTGTTTCCGGTAAAGCGCTTAATGAAGTTGTAAAACTTATTGACGAAGAAACTGAAAGTGTTGAAATAAAAGTTGGCAAGAGACTTATTCTCTTTAAGATTTCTGGTTACGTATTTATTGCTCGTCTATTAGAAGGTGAGTTTGTAAACTATGAAAAGATTATTCCTACCGATCATAGCCAAACAACAACTTTAAATTGTGGCGAACTTATAGATAGCGTTGAACTTGTATCACTTCTTATTAACGATAGTTTTTCTACACCTATTCGTTGCGCATTTAGTAAAGAAGAGTTACTTATTAGCTGTTCTACCGCACAAGGTCGCGCTAAAGAAAAAATGGCTATTAATCTTGAAGGTAGTGAGTTTGAAATGGGTCTTAACAGCCGCTATTTGTTAGAGGCTTTAAAGGCTTGCGAATGTGATAAAGTAACGTTTAAATTTAACGGCGCTACCGCTGGTGTTACTATTACTCCTGCAAACAATGGCGATGAAGATATGCTATATCTTATAATGCCAATGAGGTTAAAATAAATGAACGAAATATTTATAAGAGATGAATTTATAAGACTTGACTCTGCATTAAAGTTTGCCGGTGTTATTGGTACCGGTGGTCAAGCAAAAATGGTAATACAAGAAGGTCTTGTATTAGTAAACGGTGAAGTTTGCACCATGCGTGGTAAAAAACTACGTAACGGTGACACCGTAAAATTTGAAGAAGAGACTTTTGTTATAAAAAATGAAGGTTAAAAGTTTAAAAATTCAAAATTTTAGAAACATATCTGATATTTCTTTAGAATTTGATGATAAAACAAACGTTATATGCGGTGAAAATGCTCAGGGCAAGACAAATATTATAGAGGCTTTGTGGCTTTTTTCGGGTGTTAAAAGTTTTAGAGGCGCTAAAGATAATGATTTGATAAAATTTGGTGAAAAGAGCGCCAAAATATCGGTTGATTTTCAAATGCTTGGCGTTGAGAATCAAGCAACTATTATTTATAGCGATAAAAAAACAGTTTATCTAAATGAAAAAAAGCAACAATACGCGTCAAATCTTGCGGGTAAATATAACGCGATTATATTTTCTCCATCTGATTTAACACTTGTTACCGACGGACCAGATAAAAGAAGGCAATTTTTAAATATTGCTATAGGTCAACTTTATCCAAATTATATTGAAATGTTAAGAAATTACTCTCGCGCGGTAATGCAACGAAACAAAATAATTAAAGATTACCGCTACGATAAAACTGTTTCGATAATGCTTGACGTATTTGAAAACGAAATAGTTGATATGGGTAATAAAATAAGTAAATATCGCAAAAGATACGTCGATATTCTTAATAAATACGTTTCTAATATATATGGTGGTATATCATCTGGTAAAGAAATTATAAAAATTTCTTATATATCAAAAAGCGGAATACTAGATTTAGAAAAGCTAGAAAAATCACGCGAGATTGATATGTTTAACGCGACTACTTCGGTAGGACCGCACAGAGATGATATAAGTTTTGAAATAAATGGTATTGATGCGCGTTCTTTTGGCTCACAAGGTCAAAAGCGTAGCGTGGCGTTGGCGCTTAAACTCGCAGGAGCAGAGGTTATTAAAGAGGTGAGCGGCGAATACCCAATTTGCCTACTTGATGACGTTATGAGCGAGCTTGACGAAAACCGTCAAAACTATATTTTAAATCATATAAAAAATTGGCAATCATTTATTACCTGTTGTGATACGTCTAATATAAAAAATTTAAAAGACGGCAAGGTAATTACTATAAAAAACGGTGGTGTTATTTAATGTATATACATTTAGGAAATAACGTAATGCTGCCGACAAACGAAATAATAGGAATTTTTGATCTTGAGAATACCTCTGTTTCAAAAAGAACACGCGACTTTTTAAACAAAGCCGAAAAAGAGGGTAGAGTAATAACAATAAGTTATGATTTGCCTCGTTCTTTTGTGGTGGCAGGTAAAACAATGAAAGACTCAAAAATTTATATTTCACAAATTTCGTCTTCAACGCTACTTAAGCGTACTGGCTATATAGATTCACTTTGATAAGGAGTTTTAAAATGAGCGAAGAATTAAATTTGCCCGTAACTGAAAAATATGACGAATCGTCTATACAGGTACTAGAAGGTCTAGAAGCTGTTAGAAAGCGTCCCGGTATGTATATTGGTTCTACCGGTGAGCGAGGACTTCATCACCTCGTTTATGAAATCGTAGATAACTCTATCGACGAAGCGCTTGCGGGTTATTGTACAAAAATTGAAGTAGAAATACTTGACGATGGTATTATTCGTGTAAAAGATAATGGTCGTGGTATTCCTGTAGGTATGAATGCTCAAAAAGGTATTCCTACAGTTACCGTTGTATTTACCATTCTTCACGCGGGTGGTAAATTTGGCGGTGGAGGATACAAAGTATCCGGCGGTTTGCACGGTGTTGGCGCGTCGGTTGTTAACGCTCTTTCAAATTGGCTTGAAGTAGAGGTTAAAGACGGCACACATATTTACAAGCAACGTTATGAAAAAGGTAATATTGTAACCGACCTTGAGATAATTGGTGATACCAACGAAACAGGTACAACCGTAACGTTTAAACCAGACCCAACAATATTTACCGATACCACTACTTATGATTACGATATTCTTCTAAATCGTCTTCGTGAGCAGGCGTTTCTTAACGCCGGTATTCGCGTTGTTCTTACCGATAAGAGAACTGACGAGAATATTGCTACCATTGGCAAGAGTGATGACCTTTGCTTTGAGGGTGGTATTAAATCTTACGTTGAATATTTGCTTGCAGGTATCAAAAAAGAAAGCCTTATCAATGACGTAATATATCTTTCCGGCTCAAAGGGTGACGAACTTGCCGAAATCGCGCTTTTGTGGTCAACCGCTTACGATAGCAAGATTCTTTCATTTGCAAACACGCTACATACAATCGACGGTGGTACTCACGAGCAGGCATTCCGTCAGACTGTTAGCCGTGTTGTAAATAAATATGCTCACGACTTTAAAAAGTTAAAGGAATCTTCCGATAATCTTAAAGCCGACGACGTTATGGAAGGTCTTGTAGCCGTTGTATCGGTAAAACTTTCAAACGCGCAGTTTGAAAGCCAAACAAAGGCTAAACTTGGTAATACTTCTATTGGTCAGTTGGTTCGTGATATTGTAAACGATCAGCTTTACAAATATTTAGAAGAAAATCCTGCTGATTCAAAGATAGTTATAGAAAAAGCAGTTGCTGCGTCTAACGCGCGTGAGGCTGCTCAAAAAGCTCGTGAGGCATCACGTAACAAGGCAGGTATCGGTAGTAAAACCCGTATGCCTGAAAAACTAAAAGACTGTATCTCTAACGATCCGACCAAGACCGAAATTTACATCGTAGAGGGTGACTCTGCGGGTGGTAGCGCGGTTGAGGGACGTAACTCAACCTATCAGGCTATTTTGCCACTTTGGGGTAAAATGCTTAACGTTGAAAAGGCTAGAGAAGATAAGGTATATGGCAACGAAAAGTTAACGCCTGTTATTACCGCTTTAGGTGCCGGTATTGGCGAAAACTTTGATATAACCAAGCTTCGTTATGATAAAATCGTTATCATGGCCGATGCCGACGTCGACGGTAGCCATATTAGAACACTTCTTTTGACCTTCTTCTTCCGCTATATGCCAGAACTTATTGAAACAGGTCATATTTATCTTGCTCAACCACCTCTTTATCGTATTTCAAAGGGTAAACAACACTTTGACGTATTTACCGATGAAGAAAAGGTTGCAAAAATAGAAGAACTTGGCGGCAACGTTGACGTTCAGCGTTACAAAGGTCTTGGTGAAATGGACCCTGACCAGCTTTGGGAAACAACACTTGACCCAGAACGCAGAACATTTTTACGCGTTACTATGGCCGATGCCGCTCTCGCTGACGAAACGTTTACCGTTTTGATGGGCGAAGAGGTAGAGCCAAGACGTAAATTTATTGAAGAAAACGCAATTTATGCGACTGATTTGGATATTTAAGGAAAGGAGAAAGAAAAATGGCAAAACAAGAAAAAGTTTATTGGCCCAGTAATGAAGAAACTACCATTCTTCCTGTTGAAATTACTGATGAAGTAAAGAGCAGTATGCTACAATACTCTATGTCGGTACTTGTTGGTCGTGCGCTTCCTGACGTACGCGACGGTTTTAAGCCCGTTCATAGAAGAATTCTTTACACAATGTTTGAAAACGGTCTTTCTCCTGACGGAAAGCATCGTAAGTGCGCCGACACAGTAGGTTCTGTGCTTGGTCGTTATCATCCGCACGGTGACGCCAGCGTTTACGACGCAATGGTTCGTATGGCGCAGGATTTCTCGCTACGTTATCCTCTTATTGACGGTCACGGTAACTTTGGTAATATAGACGGTTTCCCGGCAGCGGCTTATCGTTATACCGAGTCTAAGATGAATCGTCTTTCATACAGTATGCTTGATGATATCAAGAAAGATACTGTAAATATGCTTCCTAACTACGATGACCGACTCGAAGAGCCAGAGGTTCTTCCTGTTCGTTTTCCACAACTGCTTGTAAACGGTTCAAGTGGTATCGCGGTAGGTATGGCTACCGAAATTCCACCTCACAACCTTGGTGAAGTTATTGACGCTATGTGTTGTCTTATTGATAACCCAGATGCCGATATGCCAGAACTTTGCGAGCATATTAAGGGACCTGACTTTCCAACAGGAGGTATTATTATGGGCCGTAGCGGTATTCGCGCGGCTTACGCTACCGGTCGCGGCAAGATAATTGTTCGCGGTAAGGCAGAAATTGAAGAAACCAAGAACGGTAAATTCCGCATAGTTATTACCGAAATTCCTTACAAGGTTCGTAAACAAGACCTTGTTAAGCATATTTATGACCTTGCTGCCGAAAAGCGCATTGAAGGTATTGACGACGTTGTTGACTACTCATCAAAGCGTGACGGCGGTATTAGAATTGTTGTTGATATTAAGCGTGACGCAAGCCCACAGGTTGTTCTTAACAAGATTTACAGCTACACCGCGCTACAAACAACAATTGGCGCAATACTTTTGGCAATTGTAAACGGCAAGCCACAAATTTTAACTCTTAAAGAAATGCTCCAAAACAGCATTGACTTCCAGTATGAGATTGTGCGCCGCCGTACCGAGTTTGACCGCAAGAAAGCGGCAGAACGCGCACATATTTTAGAAGGTCTTAAGATAGCGCTCGACTTTATTGACGAGGTTATCGCTATTATTCGTAACAGCAAGACTATTCAAGAAAGTAAAGAAGCGTTAAGCGAAAGATTTGGTCTTGATGATATTCAGACCACCGCTATCGTTCAAATGCAACTTGGTAAGCTTGCAGGTCTTGAAAAACAAAAAATTCTCGACGAATTACAAGAAAAACTCGACTTTATTAAAGAATGTGACGAAATTCTCGCTTCACGCGAGCGTATTCTTGACATCGTTAAGACCGAAGCGCTCAATCTTCGCGATAAGTTTAGCGATGAACGACGCACCGAAATTTCTGACGTAGCAGGCGAGGTTGATATTGAAGACCTTATTCCGCTTGAAGAATGCGTTATCACAAAGACTGTTAACGGTTATATCAAGCGTCTACCATCAGACACGTATAACGTTCAGCACCGTGGTGGCCGCGGTATTACAGGTATGACCACTCGTGAGGAAGATAGCGTTGAAAATATGTTTGTATGTTCTTCACACGACCGAATTATGCTATTTAGTAACCTTGGACGCGTATATCGCATTAAGGCTTATGAAATACCGGAAGGCTCACGTACGTCAAAGGGTATGAACCTTGTAAACGTTGTACCGCTTATGCCGGGTGAAAAGATTAACGTTATTATCCCTGTTACTGCAACCGATGAGGACGAAAGATATATTTGTATGATTACACGTCAAGGTATTGTTAAGCGTACAAAACTTTCCGACTTTAAGAACACACGTAAGAGTGGTATTATCGCTATTTCTATCGACGAGGGCGACGAGCTTGCTCACGTAAGAATGACCGATGGCGACAACAACTTGCTTGTTGCTACCAAGAAGGGTAAGGCAATCCACTTTAACGAGCATCAGGTTCGTTCTATGGGACGTACCGCTCGTGGTGTTAAGGCTATAAATATGGCCGATGACGATATAGTTGTAGATATGGCTTTGTGTAAGGAAGACACACGTATTCTTACTGTTACCGAAACAGGTTACGGACGTATCAGCCCAATTTCTCACTATCGTTTGCAATCTCGTGGTGGTAAGGGTCTTACCAACTACCGCGTAGAAAAATACGGCGATGTTGCCGCAGTATTGCCTATCGAACAAAATGAAGATATTATTATGATAGCATCTAATGGTATTGTTATTCGTATATTTGGCGATACTATTTCTGAGTTTGCTCGTCCTGCAAAGGGTGTTCGCGTAATGCGCGTTGCCGAGGGCGAGAGAATACTCTCTGTTGCTAAGGCTGAGCACGACGAAGCCGAGGTAAACGACGCTCCTGAAGCTGCCGATGCCGACGCAGGCGCAGTTGACGGCGCAGACGAATAAAAAAGCAGGGCGGATTTTTAAAAATCCGCCCAAAATTTAAAGGTTTTGAGGAAATATTCAAAAGGAGTATTTCTATTATGGAAGAAAATAACAATTTTAACGGTTATAATAGCGAGAATAATTATAACGATTATAACAACGAACAAAATTGGGATAATAACCCTAATATGCCATATCCACCTTATAATCCTTACTTTGTACAGCAGGATTCCGAAGAGGAAAAAGAAAAAAAGTCTATTCGTAAAAAGGGCTTGGCAATCGGTATTCCGTCTATCGCCATTTCTGGCATTAGCTATATTTGGGCTTACGTATATCTTTTTATAACTATGAACATTTTTCAAATGTCGTACAATGATGCTGTAGAAATAACTTACGATCCCGCTGCACAACAAGTAATACAAATAATTCTTTCTTGCCTTATGTTTTTAGTGCCGTTTATAATCAGTACCAAATGCCTAAAGTTAAAAATAGGCGAGCTTATTATGTTTAATAAAGCCAAAAAAGGTACTTTTTTACCTTTTGTGCTTTTTGGTATTGGATTTTGCTCTTTTGCAAACATATCTTTGAGCCTTTCTTCAAGTCTTTTTGAAGGATTTGGCGTAGAGTATAAGGTTGATTTTGGTGAAAATCCGGAAGGTGTATTTGGATTTTTACTTTCGTTTATCGCTACCGCAATAGTACCGGCAATAGTAGAAGAATTTGCCTGTCGCGGTATTGTGCTGGGGCTTCTTAAAAAGCACGGCGAAGGCTTTGCTATAATTGCTTCGTCAATTGTATTTGGTATTATGCACGGCAATTTTGAGCAAATACCTTTTGCTACGATAGTTGGTCTTGTTTTTGGTTACGTTTATGTAAAAACCGGTAGTATTTGGGCAAGTATGTTAGTTCACTGTGTGAACAATGCAGTTGCAGTAATATATAGCTATTTGCCAAACACGGTTAATGCAAACATCACTTATATAATATTTCTTGCTATAAGCTTGCTAATTGCAATTATTGGTGTTTTATGGTTTGCTAAAAAGACCGACGAAAACTATGAAATAGAAAAAAGCAACAGTAAGCTTTCAGAAAAACAAAAGTATATTTCACTATTTACGTCATGGGCAATCATATTATTTATTTGTTTAAATATTTATGAGGCATTAAGTTATTTTGATGTTTTTAAATTAACTGTGCAGCGCATAACAGAGAGTATAGGTCTATGAAAAGTGAATTTATGATAAGAGCCATCGAGCTTGCTCGCAAGGCGGCGGCCGAGGGCGAAGTGCCGGTTGGCGCAGTAATAGTAAAAAACGGCGAGATAATAGGCGAGGGGTATAATATGCGCGAGCAAAAGAAAAATGCTCTTTCCCACGCCGAAACCGAGGCCATAAACAACGCTTGCAAAAAATTGGGCGATTGGCGACTTGACGATTGCACAATCTACGTCACGCTCGAACCGTGTCCTATGTGCGCGGGCGCTATTGTAAACGCTAGAATAAAAGAGGTTGTTTTTGGCGCTTACGATTTGTCTATGGGCTGTATAGATTCAGTTACCAGTATAACCTCGTTACCCTTTGCCGCAGGTACTACCGTTTATGGTGGGGTAAAGGAAGACGAGTGTAAAAAAATACTTACCGATTTTTTTGAAGGTGTAAGAAAATGATTAAATCGACAATTACCGACATTTTAGGCTCTATCGGCGTTAAAAATGTCGGTTTTTGCGCTTTTGACAGCGTAAAAGAACATTTACTTGACTGCAGGGCAAAATCGCGCCTGCCCCAAAATGCAAAAACAATAATAATATGCACCTTTCCTTATAAAGTAAAGGAAACCGAGCCAAAGTTTTTAAGCCGTTACGCCGCAGTGCCAGATTATCATATCGTGGTGGGCGAGGCGTTAAGTGATGCGTGCGACGTTTTAAAACAAAAGTATGGTGATTTCGCTTTTGAATATTTTTGCGACAATTCCCCCATACCAGAGGTACACGCCGCCGCCGAGGCAGGACTTGGTGTAAAAGGTGACAACGGGCTGCTAATAACCCCCGATTACGGTAGTTTTGTATTCTTGGGCGAGATAGTAACCGACCTCCAGATTGAGTGTGAAAACAAGTATGGCGAGTGTACCCACTGCGGAAAATGTAAAAACACCTGTCCTATTGCGCTTGATAAGTCAAATTGCCTTTCAAATTTAAGCCAAAAAAAGAAGCTCGACGATAGCGAGCTACAAATTTTGAGGCAAAACGGTATTTTGTGGGGTTGTGATATATGCGGGGAAGCGTGTCCTATGAACAAAAACGCAAAATGCACCTACATAGCGGCATTTATAGACGGTTATCGCGACGAATACGTAATAGGCGAGGACACAAACAATCGCCCATATACCTGGCGCGGAGAAGACGTTATAAAAAGAAATTATGAAAATATTAAATAATTTGCCAAAACGAAAACCAATAAGATTAAAAAATTATGATTATAATACGCAAGGAGCATATTTTATTACAATATGCACCCAAAATAGAAAAGAAATATTATCAAATATAGTCGTAGGGACAGGCGTCCTCGACTGTCCGAAAACAATATTATCAAACTATGGAAAAATTGCTAAAAAATATATAAACGAAATTAGCAATTTTTATGATAATCTATCGGTTGATAAATATGTAATAATGCCTAATCATATACATTTGTTAATAAGTATAATAAAATCCGAAAACGGACAGTCGGGGACGCCTGTCCCTACAAATGTAAATTCTGTCGTTTCACGTTTTGTATCTACCTTTAAAAGATTTTGCAATAAAGAATACACCAAAAACATCTGGCAACCAAGGTTTTACGACCACGTTATTCGTGGTGAGCAGGATTATAAGGAAATATGGCAATATATTGAAAATAATCCTGCAAAATGGGAAGATGACGAATTTTATACAAAATAAAAACACCCCGAGGAATTATCCTCGGGGTTAAATTTTGTTTATTAGTTAAGCTTTGGCAAGCTTGCTGCTGCAACAGACTGACCAACGCGACGTGCGTTTTCATCAGGAATGTTAAGGTTAACCTTCTTAGCAAGCTCTGGGAATTCTTTATCAAGAACTTCCTGTGCTCTTTCAAGCAAGATTTCGCCGCCCTTACCACTTGTTACACGGCCCATGATAAGAACGTGGTTAATATCATAGAACTCTGAATAGTAAGCGATTGCATAACCAAAGTATGCGCCGATTGTATCGTAGATAGCTGCTGCTCTTTCGTCGCCTTCCTTCATAAGGTTTTGAACAACCTTAAGCTTTTCAGCAGGAGAGAGAGCCTCGTCAAGCTCGATGCCTGCAAATGGAGCAAGCTTGATAACGCCGTCTTGTGAGAAATACTTAACGCCGCAACCGTAGTCGCCTGACCACTCGTCAACCATAGCGTCGGTGCAGAAATCAACAGGAGCAAATGCAAGCTCGTTAAGCCAACCTGTGATATTACCCTGTGGGTCAACGTAACCTGCAGCCTCACTTGTACCCATAGCGATACCAAGAACTGCGTTTTCGTTAAGGTTCATTGCGCCTGCAAGAGCAGTAACGTCACCGTCGTTTGCAACCTCTATTGGAATATTTTCGCCAATTTCTTTTGCTACGTCGATGTACATATTCTTAACTTTCTTTTCAAAGTCTTCGTCGCCAACCTTGATAAAGAGAGAAGCAACCATTATGCGGTTGTCAACGTAAACGCCGGCACTTGATACGCCAATTGCGTCAACGCGTGGCATTTTAGAAGCGGCAGTCTTCATAGCCTCAAGAATGCCTTGATAGTGGTATTCTGGGTCAGAGTTGGTCTTAGGGAACCAAACAACCTCTTCAGAGTAAACGCTTTCGCCGTCGATAACTGCGCTAACCTTACGGTCAGAACCGCCTGCGTCAAAACCGATGCGGCAACCGTCAAGATGACGACCAACAGGAGAAGCAGATGACTTATCCTTAGGTGCGTCTTGGAGTGCTACGCTTGACACGCTAAACTTTTCTTCATAAACGCGTTCCATAAACTTAACGTCAAAGTCACGCGCGCCGCCATAGCTATAAGCCTCGGCAATTTTTGCTGCTACTGTGTCGCTACCTGCGATGATAATTTTATAACCGCCTGCAACCCACAAAAGAGTTTTAACAATACGCTCAACAAAAGCGTAGTTTTCTGCATCATGACCTGTACCATCTTTAAAAATACGGGTCTTGTAAGTTGTGGTGTAGCCCTTGTTACGCTCTACTGCGATAACGATGTCTTGACCGTCAGCAGCGGTTGCTTCGCGCATTTCGCGGCAAACAACAGACATTGGGGCAAATTGTGGGTCGAGTTTAGCTTTTACTTTAAGATTCATATCTAATTTCTCCTCCGATAATGGTTTTTTGTACGTTAAAGCTGTCATCAGTAATGATAATGTCAGCATCTTTACCTACGTCAAGTGAACCCTTGCGGTCAGCCACGCCGATTGTAGTAGCAGGGTTTAGGGTTGCGCCGTTTACACATTCGTGTAGTGGAATGTTAGAGTTGGTGTAAACGTTCCAAACACCTTGGTTAAGCGGTAGTACGCTACCTGCAACAGTACCGTCTTCAAGTCGGCAAACAATATCGTTATAGATAATCTTTGTGCCGCCCAAGGTATATTCGCCATAAGGTAGACCACCTGCCGGCAAACAGTCGGTAATAAAGCAGAGCTTTCTGCCCTTGATCTTATAAAGCAAGTCATAGAAGCAAGCGTTTACGTGGAAGGTATCTACGATAACCTCGCAAGAAACGTCGCTGTTAAATGCTGCGGTAACAACACCTGGGGCTCTGTGAGCGAGTGGTGTCATAGCGTTAAATAGGTGGGTAACGTGTTTAACGCCCACGTTGGTACTTGCCATTGCGGTATCATAATCTGCGCTGGTGTGACCCATCGAGATTACAACGTCGGTATCGCGGGTAATTTCGCGAATAGCGGCAAAGTCCTCGGTATCGCACTCGGGAGCGAGTGTGATAATCTTGATAATATCTGCATATTCTTTTACAAACTTAGCGTCTGGCTTTAGTATGTATTTAGGGTCTTGAGCGCCTTTTTTGCTTTCAGAGATAAATGGACCCTCTGCGTGACAACCCAAAATGGTAGAGCCTGCCCAAGTTTTGCTTTCTTCCTTAAGATCGCGGCAAACCTCAAGAGCTTTGCGGATAACCGCCATATCTACTGTCATAGTGGTTGGCAAAAAGCCTGTAACACCGTTCTTTACAATACCGCCTGCAATTGTGCGAATACTATCACGCTCGCCGTCGCAAACGTCTTTACTTAGATAACCGTGAATATGAATGTCTATAAGACCTGGCGATACGTAACCGCCCTTTGCGTCAATAATCTCTGCGTCGGCAGGAATTTTGTCTGCAGGAACAACACCCTCGATTACGTTTGTGTAAAGGAGCGCCATATTCTCTACAACGCGGTCTTTAAGTATAATTTTACCGTTAATAATGGCTTTCATTAGACTACCTCCATTGTAATATTATTCCTTTATAATTTTATCAAAAAGGCAGATAAAATGCAATATCTATTTTGCCTTTTGAGTACAATTTTTGCAAAAAAACTATTGACAAACGGGCTATTAACACATATTATTTTTATATAAGAAAAAATTACGGCGGCAACGCCTGATATGGAGGACACTATTATGGTATTCGAAAAAATGAAAGAAATCTTGGCAGAACAACTTGATGCTGACGTTGACAGCATCACAATGGACACCGACATCGCTGATGATCTTGGTGCAGATAGCCTTGACGTTGTAGAAATGCTTATGTCTATCGAAGACGAGTTTGAAATAGAAATTCCTGATGAAAAGATCGAAACCCTTAAGACCGTAGGTCAGGTTGTAGCTTACATCGAGGACAATATGTAATAACAAAAAGCCTCCTTTTTTAAGGAGGCTTTAATTTTTTATTCTATTCTAGAGCCCAAGAACTTTGCCGCTACCTCGCAAAGCTTTATATCGCTGTCAATAGCGGTAGTAACACCGTCGTTTTCTATCAGTAACACGCAACCGGTAATATCACCCGCCGAAATAATCGGCATTGCCACAACAACACCGCGGTCGCAACCGTCAACGGCGCAAACCGAGTCGCCATTTGATACGTATAGCTTGCGATTTTCGACAATTTTTTCAAGCTCGGGAGTAACGCTTTTTTCAAGCAACTCGCGTTTTGGCGCGCCACCTGCCGCAATACAGTGGTCGCGGTCACAAATAACCACCGCAAGCGCAGTCGCCTCAGCGAGTGCCGCAGCATAATCACCGGCAAAAGACGATAATTCACCCATAGGCGAATATTTTTTAAAAATAACCTCACCATTACTGGTAAAAATTTCCAACGGGTCTCCCTCGCGGATGCGCATAGTTCTGCGGATTTCTTTAGGGATAACCACTCTTCCGAGGTCGTCAATTCTTCTAACTATTCCAGTGGCTTTCATATATAAAAACTCCTTGCTTTACAAATTTGTACTGTTAGTATCTGTAAAACAAGGAGATTTATACTTGATATTATAAGTTTTCGCTTTGAGCCAACTCGGCAGCTTTTTTGCATATTTTGCTGATTTTTTTAAGTCGATTTCAACACCGATACCTTTTTCATAGCAAATGGCAAGTTCTTCGCAGGCGTCGACACTTTTAAGCCTTACCGCTTTTCGAAGCAGTTGTATACCTTTTTCGGTATCAACTTTTAATCGTATGCCGTAAAGATACATCTTTCCCAGTTTGCAAGTTGCCTTCGGCGATTTGCAATCTGTACCTATTGCATAATAAATGTCCGCCTGCATTAGGTTGTGTTTTTCGTTTTCGCTTGTCGGGGCTTCGGTTTCATGAAACAGGCCGAGATAATAACAGGCATCCCCGTGTCCCAAAAAGGATGCTTTTTCAAACCAGTCGCACGCTTCCCCTATACGTTGGTTATTATAATAATGCAGACCTAAAAGATACATGGCTTCGGCATTATCATCTGAAATTTGTTCTAAAAGTTGCTGTTCTTTTATTTTAAATTCATCGGCCATTTTGATTCCCCCAAAATTTTGTTTAATTTATTATATCACAATTTCATTATATAATCAACTACGCACCAAATTTGGTGCAAAAGAATAAGCGAGATAAAAACAATCTCGCTTTATATCTTTCCACCACACTATGTATCGCCCAGCAAAACTTGTCAATTGGTGTCAATGTTGTCAGCAGAGGCTCTCCCTCGCGAATTCTCATTGTTCTTCTAATCTCTTTTTGGATAACGACTCTCCCAAGGTCGTCAATTCTTCTAACTATTCCTGTTGCTTTCATATATAAATTCTCCTTCTTAATAAAGGCCCCCTTGCCTAAAGGGGGCTGTCAGCGAAGCTGACTGGGGGATATTGTATCCCTCCACCGCAAGCGGTCCCCGTCTCAACTGCCGTTTCGGTCGGTGCTTCTGCTTTGCAGAGGTATCCACAGGATACCCGCACCCCTCTAGGCGAGGGAGGCTTTAATATTTGTAGGGGCGACCATTGGTCGTCCGTTTATTAAAAATTTATGTAGGGCACGACCTGCGTGTCGTTCCGTGACGGCACGGCACATAGGCCGTGCCCTACGACAAAATCTTAAAATGGTGATAAATGAATTTATACTACAAGAATTTACTTTTGAAGTGTAATATGATATAATAACAATAGAGGTGGTAAAATTATGAAGAAAATTAAATTTTGGATTTTAATTTCTGTGCTTTTTCTGTTGATGATAATAGATGGTTTACTAACCTTTATCAACACCCCCGATTTGTTTATGGAGGCAAATCCTTTGGTTGCTGAGTGCGGCTTAGGGTGGGCATCTTTGATAATAGCAAATATTTTAGTCTTTATCTTTATATTTATAATTTCTTATTATAGCTATTTTAAATATAAAACTGTTTATACTAACGAAACAAAATACACCGCATATTGTTCGCAAATAATCTATGATAGACCAGATATGTTTTGGAAAGGTATAATTCCAAAGCATGTTGTTCCGTACATTGCAGGATTAGGATTTGCTATATTGTATTCAACTATTATTGCGCACGTAATCTTGATTTTTGAATGGTTGTGCATCACGTTCAATGTGTCTTGGGTATATAGCTATTTTGATTTTATAGATAAATATTGTTTTGGTCGATTAGATATAATAGTAAGCGTAATTGTTGCGCTTGTAGCATACTTTTTCTGGTTTTATAAAGAGTTTAAAAAACAATTGAACAAGTAACAAACAAGCGAGGTGATATTCACCTCGCTTTTTCATATTATAATGAAAAATTATATAACGGATGAGCAATGCTCATCCCTACAATATATTAGTTCATGCCGTCAACGCGTTGAAAATAATATTTATATTTCTTTTCTTCGAGAATTTTTAGGGTTTCTTGCACAAAACAACGGTAAATTTCTATATTTTCTATAAAAAACTTACCTTTTTCGCTATCGGGCTCTTTTACTACCATGTTACCGTCTAAAAGCCAAGCGCAGGTCTTTTTTAAAATGTCGATTATCTCGTTGGTGTCGTATTTTATAAAAATATAGCTGCCTTCGTGCGTTATCTCATCAAAAGGTTTGCCGGTCACTTCTTTAATTCCATATTTAAATAACGCAACCAACAGTCTTGTAAACAACTTATTTTTAAATAGTTCGTTATTATCGTAATAAATATATACCCAAGTATGATCAAGCCATGAAAAGTGGATAACTTCATCGCGTGAAACTGAAATTTTTTCTACCATTTTATTTACTCCTTATATATTCATTGCAATAAATATTATATTATTATGTTTTATTCTTGTCAAGTGGGCGCTAGGCGGGGTAAAATACCCCGCCCAACAAATATATTTACGAAAGAATACCAGAATGATCAATTACTTTACCATCTTTAACCTCGATATCCCCCTGGAGCAGAGCCTTAACCACAAAGGCGTGACCTACGGGCATGTCGGCGAAATCGACGGCGGATTTCATATCTTTAATATTTGTAAAATCCTTCTCGGTCAAAAGTACGGGCTGTTTGTTTTTTCTACACTTTAAAACGTATGCTCGATAACGAATCTTCATCGCCTCATCACAGTAATAATTAAACCCATCGAAGTCGAGCAGAGCTATTTTTTTACCCTCATCCAAAAGTTTTTTCATATACTTTATCGCAGGTGAATCGGCAATCAGTTTGGCGTACTCAGGCACGTAAACCTTCTTGCGAGCCGTAAGGTAAGAAAGACGTTCGTACTCACGAGAATCCTCGTTCCACCAAGCCCAATACAACATATCGTCGGCATCGTAACCAAACTCACGATACGGATGACGAAGTTGAGTTTTAGGTATTTCACCAGGTTTGGATTCGTACATTTTCTTTCTATAAACAAAGTAATCTTGGTTTGGTTTTCCACCATCATCATGGTGCGGAAACACCTTACCGTTTTGCCAAAACACCTCAAGGTTGGCAGCCGTTGCGCCATCGGGACCGGTTACAGGACCTACGTAAAAAGGTGACAACTGGTGCGAGAAAAATTGGTCGCGGTTGCGAGAGGTAGTATCGATAATGATTCTATCCTCTAAATCGGGGCACTGGGTGGTGTAAAAAGGGTTACTATAAAGGAGCGGACGCGGATGATGTTTTACAATAACTACGTTCTTATTTTCCATAACAATACCTCCAAAAGTTGATGGTATTATTATGACGTGTCAAGTGTGCTGTTTATAGCACACGAGTTTTGATATAAATAAAAAGAGGCAAAACGTCGCTTTTTTGTATTATAATGAAAAATTATATAACGGATGAGCAATGCTCATCCCTACAACAAAATCTTTAAATGGCGATAAAAGGAATTTATGTTGTAATAATTTACTTTTAAAATTATATGTGTTATAATCAATAAAAAATATTAAAGGGGACTTGAATTATGGCAAACCTTATTTGTGCTCTCGAAGGTGTTCGTGGCAGATCTTTAAAACTTTATGATACAAAATGTGTTATAGACACCAAAAAGACCGCAGGCAGTTTTATTACAGGCAACTTTACCGACGGCGAAAAGACAATTTTTTTGTGTGACGTTGTAGGTGTTCAGTTTAAAAAATCGGGCAGTTTAATTGGTTACTTGCAATTTGAAACGTCCTCTATGCAAATGAATAACAAAGATAGTAACATGTTTTCTGAAAACACGTTTACTTTTGAAGAAGGAAAAAACGGCGTTACAAACGTTTTGATGGAAGCAATTTACGACTACGTAACCGATAGAATAGAAGAACTAAAATATGGCACAACCATTATTGAAGAAACGCCTACATACGCTACAATAATTAATTATAAGAGCGCTTCAAAACCAAACTACGCTCCACCACAACAGCCACCATACACCGCGCAGCAACAACCACAATATAATGCGCAACAACCTGTTGGAGAAGCTCACAAGTGTGAGTGCGGCAGAGAGTTTGTTGGTAAATTCTGCCCTGGCTGTGGCAAAAAAGCAGAAACAGAAGAATAAAAAAGAACAAAAGCGAGGTGAATTTCACCTCGCTTTATATATTCGTAGGGGACGGCGCCTTCGACGTCCCGTTTGTAATTTGTTCAAACCTTAGCGGGACGATGTGGGCATCGTCCCCTACAATAAAAAATTTATTCATCGTAGGAAACGACCTGCGTGTCGTTCCGATATGACTATTTTTATTTTATTAAAATATTAACCAACCAATAAATTGTAGGTATTGTTGCTACCGAAAGTACCGTTGTGCCAAGAGTGAAGATAACAGCATTGTTACTGTCGCCGCCAAATTCGTCGGCAAACGTTGCCGCAAGACCTGCCGTTGGCATAGAGAACGCAACAAACACCGCGAGTATTACACTTTGCATATCAATATCTAGTGAAATTGATTTTAGCGCGATTAAAAGCGCAGTTATAGCAACGGGGAATACAACTAGTTTTAGTAATGAAACGTAGTATAGTTTGCCCGATTTAAATAGCGCAGACCACTTAACTGTGCCAAGTTTTATACCGATAATAGTCATAGAAATTGGTGTAACTATGTTATAGAAATTATCAGAGAATTTGATTATCTCGGGCACGTTTTCGCTTATGTTGAATTGAACGTTCAATAGATTAAACGCGCAACCTACAATAAACGCGATTAGCACAGGATTAAAAAATGCTTTTTTAAAGTTGATGTTTTTCTTGTCCCCTGTGGTTAGATATGCGCCGAGCGTATACATAAGCACGTTGTTGATAATGTTTAAAAGAATAAGTATAGCAAAAACGGTTGACTCTGCGCCAAATACCGCCGCCGCAAGAGGCAAACCTAAAAATCCGTTGTTTGCAAAAACGGCGCAAAAGCGCATCATACCGGCGGTCTTTTTGTCTTTTTCCATCGCAACAAGCGGAGCAGATGCAAAAAACATAACAAAGATATATACTATACCAATTAAAGCGACAATACCCATCATAAGAAGGGTGTCTTTATCAAAATTAAGGTTTTTTACCACGCCCGAAAAAATAAGAAACGGCATTGCAAGATACATAAGTATCTTTGAAAGCACGCCAGACTGTTCGGGTTTTAGCATTTTGCATTTTACAAGCAAATAACCTGGTATCGCCAGCGCTACAAACAATAGCACGTTGCGAAGCATAATTATAAATTCATCCATTAAAATCTCTCCGTTTTATTTATTCACCCTTTACTGCCGCGATTAAGAATTTGGCAACGTCGGTGTTATCTACTGTTTTGCTTGCAAAGTATTCGCTTCCCTTGCCTACCGCAAACACGCGCACGTCGGTGGCGGTGTGCTCTTTGGTAGTAAGAAGTGAAGAAAGGCTTTCGTCGCCCTTGGGTAGTTTTGCGCCGCCTGTATCGTGGTCAGACGTAACGATTAGCAAGGTGTCGGGATTTTCTTTCATAAACTTTAGTACAGCCGCAACTGTGCGGTCGAGAGTAACCACAGAATTAAGCTTGCCGTTTATGTTGTTGTTTTGACCAAATTTATCAGTGCCGCAACCCTCGATCATAAGGAAAAATCCGTTTTCGTTTTGTAGTCGGTCGAGAGCCACTTGTGTTGCAAGAGCCAAATGATCAGATGCCACACTAGAGTATTTGTCGATAATGCCCAAAAACTTCTTTTGGTTATTGGGATCACTGTCTAGAGCAGTGTCAAAGCTCTTGAAATCTTTTGCAACAACGTACTCGTTGTCTAAAATCGCGCGAGCCTCTGAATCGATAGGGCCAAAAACGTTGTTATAACCCTCGCCCATAAATACGTCGGCTTTTGTTTTGATGATAGAGCTTATTAGTTCGGAAGTGTTATCGCGAGAGATATTGTGCGTGGTAAAGGCCGATGGCGTAGCGCCCGAGAGCTTGTCGTCGGTAACAATACCTACCTTTTTGCCCATTTGACGAGCAATTTCAGTAATATTTAAAAGCTCGTTGCCGCTAGGGTCAACACCAATATAGCCGTTGGTGGTTTTTGTGCCCGTTGCAAGCGCGGTAGCGGCTGCCGCAGAGTCGGTAATATCGTCACTAGCAGAGCGAGTGGTGACAAAACCTGTGTTTTTAATTTGGTTTAGCACTAGACCAAAGTCATAAACGCTATCTAACTTTTGCTCGGCAAGGGTAATGTCGTTTGGTCCCATACCGTCGCCAATAATTATGATAACGTTTTTTGGAGCGGTAAACTCCCCGTTTATTATTTTTTGAACCTCGTCTTTGGTTATGTTGATTTCGGTTTTTGGTTTGGTTTCTACTACTGTGTTTTCAGTGTTGTCGGTATTGTCGGCAGTATTTTCACCGCAAGCCACAAGCGAGAAAACGAGTACAATAGATAATAAAAGAGCTAAAAGTTTTTTCATAATAAAACCCCTTTTGTTTTATATATCAATTTTATTCTAAAAGACGGGTAATGTCAAGAAACGATAAATTGACTTTTAGAAAAAAGGGTGATAAAAACAAAAAAGCGAGGGAAAACCTCGCTTTTTATTTTTTATACGACAAATATTTTGTTTTTATTATCTACAAAACGATATATACTATCCGAATCGGTAATAATATAATCCACCTCGCCAATATGCATTAAATTATACGGCGTAGAAAGAAAAAATTTTGACTCGTCGCAAAGAAATACCGACTTTTTAGACTGATTTATGGCAACCTTTCTGATTTGTGTTTCGGGTAGCGACGGGTCGGCAAGCATTCCTTTTTCGTTTACTCCGTGGCAAGAAAAAAATACGGCGTCTATATTAAATTTTTGTATAAATTCTTCGGCAAAGCTACCAAAATGCGCTAGCGAATTCTCAAAAATTTCACCGCCTGTGCAGTAGGTTTTAATGCCTTTTTGAACCAACAAAGCGGCAAGCGTTATGCCGTTTGTAATTACGGTAATATTCTTTTTTTCGCCCAAAAAGTCGGCCATCTGAAGCGTGGTGGTTGATGAGTCTATAAAAATAATTTCATTATCATTTACCAAGTTTGCCGCCGCTTGACAAAGCTGGCGCTTTTGATTAGAGTGAACGGTTTTTCTAAAATCGAGGGGCGCTACTATATGCTCGGGCTCAATCGCCTTTGCGCCACCATGACTTCTGATTATTTGATTTCGGCGATCAAGCTCTGCAAGGTCGCGGCGAACGGTTGGCAAACTTACAAAAAGCAACTTGCTTAATTTTTGAGCCGAAACGTATTTTTCTTTTTCTAAAATCGCAAGAATTTTATCATATCGTTCTTCTTTTAGCATTTTATCCCTCTTTTGAGCGTTTTTGATTGTTTATCTATATTACAGCCGTTTATTGACACTCGTTTTTGATTGTTTTATTATAATATATATAATTTAGCCTTGTCAATAGGGGGATGCGGCAATGTATGATATAGCAATTATCGGAGCTGGAGTTATAGGCGGTCTTATAGCTCGCGCTTTGTCAAAATATGATTTAAAAATTTGTATTCTCGAAAAAGAAAACGACGTTGCTATGGGCGCAACAAAGGCTAATTCTGCTATTGTTCACGCAGGATTCGATGCAAAAGAAGGTAGCCTAAAGGCGCAACTTAACGTAAAGGGTTCTAAAATGATGCCCGAGGTTTGCCGTGAGCTTGGTGTACATTATAAAAATAACGGTTCGCTTGTAATCGGTTTTGATGACGAGGATCGCGCAACTATAAACACGCTTTTGCAAAGAGGCATAAAAAATCAAGTCGAAGGGTTAAAAATTCTTGAAAAGGATGAACTAAAAGCGCTTGAACCCAATATTTCAGATAGCGTAAGTTGCGCTTTGTACGCTCCTACAGGAGCAATAGTGTGTCCGTATGACCTTACAATAGCGGCTATTGGCAACGCTATGGACAACGGCGCCGAGTTAAAATGTAATTTTGAGGTTACAGGTATTAAGCGCGACGATAATGATTATGAAATATTTTCGCGCAACGATAGCATTAAAGCAAAATACGTTATAAATTGCGCCGGTTTATATAGCGATGAAATTGCAAAAATGGTTGGAGATAATAGTTTTAACGTGCACGCTCGTCGCGGTGAATATATATTGCTTGATAAAGAGGCGGGCAATCTTGTATCGCACACCATTTTTAGAACCCCGTCAAAAATGGGCAAGGGCATTTTGGTAACACCTACCGTTCATGGCAATTTGCTTTTAGGTCCAACCTCGGTCGATATCGATGATAAAGAAAATAAATCAACCACTCAAGGCGGATTTGAAGATATAATAGAAAACGCAAAACAAAATGTGGTAGCGGTGCCTATCGGTAAAACCATAACCTCTTTTTGCGGACTTCGTGCGGTAGGTAGCACCGGCGATTTTATAATAAATTCGCCAAAACAAAACTTTATCAACGTTGCGGGCATTGAGTCACCGGGTCTTTCGGCATCGCCTGCGATTGCAGAGTACGTTGTTAATTTGTTAAAAGAAAACGGGCTAGAATTAAAAGAAAATTCTACGTACAATCCTTGTAGAGAATCGGCACACGCTTTTTGCGATGCTACAATAGAAGAAAAAAACAAAATGATAAAAAACAACCCCGCCTACGGCAGAATTGTTTGTCGTTGCGAAGGTATTACCGAGGGCGAGATATTAGCCGCCATTCATCGCAATCCCAAAGCGAGAGATTTAGATGGAATCAAGCGCAGAACACGCGCTCAAATGGGGCGCTGTCAAGGCGGTTTTTGCGGACCCTATATAACCGAAATTTTATCTCGAGAGCTATGTGTTCCTTTTGATGAGATAACTAAGTTTGGCGGCGAATCAAAAATAAATTTATGTCAAACCAAAGGAGGCAAGTCGCAATGAAAGACCTAGTTATAATAGGCGGCGGTCCTGCAGGTATGAGCGCTGCTATTGCGGCTTATGAAAGTGGCGTGCGCGATATTTTAATATTAGAACGCGACGCCGGACTCGGCGGTATTTTGCAGCAATGTATTCATAACGGATTTGGACTACATAAATTTGGTGAAGAACTAACAGGCCCAGAGTACGCGTGGAAATACGAAAAACGCGTTAAAGAATTAGGTATTGAGCACAAACTTAATACTATGGTGCTAGACGTAACGCCCGATAAGGTTGTTACTGCCACAAATTCCGAGGATGGCATATTTCAAATAAAGGCAAAAGCAATTATTCTTGCTATGGGTTGTCGCGAGCGTTCAAAAGGTGCGCTCAATATTGCGGGTACTCGCCCGGCGGGAATATATAGCGCGGGCACGGCGCAAAAATTTGTAAATACAAAGGGATTTTTGCCCGGGAAAAACGTAGTTATTTTAGGTAGCGGCGACATCGGTCTTATTATGGCGCGTCGCATGACTTTAGAGGGAGCAAAGGTACACGCCGTTTGCGAGCTTATGCCTTATTCGGGCGGACTTGCTAGAAATATCGAGCAATGTCTTAATGATTTTGATATACCACTACTACTCCAGCATACTGTAGTTGAAATACACGGCAAAGAACGTCTGGAAGGCGTAACCATAGCAAAGGTGGACGCAAACAAAAAGCCAATTTGCGAAACAATGAAATATATTCCTTGTGATACGCTTTTGTTGTCGGTCGGACTTATTCCCGAAAACGAGTTATCCAAAGGCGCTAACGTAGATATTAGTTCAATAACAAACGGCGCAATTGTTGATCAAAACAGACAAACCTCGTGTGATGGCATTTTTGCGTGCGGCAACGTTTTGCATGTGCACGATTTGGTTGATTTTGTGTCGGGCGAGGCCGAAATCGCGGGTAAAGCTGCCGCCGATTATATAAACGGACGGCAAAAAGATAAAACCAACATAGTAATTAACGCCGACGGAAAAATAAGATACACAGTGCCGCAAAAAATTACCGAGCAAAAGGACGTTAAGGTTTATTTTAGGGTAAACGATATTTATAAAAACGCAAAAATATTGGTTAGGGACGGCGATAAGGTTGTATTGTCAAAACGCAAACCAAGGTTAGCGCCGGGCGAGATGGAGTACGTTACCATTACAGCCGAGCAATTAAAAAATGCAAAAACGCTTGATTTTTGCTTGGAGGTGCAATAATATGGAAAAGAAGCTAACTTGTATTGTGTGTCCTCTTGGTTGTGAATTGGTTGTAACTGAAAAAAACGGAGTAGTATCGGTAAGCGGCAACACCTGTCCAAAAGGTGAGGCTTATGCCAAAAACGAGCTTACTAATCCAATGCGTACAGTGACCTCGACCGTGCTTTGCGAGGATGGTGGTCTAGTGTCGGTTAAGACAGACACCACCATACCAAAAGAAAAAATGCAAGAGTGTATGCAGATTATAAATTCCATTACTGCAAAATTACCAATATCGGTAGGCGATATAATTATAAAAGACGTGTTTGGCAGCAATATTGTAGCAACACAAAACAGGAGTAAATAATGCAAAAATTAAAAAACGTAAAACTTTATCTGCTTGACATGGACGGGACGATATATCTAGATAACGACCTGTTTGACGGGGTTATCGACTTTTTAGAATACGTAAAGAGTGTTGGTGGAAAATATATGTTTCTTACCAATAATTCGTCTAAAAGCGTGGATAAGTATATCGAAAAATTAAAAAGTCTTGGTATTGACGCTACTGCCGACGATTTTTTAACTTCGGTTGACGCTACTGTGTTTTATCTAAAACCTAAAAATCACAAAAAGATATACGCGCTTGGTACCGAGTCTTTTAAAAGCCAACTTATAAAAGAGGGACTACCTATAACCGATAAATTAGAGGACGGTATCGACTGTCTTTGCATGGGTTTTGATACAGAGCTTTGCTTCAAAAAACTAGAGGACGCGTGTATACTCTTGCGTGATGATATTGAATACGTTGCTACCAACCCGGACCTAGTTTGTCCTACGTGGTACGGCTCTGTGCCTGACTGCGGCTCGGTTAGCGAAATGATATATAACGCCACCGGTAAAAGGCCATTCTTTATAGGTAAACCAAATTCTTTGATGGTTGATTTAGCGGTAGAAAAAACTGCCATTTCGCGCGAGCAGACTGCGCTTGTCGGCGACCGACTCTATACCGATATTGCCTGCGGCGTAAATGCAGGGGTAAATAGTATTTTTGTACTATCGGGCGAAGGTACTATGGAAGATATTAAAAAATACGGAGTAAATCCCGACTACGTATATAAAGATATAAAAACGCTACTAGAGGATTTACAAAAATAAACGTTTAGGTGATATAAAAGGCTTCTCCTTGAGGAGAAGCTGTCGCAACGCGACTGATGAGGTGTTAATTAAGATTGTTTTATTAACACCTCATCCACCGCCTAGGCGGTCCCCCTTCCCCTAGAGGGGAAGGCAAAAACGGACGAATATCACTCGTCCGTTTTATATAATGGTGCGCAGCGCACGACAATTTTCAATTTTAAATTTTTAACTTTCAACTAAAAAAGGTAACGGAAAATTCCGTTACCTTTTTGCTTTTTAGAACCAATCTACAGGCAACTTAACTGTGCCATCGTTTTCTTCGACAATACTCTCTGTTTCAGAAGAATTGTTGTTTTCTTCTTTGCTTGAGTTGTCGGTCGATGATGAAGTGTTGCTAGAAGAGTTGTTTGTTGATTGATTGCTCGACTGATTGTTTTTGTCGGTAGAGCTATTGGTGTTGCTGCCCGATTGAGTATTGCTACCAGATGGCGAGCTACTAACGTCTTCTTCGTCAAAAACGTCTTCTTCAAGCTCTATGCCCGAAGAGGTGTTATCCTTATCGGGATTAGCGCTATCGGTAACGCTTGACAAGTCAGAGCTAGTTGCATCTGTTTCGTCGCTAGCGTCATCACCACAAGCGGTAAAGCAAAATGCGAGCGCGACGCATAACAACAAAACCAACAGTCTTGATAATTTTTTAAACTGCATATCTTTTCTCCTAATATGCTTATTCTTCACCAAAAATATCTTCTTCGCCTTCGAATGCGCCAGGTCCTGTTGGACTAAGCGTTACGATATCAAATTCAGGAAGCTTATAAATTTCAATCCTTGCCAATTCGAAAGGGGTTTTAATATTTGTATTCATATTTAATTGTCCCCTTTCTTATTGTTTGTTGGCATACGCTTCTGCTGACATACCTACACGGTATAGAGCGAGTGCGAGTGTTGCCATATTTGGATTATTGCTGTTTTGGTATTTTGAGAATGCGTAAGCGTTTATACTATATTCAAGTGACTGAACCCATTCGCCGTTTTCGTAAATGTCAAATACAAATACTTCGCTAAATCTAGTTGCTTCAATAGCATCGGTTGTAAAGCTGTAAGTATCGGTAGCAGCGTCATAGTCGAGTTCTACCAACGATTCGTCAATGAAGAATTGAGTATTAGCTGTAACGCCTGTGAGCTTAATGATAATCTTGTTGGTGCTGTCAAACCATACGCTTGCTGCGCGGAAACGTGGCCCGTTTGCAGGTGCGTTTGGATTTGTTGTAAGAGCCATCTTATCGTCTTCTGAAGGTTCGATATCAGATGGAGTGCCTAGAAGCGCTGCGATGTCGCCGCTAGTAGCAAGATTGCCGGTATTGTAATTGGTGTAGGTTTGTGCTGCAGCGCCGTAATAGAGCATATCGGTTATAAACTGAACAAGCTCTTCGTTGCCAGCATTTTCAGTTAGAAGATTTTGTGCATTTGCCTTAATGCTGTAGTTGCCTTTTACAGCAATTACGCCGCCGTTAATCAAAAGCTCTGCTTTGATCACATCTGACATACGCTGTGGAGCAAGACCTGCAAAATCAAATACGTACTGACCGTCAACAACAGCACCTGCTACTGTATCAATAACGGTATCGTCTATGCTAAAACGCATTGTAAGTTCATACTCATTAACGTTATTAACACCTGTAATATTGGTGTAATAGTTTATAGAAAGGTCAGCGCCAACGGTTACTTGCGCACCGGTAATAGCAGCTTCAAGCGGAATCCACTTATAAAGTGTGATAGCTGCTTGGTTTTGATAGCTTGATGCTTGGTAATAGCGGAAACGATAGTTGTTTTTGCCGTTATCGGAGTTAAAGCGTAGGTAAGAACCTGTGCTGCCAATAATATCTACTTTGCCATCGGCAAAAGCAATGGTGTGTAGGTTCTCGGTACCAACTG
>JAFYLD010000005.1 GCA_017537245.1 Clostridia bacterium | reverse complement strand
GCATATATGCTTATCGGCGCCGCAAATAGTGATTTTTGCGGTAATTTCATCGTCCTTAACTTCAATTGCTTCGCATTTTTGCTTTGTATCAAATAGCCCCGCTTCAAACCATCTACCCTTTATATTACGGTCGTTATCGGTAGGTGCGCGCCAAAGCGAAATGGCGCTTGGGGTGGCCAACAGCTCACCGTTTTTGGTAATAATCTGCGTGATAGACGCTGTGGACTTATCAATAACAAATGTATTCTCGCCTGCGGTGATTTTCACTACACTATCACTATCGGTAAAGATGGGATTTATTGTACCGTCATTTTTGGTGTAGTCATATTCCTCGCCCTCAAAAACAAACTGAGTATGTCCTAAATTGGCACCGGTTTCCGACCACTCGGTATCAATATTGCTGTAATATGTAAAATCAATCTCGTAGCTGTATTGACACTCGAAATCTTTGTTAAGCGTGAATTCTACTTCTTTTTGCGGCTCGGCAACTAAATCTAATTCACCACTCGATAACAGTTTGCCATTTGATTTAACCACATATTTAACCGAAATATCGTTTGAAGCCTTAAAATAGCGACGGTTTTTATATGCAAATTTAAGCTTTTCGCCATCAAGTAAAGTTACCGTAACGGGACAGATAATCTCTTTTAGCTCTAACATACCCGTATGAAGTTTGCGGTCGGGGTATACAAGACCGTCCTGGCAGAAGTTACCATCATTTTGGTGATTACCTAAATCTCCGCCATAGTTATGACGGATTTTACCGTCAACGATAGTCTCTACAGAATGGTCGCAAAATTCCCAAACACAACCACCCACAAATTCGTCATACTTATAGATTACGTCCCAATATTCCTTAAGGTCACCGGGGCCGTTGCCCATAGCGTGACAATACTCACACAAAAAGAAGGGTAATTTGTAATTTGGGTTTAGAATATACTCCTCGCAAAGCTTCGGAGGCGGATACATCATTGACTCAACCTGTGTGGTTTTGGGATATAGAGTATCTCTCCCCTTGCGTTTTACCTTTTCGAAGGTTTCGTCGTAGGGTGACGACGGGAAATTAACGCCCTCATAGTGTATTATGCGGCTATTATCTCTTGAATTTATGTAGTCGGCCATTGCAACGTGATTAGCACCAAAGCCCGACTCGTTGCCGAGTGACCACATAATAATTGACGGGTGGTTTTTGTCACGCTCGAATAATTTTTCGGCTCGGTCGATATATGCCGAGCGCCATTTTTCGTGGTCGGACAAGTAATCGCCGTCTCCGTTAAATGCGCCGATACCATGGGTTTCAAGATCAGCCTCGTCAATTACAAAAAGTCCTAAACGGTCGCACTCGTAGTAGAATCTCGGGTCGTTTGGATAGTGAGAGGTGCGAACGGCGTTTATGTTGTTTGCCTTCATAATATAAAGGTCGTTTAACATATCATCAAATGATACTGCATAGCCCTTTGTGGGGTGTGAATCGTGACGATTTACACCCTTAATTTTAAAGGTTTTGCCGTTAAGATAAACCTTTTTATCCTTGATTTCAATTTTTCTGAAGCCTACGGGAATAAATATCCACTCACCACCGCAATTAAGGTATAGGCTATAGAGGTTCGGCTCCTCATCAGACCACAATTTAGGTGCATTAACGCTAAACTCAAGTGTACCGTTTTTGCTGATTTGGGCGCTGCCCCCGAGCGCTTCGCCAAAGCCCTCAAAGAAGTATTTAACCTCTGCTTTACCGCTAACAAGAAGGTCTACCTTTACGT
>JAFYLD010000056.1 GCA_017537245.1 Clostridia bacterium | reverse complement strand
GTGGGCTTTTTTTCTGTACAAAAGCCAAGAAAAATGGTATATAATAGAGACAGAAAAAGGGTGATAAAACCGATTCTTTACGATTTGATTTCATATCACGACAAAGAAAAACAATCTTTTTTGCAAACTTTTTCGCTTTGTCCCTTAAAATACTATCAGCCAAAGTTATCACCTCGAAGTTATTATACATAAAAACGAAATGTTTTTCAAGTTTTATTCCGACTTTGTCGGAGTGATATTATTGCTTTGCAATAGTTTTATTGAAACCTTTCAGTTTCAGTGATATTTTATTCGCCCCAAAACTGCCGAAGGCAATATCACTTGTCGTAAGACAAATATCACTGCGAAGCAATAAAACTCGCCAAAGGCGAATAAAACTGGCGTAGTGTTCTTTAGAACACTACGCCTATAGCACCGAGTTTTTATTTTTATTTAGCATAGTCTGTTGCGCGACTTTCACGAATAATATTAACCTTAACCTGACCTGGATATTCAAGCTCATTTTCAATTTTTTGAGCAATATCGTGAGCCATAATAACCATTTGGTCATCATTAACTGCTTCAGGTTTAACGATAATACGTATCTCACGGCCTGCTTGAATAGCATAAGAATCTTCTACACCGTTAAAGGATTTGGCGATTTCCTCCAACTTTTCAAGACGCTTAATATAACTTTCAATGTTTTCGCGTCTAGCGCCCGGACGAGCAGCACTGATAGCGTCTGCCGCCTGAACAATGCAAGCAATAACGGTCTTTGCCTCAACGTCACCATGGTGAGCGTGAATCGCGTGAATAACGGTTTCGTTTTCACGATATTTCTTAGCTGCTTCAACACCGAGCTGAATGTGTGAACCTTCTTGCTCGTGGTCGATAGCCTTACCAATATCGTGCAATAGACCTGCTCTCTTTGCGAGAGTTACGTCAACGCCGAGTTCAGCAGCGATAAGACCTGAAAGATAACAAACTTCGAGCGAGTGGTTGAGTACGTTTTGACCATAACTTGTACGGAAATGTAGACGACCGAGAAGTTTGATAAGTTCTGGATGGATGTTGTGAACACCGCTATCTACCATAGCACGTTCACCCTGTTGCTTAATTATTGCCTCTACCTCTGCGGTAGCCTTTGCAACGGTTTCTTCGATTCTTGCTGGATGGATTCTACCATCAACAATCAATTTTTCAAGAGTTACGCGAGCAATTTCACGACGGATTGGCTCAAAGCTTGATACAGTAATTGCCTCTGGTGTATCGTCGATTATAAGATCAACGCCGGTTGCATTTTCGATAGCGCGGATATTTCTACCCTCACGACCAATGATGCGACCCTTCATTTCATCATTTGGTAGCGGTACTACCGAAATGGTGATTTCTGATGAGTGGTCAGCAGCGCAACGTTGAATGGCGTGAGCGATAACCTCGCGAGCAAGCTTGTCAGAATCTTCACGTGTTTGCTGTTCGTATTCCATAATCTTTACAGCTTTTTCGTGGGCAAGTTCACCTTCGAGCATCTGTAAAAGATCTGCCTTAGCCTGTTCTTTTGAAAGACCAGAGATTTTCTCGAGCATTTCAAGTTGACTGCGTTTTAGTTGTTCGCATTCTTCGATTTTTTCATCGATTTGTTTTGATTTTTCTGCTAGTTTTTCTTCCTTTGCCTCAAGATTATCTATCTTACGGTCAAGGGTTTCTTCTTTTTGTTGAAGTCTGTGCTCTTGTCTTTGAACCTCGGCTCTTCTTTCGCGAAGATCCTTTTCGGTATCTTGACGGAGCTGATGAATTTCTTCCTTTGCTTCAAGCAAAGTTTCTTTTTTACGGGTTTCGGCGGTTTTCATAGCATCGTTAAGTATGCGTTTTGCCTCTGCTTCTGCAGAGCCGATGGTTTTTTCGGCAGAATGCTTACGAACAGCAGAGCCTGTGAAAAAACCCACAACGCCAAGCACGAGTGCTACCGCGCCACCAATAATGTAGGGCATTATTTTCACTCCTTTATATAATAAAGCGGTTTTACAGAAATACAATCAAAAACTCTGTCGGGGACCACTGTCATAACCCCGTTCAATAAATATTAGGGGTACTGGTAGAATTTCGCCAAAACTTCCACCAATACTATCTAAACTTATCTACATAATTTTACCACTATATTTATACTCTGTCAAGAAAAAATGCCGCTTATATTGTATAAAATCACAATAAAAACGGCATTTTTTGGCTTTATTTAAAATAATATGACATATCCCAACACGGAAGTGACGGAAAATGACGAAGATAAACCTTATATTTAGGGTTTAGACTTAAAATCTTTTGCGGTATTACGGCCAAATCCTCACTGCGATGATAGGCGGCAATTTGCATTTGAGGTTTATATTGTTTTATGGTATTTTCGCCACCATTTATAGCAGAGAGTTCTGCTCCTTCTATATCCATTTTTATATAGGTAGGTACGCTTTTTTTAGCTAAGGCATCAATAGTAACCGATGTTATAACGCAACTACCCTTGCCTATAGTCGAACCGCGAGAACCGTTCATGGCAAATTCCATTTCGCCGTCGATATCACTAACACACGCGTTTATATTCTCAATACGCGCCACGTTTTCGGTAGCAAGACAAAGTTTGTTATAGGTTTTTGTGTCGGGCTCTACCGCGATTATTTTTTTATAATCATCGACCACCGATAAAAATTCCTCTACCGTATCTCCCCTATACGCTCCTAGGTCAAAATACGTTTCATCTGTCCCGAATTTTAATATGTTTTGATAAATCTCGGCTATTGGTGTTTCACAGTCAAAAAGATAATCTATCTTGCCTGTTAGTTTATACATAACCGCGTTTTCAAAAACCTTTTTAGACGTGTCGTTAGCAAGCTTATCATAAACCCACTCAAGTTCTTTTTTGTGTTCTAACACGTACCGCATATTAAACAGCACGTCGCCATAAACCGGCACGTCAGGAGCATATAATTCTTGTTCTGCCGCTATACGTTTTATATTGGCTATAACGTCTGGCAGACTACTGCCAAAGCACACCAAAACCACCATATCGCCAAAGGTTTCTTTCGCCGTTTTATAATCAGTCACCTTAAAGCCGTGAAATATTTTTTCGCGCACAAAACCATCGGATGCAAAAACACCCGATATTTTAATATCATACGTATTAAGCACCGATATAATCTTATCGGCGCCGTTGCCCATGCCATAAAGCACGATGGGCTTTTTTGTTTCTTTTAAATGGGTCCATAAATCTTTCATACCTAGTATTATACATATAAAGTTAAATTTTTACAAGTAAGTTGTAGACAAAACAAAAAATATTTGATATATTTATATGGTAATAAAAATTAACGGAGGCAAACTTATGAAAAAAGTTCTCGCTTTTGACTTTGGCGCTTCAAGCGGTCGCGCAATGCTATCAACACTTGAAGACGGCAAAATTGTTATGAAAGAAATCCACCGCTTTTCTAACGACCCGGTTGTTGTTCGCGGTAGTATGTATTGGGACGTGCTTCGTCTTTTCTTTGAAATCAAATCAGGTATTACCAAGGCTGTAAACGAAGGCGGTTTTGACGCTATTAGCATCGATACTTGGGGTGTTGACTTTGGTCTGCTCGACAAAAACGGCAGACTTCTTGCAAACCCATATCACTATCGTGATAGCCGCACCCACAACATTCCGCAAAAGGTTTTTGAAATCATTTCTAAAGACGACCTTTACAGCAAAGCGGGTTTGCAATTTATACACTTTAACACCATTTATCAGTTAATGTATTTTAAATTTAACGAACCTGACGTTTTAGAGCGCGCAGAAAAAATGCTTATGATGCCTGACCTATTCGGCTATATGCTCACAGGCGAAATGAAGGAAGAAGCAACCATTGCATCTACTTCTAACCTACTTAACCCATATACAAAGGATTGGGATTTTGAGCTTATTGAACAGTTAGGCTTGCCAAAGAATATCTTTGCTCCTATCACAAAGCCAGGCAGCGTTTACGGTTATCTTTCTGACGAAATTTGCGAAGAACTAGGTTGCGAAAAAGTGCCGGTAATAGCCGTTGCTTCACACGATACTGCATCTGCAGTTGCGGCAACACCTAGTGAACGCGATGACTTTGTTTATATTTCTTGCGGCACTTGGAGCCTCTTCGGTATTGAGAGCAAAACTCCCATTCTTACCGAGGAAGCCGCAAAGGCTGACTTTACAAACGAAGGCGGCTTTGAAGATACCACTCGTTTCCTTAAAAACATTATGGGTCTTTGGCTTATTCAAGAGTCACGCCGTCAATTCCGTCGCGAAGGTGACGAAGTTGGTTTTGACGTACTCGAGAAAGAAGCACTCGCAGCAGAGCCTTTCAAGTGCTTTATCAACGTTGACGATCCTGCATTTGAACCTGCGGGCAACCTACCACGTCGAGTAAAAGAATATTGCGAAAAAACAGGTCAATACGTACCACAAACTCGCGGCGAGGTTATGCGTTGTATTTACCAAAGTCTTGCAATGAAATACAAATACACCTTTAACGCACTTAATAATATGGGCGACAAGAAATACGCTAGTATCAATATTCTAGGCGGCGGTATCAAAGACCGACTCCTCTGCCAGATGACAAGCGACGCTTGTAACGTGCCTGTATTGGCCGGTCCTACCGAGGCTACCGTTATGGGTAACATTGGCGTTGCATTTAACGCCCTTGGCGAAATTAAGGACTTTGCCGAACTACGTAAAGTTGTTTCAAACTCAACCGAAATTAAGACATACACACCAAACGAAAACGTACTTTGGGAAGAGGCTTATGCTAATTACCTAAAAGCAACCGGACTATAATAACCACAAAAAGCACTAGGTGTTCCTAGTGCTTTTATTTTTTTAAAAAAATAAACGGCTGATTTAAATTTAAATCAGCCGTTTTCTTTATTTAGTCTTCATCTACAAGGCCGTCGCCTGCATAGATATCATCGTCATCAAAACCCGGTGTGCTTGTAACGACAATATCGTTAAGTTCTAAATTTATAATTTCAGCTTTTGCTTTTATAAACATAATTCAAACTCTCCTTTTATTATCGTTATTGCGCGTTAAAGCATTTGTTTCTTGCTTCAATATAAAGCACAAGCGCTTTCAAAGCTTCGATTCTTGTTTGATAATATTCGCTTGGTGACGCAGCGTTAAGTTCCTCGAATTGATAACCTAAACCTTCAATACTATAAGTACCATAGTTCTTCCACTCGCCGCCGTTATAGCTCATTTGAACTGTAATGCCGCTTATCAATGCAGAAATTGGAAGATTGGTTGCCTTATACGTATGATATCTACCGTTCGACTTCTTGTTAGTCCAACCATCTTTGTTAAGATCTTTGATAGAACCATCAGCGTTATATTCACATGCTGGTACAGAAATTGATTCGGTTGTTACACCGTCATATACGAATCTAATCTTAATCTTGTCACGATTTTCCTTGTATTCGTCAAGGAATGCAAACGCAAATGACATATAAGGCTCGGTCTTTAGACTAATAGCTGTTTGATATACGCCAAATGACATTGAACCGTTTGCATGATATTGTGTTTCATTACTTAAAACGTCAGGATCATCAAATACAATTGCATTGTATATTGTATTGATTTCAGGAACTGCGTTACCAACACTTTGAACAATGTTTTCATCAAGTGGGCTTAAACTTGGCATAGCGTTTAGCTTGCTTGCGTACCACTTACCGTTTGGATTAGCGCTTGCATCATACCAATCCAAATTAACCATAACAGATTTTGCAGAAGTACCTAAAATATCTTGCGCAGAAATCTGCTTGATTTGACTTGCGTTCAAATTAAGTGGCTGAGTTCCCGGTAACTTGATCGTACCATTAGGAGCATCGCTATATACGTTTTGATAGCATTTATCATCGTTAAAACGAGCGCCTTTCTGTTGATTTGCATCATAAGGAAGATTGCCTAAAATTACACTGTTACGAACCATATTGTAATAACGTGGGTTAGTAGTTGCGCCGTCTGTAACGGTAACAAGACCTTCTGGAATGCGCTCGCCAGAACCAACAATAATACTATTGTTTGCCGTGCTTACGATTGGCATTTTACCGTTAACGTAGGTTGCATCATTACCATAAATGAGACAGTTGTCAATATAAATCGCATCGCTCGCTGCGCCGATAATAATACCGGAACGGTCATCTGGGGTGACTGTAGCAGGATTATACATATAGTTATTTGCAACTGTACAACCATCAAACCAAATGATACCGTTATTTACCATCGCGTTATCTACGCCACTCTTAGTAGTATTTGCAGAAACCGCAGCAATACCACCTACTTGATAGTTGGTTGCAGTAGAAGTAAGATAAGAATTTTTAAGAGCGATATTTTTAATAGCCGCGCCTGATTCTACTGTTGAGAATAGACCAGCATTATTAGCAGATACTTGGTAAAGACCATAAACTGTAGCGCCGTTACCGTCAAAAACACCTGCAAACGCAGTTGCTTCCCAACCGTAGTTAGGCCACTTTTTGAGTGAAGAAGAATTCTTTTCGAAATATTCTTTAACTGCGGCAGCATCTTTAAGATTCATAACAGCATTTGCAACGTTTTCTGGTTGAAGCACAATGCTTTCGATTTTGTCAGAAACCTTAAAGTGCTTAGGTGTGCCGTCTGCATTTACGCTAATGGTTGCCTTGCCTTTTTCTGCCTTGTCTTTAACTACGTATGCCAATTCAGAAGCGGTGTTTATAATGTATGGATCAGCCTTTGTACCGCTACCTTCGGCAATGCCGCTAGCTACTGTACCATCCCAATATACTGTTGCTTTTTCGCCCTTTGGTATATTGTAAGGATTATAAAGTGATGGATAACCATTTTCATTTGTATGCCATGTGGTTTTCCAATCAAGAGCAGGCATATTTGCCTTTGCGTTTTCGCCCTTTAGCTGTTCGGTTGTAAGCTTTTTGATTTGAGTAGCCGAATAAACGTTAGTACCCTTATCTACGTCTTGATCTGTATAAACGTTTGAGAAATTGTTTTTGTTTGAGTTGTGTGGAGCATAGTTACTGGTGTTTGTAGAATCCCAGGTTGGATATGGTTTAATGCCGATTACAACGTTGTTTTCAGCTTTAAATTGGTTAGAGCTGTTATAAGCAACCAAACCACCGTGAACACCTGTTGATTTTGCTTTGTCATCAAATTCACAAGGTGAATTAAAATGATCTTCATCAAGTTCAACGTAACAATTTCTGATTGTTGTCAAACCATTATAGCCTGAAACGTATAGCAAGCTATGACCAACAACTGCACCAATACCATATCTTGCATAATATTTATTATTTACGGTAACGCTTTCCATGTGGCAGTTAACAACAGAACAATTTTCTATAGTCAATGAACCAAATGGATTTGCAGAATCGGTCTTATCAAGTTCAGCTACACCAACAATTGCGCCTGAATATCCATTACAGATTATGCGTGAATTTGTAATTGTAACGTTTTTGATTGTTACGTTACCCTTAACACGTGGGAAAAGACCTGAATAAGCGTGTGCTTCTGTGGTTTTAAGACCAGAAATAATTACACCGTTGCCGTCGAAATGACCTTGGAAATATGCTGCTGAATCCCAGTTAGTTCCGTTTTTAGCAAGTTCAATTGCTTCTTCGAAATTTGTATCAGCTGTGATGTTTGGATTAAGACGGAATTCTTTAATACCATCTTTTACTTTATAGTACTTGCCCTTTGTAGAATTACCGGCAATTTTTACTATATAGAATAGTTGCTCAGCATTTGCAATTATATATGGGTCTTCTTTGGTACCGCTACCTGCAAGATCGGCATCGATAAAGCCCCACGTTCTATGCGCAGCGCCGTTACCATCAACCTTAAGCACCCAGTTAGCAGAATTAGCAGGATCATTTTTCTTGTTACCTGCTTGGTCATACTTAATCTTCAACTCTTCGCGACCTTCAAACGTATCAACCTCACCGTAAGGCTTATAGTCGTTTGGTGTAGAAAGAGCGGTTTTTGATGCGTTTGAATAGTTAAGCATTGCTGCTGCAACTAGCTTGTCGTCAGTATCGTAGTCACCTGTGATTACTGTGTTCAAATAATCTGCAAGTGAAATTGTATGTGTCATACCCATAAGCTGATTTTCAGTAGAGCTTGATGGAGTATATCTTGCAACGTAGAGTGTTTTATCAAGATCAGAAGCAGAGAAACCTTTAACGGTAATCATTTTAGCAGTGGTTACAAGTTTGCCAGAATATCTGCCAATTTCTTTTAAGCCATCTTCTGTTTCGATAGTCATCTTTTTAGAAGCAAAACTTGATGGTTTAGAAGTAAAGATAGATTCTCTTTCATTTGCATAATCAAGAGTATCACTATATTTCATAACCATACCGTTTTGATCGGTAATGAACATTTGCTCGCCAGACTGCGCTGATGAATAGTGAATATTTAGTGAAAGGCTACCATCTTCTTCATATACAACACTAGAACCCGAAAGATTACGGTAGTTGTTAAACATGTACGTACCCTTTTGACCGGCAGCACTTTGACCATTTACGGTATATATAAGGTCTGGAGCTGCTATAGCAGGTGAAATGCGACCACATTCGTTACATTTTGCATTGTAAAGTTCAAAATAATCTACGCCTTCTTTAGCGTTAGGATTTTTTGCCAAAAGTGCATCAATAGCATCTTTGTTAATTGGTTTTACTGTACCATCGCGATTTTCGATCACACCTGTATGAATATGGAAAAAGTTTGTGTTTGCATTTTCTGATACAGGCTCTAAACCGCTTAAAGCAGAATCATTTGCAACAAAATTAAGAGCGTATTTTGTAGCGTTTTGAACGTAGTTTTCACTTGCCCAACGACCGTCGTCTTTACGATAGGTAACGTTTGCGCCATCGTTAGTTGTAGTACCGGTAATCTCGTCAAGTGTTTTACCGTTGTTTGCGCTAATACGGTCGGTTGTGCCCGAAAAGTCAAAAGTAACTGTAAATGTGATAGACTCGTAAGCTACGTTTGAATTAAACGTAACATCCTTAAAGCCCTGCGCATACTGCGCGCAGCTATGCATTGAACCTACGGTATCTTCACTAACGGTAGAAATCTTGTAACCAAGATTTTTGGTTGCTACGTCAACTGTAGTGTATTCACGATAATATTTTTCTAACAAGTTCTTGTTAGGAACAGCTTTTTTTACTGTTACGCCATTTTCTACAACGTCAACGTATGTTATTGGTGTAGAAGTAAGATGGGTTAGCTTATAACCATCGGTCATGTTATAGATGTATTTTCTGCCGTCGTTATCATCGTCAACAACAAGTGACTTGTCTGCGCCTTCGCTCTTATCGCTAGCGTACTTCGCATGTGTGGTATTATTTTCGCCCTTTGCGTAGGTTGCGTACTCATTATTAACGAAGTCGTTAATATTAAAGCTACCGCCACCTAGTTTAGTACCGCCTGTGATTTCGATTTTGGTGTCATATAGACCAACAACTTCATCATAAGCATTTGGAAGCAAAACGCCCTTGTTACCGGTATTTTCTTGATAAGATTTTTCTTTATCAAGCACTGTGCGGGTTTTGGTTTCGTAGCCGGTGATATTGCCTTCCTCATCGTAAACCGCAACCTGGTATGTTTCTGTTTTGTAGAAATTAACGGCAGAAATCATAAAGTTGCCGTCGGTATCTCTAGCCATAAACTCATCATAGGTTTCATTTTGTGGTACAACATAATTGCCATTAGCGTCAAAGTTGACAGCATCAATTACGTTTTGTCCAAACATAAGGTCAAACGAACCTGTTGTAAGACCATTTGGATTAGTTAGTGTCACTGTTACAGTAACTTTTTTTGCTGTTGCGGCAACGTCTTCGCCAACAATACTATAAGTTTTGCTAGCACTAGCGGCGCTAAAACTAACAAGACCACTAAGTGTGCTTATGCAAACAGCTACAACAAGAATTACTGACAATGCTTTAGTGATAATACTCTTTGTCATAGGTATATCTCTCCTTATAAAATTTCGTACCCGAACATTATACTCTTTTATGGTGGTGGATTTCAATATACATTACTACGAAATCACCAAAAACAAGTAGGTGTTGTTTGTGCAAAATGACAACTTTTCTGTAGTGAACACTTGCAAATATAAAAACTCCCCTTGTTTCACAAGAGGAGTTTGTCAATTTATAATTATTTAATAATTATTATTTATAAAGTTTATTACCGGCGCATTATCGGGCAAGCCGTGTGGATGGTGGTCGCCACCCTTTTTGATAATTAAATCAATATTACCGCCGTTTGCTTTAAAATAATCATAAAGCAATTGTCCATTTTCACAAAACGGAACTATTGTATCGCTATCGCCACTAACCAGCAATATTGGCACACCCGTTTTTAAGAGTTTTTCTTTTTGGTCTATCGGATGATTTCTAAAATTGAGCATTTCGGAAAGTCCCATACCCATATTGTCGATAAACTCTTGTGAGCAGTCGTTTTGACCAACGCCTAGCGCAAACGGCCAACTTAGATAATTCATAACCGGAGCATCAAGATAAGCACAAGCCACGTACTGTGGGTATTTAGCTGTGAAATACACCGCCTGCATACCGCCGCAAGAAAGACCAACCAACGCGCATTTAGGATTAAGACCAAACTCACGCGCCAAAAACTCGCAAAACTGTGGTCGCATATCGGTATCACACTCGGGACACATTCGAGTAGTATTTTGCATATATGCTAGATGATAACCATTTTTTAGCATGACGAGTTCCATATCGGCAAACGCGCCAAAATACTCGGTTCTATATAGCCATTTTTTGCCTTCGCATGGAGTTTCGGGACAAATTAGTATGCAGTCGCGATCGTTAAACTTAAAATCAAGTCTTTTAAAACCATTCCATTCACTTGTTGTAAATTTCATTTTACTCACCCTTTAACTCGTAGCCGCCTACCGGACGCACAAAAAGTTTAACGCAAGCGCCTTCACCAAACACTGCCTCAATCATTTTTTTGTAATCATAGAACATATTGTTTGGAATATAGCACTGTATTGTTCCAGCAAAGCCGCCACCGTGAACACGATAAGCGCCGCGACCGTTTAAAAATTGCTTTGTAAGAGCGAGAGCCAAAGATATAGCCTGCTCTTTTGGATTTGATGGTGAATAAACGTTTTGGAGCAGGTCATAAGACGACTCGCCCGAACGCTTAACCGCTACAAAAAACGTATTAAAATCGCCTCGACGAAGCGCTACTTTTTGGGTTAAAACGCGCTTATCTTCAGAGAAGAAATGCATTGCTCGAAGCACTGCTCTATCGCCACATTTTGCGCGTATATCAGCAATGTTTTGATAGAACTTTTCTTCATCGGCGTCACGCAAAAATTCAACGCCCAAACACTCGCTAACCGCTTTACATTCTAGCGTAATATCGGCATAGTCGCCAGTTAGATTTGCGTGATTACCGCCTGTATCAACAACGCAAAGAGTATGACCCGAGCGAGATAAATCAAGCTCTATTTTTTCAACAATTGGATTTTTAGGATCGTTAAAGTCGGCATAGGTAAATCCGCCCGATGAACTTGCCATTTGGTCAAGCAAACCACAAGGTTTGCCAAAGTATTCACGTTCGGCAAACTGCGAATATTTAGCAATTGTAATAGCGTCAACTTTAGCGTCGTTATAAAGTCCGTTTACCACGTTTGAAACCAACACTTCAAAAGCCGCAGAAGACGAAAGTCCGGAACCCTTTAATACGTTCGAAGTAGTATAAGCGTCAAAACCGCCAACGTTATAACCATTTGTTTTAAATGCCGCAAGCACGCCGCGGATTAGTGATGCCGCGCGACCTGTTTCTTCATCTTTTATGCCCAAATCGTTAAGATCGATTTCATCCATTCTATAACCCTTGGACTTAATACGAACAACGTTATCGTCGTTTGCCGCTACAACCGCGATAATATCTAGATTGACACTGCCCGCAAGTACAAGACCGTGTTGATGGTCGGTATGATTACCGCCGATTTCGGTACGTCCCGGAGCCGAGAAAAAGCGTATATTTTCACGATTACCATAAAGATTTTCAAACTCTTCTACAATACCTATGTATCGCGCGCGAGCGTGTTCGCACTCGCCGTAAAGTAAATTAAAATCTTTATCAAATTTTCCGTTTTGTATATTTTCTTTTATCTGTGTAATATTCATATTCTAAAGAAAGCGGAAAACAACATCTATAAGATGCGATTTTCCGCTTGTCCTTTCATTTAATTAAAGCGCTTCTACAATAGCCTTTGTGTCACGAGCAATCTTGAGCTCTTCGTTGGTAGGAATGATATAAACGTTAACCTTACTATCATCGGTAGAAATCTTAATTTCTTCACCGTGAACGCGGTTAGCCTCTGCATCAAGCTTAACACCGATATAGCCGAGGTTTGCGCAGATATATTCGCGAAGTTCTTCGTCGTTTTCACCGATACCGCCGGTAAATACGATAGCGTCTACACCGTTCATAGCCGCGATATAAGAACCAACGAATTTAAGAATTTGATAGCGTTGCATATCTACTGCAAGCTTAGCGCGCTCGTTGCCTGCTTCTGCAGCGGCAGCAACGTCACGATTGTCGTTAGATACGCCTGACACACCCAAAACGCCTGACTTCTTGTTGCAGATAGCGTCGATATCAGCAAACGTTAGACCCTCTTTTTCTGCAATGTAGGTAAGAGCAGAAGGATCGAGTGTTCCTGAACGAGTGCCCATCATAAAGCCGTCAAGTGGAGTAAAGCCCATTGTTGTATCAACAGAAACGCCGTCTTTAATAGCAGTAATTGAGCAACCGTTACCAAGGTGACAAGTAATAATCTTCATATCTTTCTTGTCTTTGCCTTCAATGTCAGCAACGCGGTCGCTTACAAAACTGTGTGATGTACCGTGGAAACCGTACTTGCGAACGCGATATTTTTCATAATATTCATAAGGCAATGCATAGATGTAAGCTTCTGCAGGCATTGTCTGATGGAAAGACGTATCAAATACACCAACCTGTGGAATCTTGTCGCCAAAAGTCTTGGTACAAGCTTCGATACCCAAAATGTTTGCCGGGTTGTGAAGTGGAGCCATAACACTGCACTCGCGAACCTTTGCGATCATTTCGTCGGTGATAAGAGCTGATTTGTTAAATTCTTCAGCACCGTGAACAACGCGGTGACCGATAGCGGTAACCTCGTCAAGAGAATCAATAACCTTTGCTTCAGACTTTGTCATAGCGTAAACTACAGCTTGGAAAGCCTCGCTGTGTGTTGGCATATCTGTGTCAGCCTTATAAACGCGACCGTCAGCAGCCTTGTGAGTGATAGCGCCTGTTACGCCAATACGCTCACAAAGACCTTTTGCCAAAACCTGCTCGTTGTCCATATCAATAAGTTGATATTTAAGTGATGAGCTACCTGCATTAACTACAAATACTTTCATTTCAATTACTCCTTAAATTAAATATTGAAAGATAATTTTCTTTATGGTAAAATACAACCACAAAACATATATTGTTATTTTACTTTATTAAACTTTAATTTTCAAGTCTTTTTATGATAAAGAGGTGATTTTTTTGTCAGCAGTCGGCATTATTGCAGAGTTTAACCCCCTACACACCGGTCACAAACTACTAATCGACCACGCACACACACTTGGCGATACCGTTGTTTGCGCTATTAGCGGCAATTTTGTGCAGCGTGGCGACGTTGCAATTCTATCAAAATCGCAACGCGCAAAATTTGCGCTTTTGTGCGGTGCGGACGTAGTTGCCGAAATGCCTGTGCTTTGGAGTATGTCAACCGCGCAAAACTTTGCTATTTGCGGTGTGTGGCAACTTTACAATTTAGGCTGCGACAAAATCGTCTTTGGTAGCGAATGTGGTGATATTGACGCGCTAACTCACGCCGCCGATATATTAAATAGCGACGGATTTTTTGTGCGTGTCACCGAAAAAGCAAAATCAGGCATCACCTTTGCCGTAGCGCGCGAGCAGGTCGCTAGTGAAATGGGAGTTGACTTTACACTTCTTCGCGGCGCTAATAACAATCTTGGTATCGAATATATCTTGGCAGCAAAAAAATTAAATTTGCCAATAGAATTCCATACCATAAAACGTCTAGGCGCTAATCATGATTCAAGCGAAATAGACGACGGCTTTGTTTCTTCTTCGTTTATTAGAACCGAACTATTAAAGGGTAATATTGGCTATACCGAACGTTTTATGCCACGTGAAATTCGCGGCATTATTAAGCCGGAGCATATCGCCGATATCTCTAAATTAGAAAATGCGATTTTAGCAAACCTTCGCACCAAAACCGCCAATGATTTTGAAAATCTTCCCGATATAAGCGAGGGACTTCACAACAAAATTCATTTCTCGGTACGTGTAGCGACAAGTCTTGACGAACTTTATAACTCGATTAAGACAAAGCGTTATACCCTCGCCCGCATAAGACGACTCGTGCTTTCGGCGTTTTTGGGACTAGATAACCAATTCTTTATGACAACCCCGCCGTACGTTCGCGTGCTTGGGTTTAGTGAGCAAGGTCTATCACACCTGAAAACTCCGCAAGGTATAATTCCGGTTATAACACGCGCGTTACAGATCAAAAATCTTGACGAAGATGCCCAAAAAATCTTTGATATCGAGTGTCGCGCAACCGATATATATAATCTTTGCCTAGGTACACCGCTTGAATGTGGTACCGAGCAAAGAATGAAACTGCTTAAAAAGGAAGAATTACAATGATTAAAACCGAAATAAAAAGTTATCTTAATTACGGCAACGTTCTTGCCATTTCTAACGACGTTATAGAGCTTTACGTTACTATTGACGTAGGTCCTAGAATTATTCGTTACGGATATATCGGCGGACAAAACGTTATGTGCGACAACCGTAATGCCGGCGCACCAAAGGACGACCAAGAGTTTCAAAACTTTTTTGGCAAAGGTAAAAAGTGGGAGATTTTAGGCGGCCATCGTGTTTGGATCTCTCCCGAGAGTTATCCAAACACATACTACCCCGACCTTGACGCTGTAAAATACGAAATAACCGAATCGGGCGCAATATTTACACCAAACGCCGAAATTGAAAACGGCCTTCAAAAACAACTTGAAATCAAAATGGATCCCGATGATACAAACGTGCAGGTTACTATGCGCGTTACAAACATTGATAACACTGCCAAGGAATTTGCCGTTTGGGGACTTACAGTATCGGCTGTGGGCGGTACGCTTATTGTTCCTATGAACACTAACGATACAGGTCTTCTTGCAAACCGCAATATATCTGTATGGCCTTATACCAATCTTGCCGATAGCCGTTTGCATTTTGGCAATCGCTACGTAACACTAAATCAAAACCCAAACGTGACCCAAGCGTTAAAACTAGGCTTTGACCTAAATAATGGCGAGGTTTTTTATTTGATGGGTAATGATATATTCCGCAAAAAATATGACACCTATCATAACACCGAGAAATACCCCGACAATAACTGCAGTTTTGAAACCTATACCTGCAACAACTTTTTAGAGGTAGAATCTTTGAGCCCACTTAAAAAAGTCAATCCGCAAGAAACGTTATCCCTTACCGAGCACTGGTCACTTATTAAAAAGCCTTGTGACGTTGACCTCATGGACGATAACTCTATCGACAACCTGCTTAAAAATCTTTAATTTAAAGGTAACTAGTTATGCAAAACACTTTTCTTAATATAATTAGAACTCCCGACGACGTAAAATTTCAGACCGAAAACTCACCATTTAGATTTGAGGAAAAAGGCGCTATAAACGACACTCGCGCCGAAGTTAAATTCGCGATAGAAAATAACGTTTTAAATATTACTCTATACCCTAATGGTGACGCGGTAAAATACGTACGTTTGCGTTGGAACGGTGATATTTCAAAGGTTAATTCCCTTTTGGGCGACTCATTTGTTCGCAGCCAAACTGACGACGTTTTGTGGCACTCGTTTTTGCCTCATTATCAAATGCCGTGGTATTTTTACACCAACGACGGCGACTGCTTACACGGTTATGGTGTAAAGACAGGTTGCAACAGTTTTGCTTCTTGGTATGCCGACGCTTATGGCATAACCTTGATACTCGACGTTAGAAACGGTAGTAGCGGTGTAGTTTGTGACGAGCTTTTGTGTGCGCAGGTTGTGTGTCGCGAAGGTAACGCAGACGAAAATATGTATCTTGCAGCGCACGATTTTTGCAAGCTTATGTGCGACAAGCCAAATCTACCTACAACTCCAATTTATGGACTTAATAACTGGTATTGGGCTTATGGCGCAATCGAAGAAAAGGTTGTGCTAGAAGAAGCCGAGTACCTAGGCAAGCTTACAAAAGGCTTTAAAAATCGACCGTTTATGACAATAGACGACGGTTGGCAGATTGCTCACGCAAAGGGCAAATATAACGGCGGCCCTTGGAATTTGAGTAACGAAAATTTTGAAAGCATGCAAAAAACTGCCGACAAGATACATAATCTTGATTGCAAGGCGGGTATTTGGGTGCGTTTGTTGCTTACAATGTCACACGTACCTACCGATGCCGTATATAACAGCCCTTACAAGCCAAACGGAATTGTGCTTGACCCTACTCACGAATTCTCTAAGCAAAAGATTTTCGACGACGTAAAGATGCTATCAAACTGGGGATTTGATATGATAAAGCACGACTTTTCGTTCTTCGATTTATTTGGACCTACCGTTTCGGACAATATGCCACCTCATTTTTACGACAAAACAAAAACTAACGCGCAAATTGTTCGCGAGTTTTACGAGCTTGTTCAGTCGGCCGCGGGCGATACGCTTATTATGGGTTGCAACACCATAAACCACCTAGCCGCAGGAGTCCATCAAATACAGCGTAGCGGTAACGACACAAGCGGCAGACATTTTGAATACACTCGTCGTTACGGCGTTCATTCGATGATGCGTGCGCCACAAAACAACGCCTTCTTTAAAACCGACCCTGACTGTGCAGCATTTACCACAAAGGTGTCTATTCCGCTTAACCTCGATTTCTTGGAAATGGCGGCTATTACAGGTAGCGCTACGTTCGCGTCGGTAACACCCGGTATATTAAATGCTGCCGAAGAAAAGCGTTTGCAAGAAATATTCTCTATCGCAGACCGCATAGAGCCCACGGATTACGCCACCATCACCGACTGGACACGCACCGCAGTGCCTAGTGAGTTTAAATATCTTGATAAAGATTATAAATACAACTGGTACAAAGACTACGAAGGCGCGCGTCACTTTGTTTCTTGGATGGATTAATTAAATAATATACAAAAAGCATCCTATAAATATAGGGTGCTTTTTATATAACTTAACAATAGACATTTGTATTTTGATGTGCTATAATTACTGACGCTAAAAAAGAGGGGGACAAATATGAAAGACTTTTACTTAAAACCAAAATTCTTTGAAACCATTAAAAGTTATAACAAAAATCAATTTACAAAAGATATCGTAGCAGGTATTATCGTTGCAATTATTGCATTGCCACTTTCAATCGCGTTGGCAATCGCATCGGACGCTACACCTGCTCAGGGTATATACACCGCCATTTTTGCAGGCTTTGTAATTGCGTTTTTGGGCGGTAGCAAGGTGCAAATCGCAGGTCCTACCGCGGCGTTTGCTACCATTGTAGCGGGTATAATAAGTACCGAAGGCATGTCCGGTCTTATAATCGCCACCCTTATGGCAGGTATCATTTTGATACTTATGGGTGTACTAAAGCTTGGTTCACTTATCAAGTTTGTACCAAAAACTATAACCGTTGGCTTTACCGCAGGTATTGCAGTTACAATATTTTTAGGACAGATAAAAGACTTTTTAGGCATTACCTATCCAAAAGGCACTACCGCTATCGAAGCTTTTGAAAAAATGGAAGCCAATATACATAACTTTGCAACTGCAAATTGGCAGTCACTTGCAGTAGGTGCAATTTGTCTTGCAATACTTATAATTTATCCAAAGTTTGAAAAGAGAGTACCCCCTTCTCTTATCGCAGTTGTTGTAGGCGTTGTGTTGGTTGCGTTTGTTCCCGCTTTCAAAGACGTTCGCACAATTGCAACTGCTTTTGACAAAATCGAACCTGGTTTTCCTAAATTTGTGCTAGGCGATATTACAATCTCTATGGACAAGGTAATAGCACTTCTTCCAAACGCATTTGTTATCGCGTTCCTCGCAGGTATTGAGTCACTTCTTTCTTGCGTTGTAGCAGACGGTATGATAAAGGACAAGCATAATCCAAACTCTGAACTTGTGGCACAAGGCCTTGGCAATATGGCTTCGGTTGCTTTTGGCGGTATTCCTGCAACCGGCGCAATAGCGCGTACTGCCGCTAATATCAAAAACGGCGGTAGCTCTCCAATTTCGGGTATGGTGCACGCAGTAGTACTTTTGCTTGTTATGTTGTTCCTTATTCCTTATGCATCACTTATTCCAATGCCTACCATCGCGGCAATTCTATTTATTGTAGCTTACAATATGAGTGAGTGGCGCAGTTTCCTTAAAATCACAAAGCAAAAGATCTTTACCGATATTTTGGTAATGGTACTTACATTTGTTTTGACCGTTGTTTTCGACCTTGTCGTTGCAATACTAGTAGGTCTTGCTCTTCACTTTGCAATCGTTATTGTAAAGAAAATTGGAAAGAAGGCATAACTTGAAAAAGATTAAAAACTTTGCTTTACTGATAATACTTAGCATTATAATTGGCGGCATTTGCGGTCTTTGTGGCACCGCGTTTTCAAAAGCGGTAGAATTTGTCACAAACGTTCGTGGTGAGCATAGTTGGTTGCTATATTTGCTACCGCTGGGCGGTTTGTTATCGGTAATCATCTTTAAACTATGCCGCTCACAAAACGCAGGTACTACAAGCGTTTTTGACTGTGTTAAAACCAAGCAAAATCTACCGCCACTACTAGCGGTCGCTATCTTTTGCGGTACCTGTCTTTCTCACCTTTTTGGCGCGTCAGCAGGACGCGAGGGCGCGGCGCTTCAGATAGGCGGCGGTGTTTCAAACGTATTTAGCCGATTATTTAAACTTAACGAGGACACCCGTCACAAGCTCATTATGTGCGGTATGGCGGCGCTCTTTTCGGCGGTTTTTGGCACTCCTCTTGCCGCAGCATTTTTTGCAATAGAAGTTATTCTCTCTAGCGTTTGCATTTCTGCGGCTATCCCCGTCTTTCTTTCAAGCGCGGCAGGTTACGCGGTGGCTATGCTTTTGCACGTTCATCCCGAAAGATTTAACATAGGCGCGCTACCGCAGTTTTCTTTCTCTGTTGTTTGGAAAATTGCCGTTATAACAATAGCAGGCGTTTTGGTTGCATTTGTTTTGTGCGCGGGATTAGAAACGGGCAAAACAGTTGCTAAAAAGCTATTTAAAAACGAGTATTTACGCATAGCAATAGGCGGCGCAGTTATAATCGGTCTTACTTTGCTTGTCGGCAATTACGATTATAACGGCGGCGGCATCAATATTATTGAAGGCGTGTTTGAAGGCAACGTGAGTTACGAAGCGTTTGCTTTAAAACTACTATTTACTGTAATTTGTGTTGCTTGCGGTTACAAGGGCGGCGAAATTATTCCTACGTTATTTATCGGCGCAACACTCGGTGGCACACTTGCGGTAGTTTTGGGACTATCTATCGGTACGGGCGCGGCTGTCGGAATGGCAGTATTATTCGTTTGCGCTACAAAGTGCCCTATCGCTACCATTTTTCTTTGCTTAGAAATGTTTGGTTTTGGTTGCGCGCTTGTTATAATCCCGGTAGTAATCGTAAGTTTTTGTCTTGCACGTTATAAAGGTCTTTACAAAAACGTATATGATGTGATATACTTAATCAAAGAAAGAAAAAACAAATCTTTGGGGTGAATATCATGCGAAAAATAATACTTTTAACGTTTATTGTTGCTTTTTGTCTTACCCTTATTTCTTGTAACGTAAAAGAAGAATTTAACGGCGGAGCAGATGATATTCCAAAAGCAGCAGTAAGTATTGCAGAAATTAAATAATAAAAAAACGGACGATTAACTCGTCCGTTTTTCTTTTTATCTTTTAATTATAGTAGAAAAATCAATATAACCATTATCTTCGCCAAAATTCACGTTTTCGAGTGACGATATATAAGATACGTTGGTTGTTTGATATGCCACAGGCAAAATACTATGATTTGAAATCAAATTTTGTTGCAATTCCTCGGGTGTGGTTGCGTTTTCAACAAATGCAAAATTCTTGGCATATTCGACAAAATTATCGCCCCTTACCATAACAGGAAAAAGCGCAAAATCCAGCGTTTTTTCACCCAGTTCATTTTGCATAACCGCAAGGTTATCTGATGACTCGATATTTATAAAGGTGCTAAAATTTTGTTGCCAATGCCCAACAATAGCAGTCGCAAGCTCTTTTGCCCCATCTTCGTTATAATAATATAACACTGATTGTGGGAATTTTTTGTCCTTTAATGCGGCAACCTCTTTTGACATAATGCTCTTTGCGGCATCTATATCATATTGCAAGAGTCCTACGTTGTCAGCGCTTACGTCTAGTATATTTGGGTATATCGATTTAGCGGCGCTAAAACCATTTGGCAAAGCGTTTACATATACGTTGGTCGAAAAACCTAGCGCAAAAGCTTGACGCATTTCGGACGAATAATTTTCGCCAATAGTCATAAGCCAGCAAATATTTTGAACGTTTTTGGTAGTTAGGTCGGTTTTTGCAATCGCGTCTAATTCGCCACCGCCCACAAAAGCTATATCGCTCTGTCCACCTGATAGTCTTTCTAGCTGTGTTTCTTTATCGACGCAGCTTATAAACACCGCGGCATTTTGCGCGCTAAAATCGCCGCTGTATTCCTCGTTTTTATAAATTCTTATACCAAAATCTTCTTTATTCCACTTGGTTAGACAATAACTACCGTTAGAAACAATGCACTCAACGTCTAGTCCGTATTTACCAATACTTTCTTCAAAAAACTTTTCGTTACATGGCATACAAACAGAGGTTGTAAGCGTTTTTAAAAAGTTTGTATCCTCTCGGCAAAGCGTAATTTTAAAGGTTGTATCATTCTCGGCTTTTGCGCCCAGTGTTGATATATCTGCACTGCCGCTTGCTATCGCCTCTGCATTTAATATACTAAAAAGTCTGCTTGCAAACGGAGCTTCGTTTTTAGGGTTGACCGCGCGTTTAAAAGCGTATTCAAAATCGTGGGCCGTTACCTTGTCACCATTGCTCCAAACGGCGTCTTCCCTTAATTTAAAAGTATAGGTTAGATTATCGTAAGAGTAACTCTCACAAACACCGTTTACTATTTCGCCGTTTTCATTCTCGCGCAAAAGTCCCTCATAAATATTGCGAACAATAAGCAACTCGCTGTCGCTCTGCGCTATTTGTGGGTCAAGGGTTTGCGGCTTTTGTAGCAGTTCAAAATAAATAACCGCGTCTTTATAATCTTCTCCGCAACCGCTAAACGCGCCAACAATTAACAGCAAGCACACGACTACGGAAAGTATCTTCCTAAAAATTGACATTAAAATCACCTAATATATATTATATATTAAAAATTATTTTTTTCAACAACAAAAATGTAAAGAAAAAAACTTGACAGATGGTACCGGTTGTGTTATAATCACTCTTGCTGTAAAGCAAAAAACTTTACAAGGGGTGCAAAACACGTTGGCAAAAGATTTAAGTATTAGTGCCCTTTTGGATTTTTACGGTCCTTTTTTAAGCGAGAAACAACGCAATCTTTTACACCACTATTATAACGAGGATTTGTCCCTTAGCGAGATTGCCGAAAACGAGTCAATCACCCGCCAAGGCGTACGCGACCTTATAAAGCGCGGTGAGTTGCAACTTAAAAAATATGAGGAAGAATGTGGCTGGTGCCAAAACGTCCTCGCGCTTCAACAGGCGGTTGAAAGCGATATGACCGACAGCAAAAAGCTTGATACTATTCGTGATATTATAAATAATTTCTAAAACCCTGGAGGTGAACAAATTGGCATTTTCTAGTCTTTCTGACAAACTAGGCGGCGTATTTAAAAAATTGCGCAGCAAAGGTAGAATTACCGAGTCCGACGTTAAAGAAGCGATGCGCGAGGTGCGACTAGCGCTCCTCGAGGCCGACGTTAACTACAAAGTAGCCAAAGAGTTCACTAACACGGTTTCTGAAAAATGCATTGGCGCAAACGTAATGGAAAGCCTTACCGCAGCGCAAATGATTATAAAAATCGTTAACGAAGAACTTACCGCTTTAATGGGTAACGAACACGCTCGTCTTAAAACAGCGTCAAAGATTCCTACCGTTATCATGATGTGCGGCTTGCAAGGTTCCGGTAAAACAACCCACAGCGCCAAGCTTGCTAAATACCTAAAGACAAAAGGTCACAGACCTATGCTTGTTGCTTGCGACATATATCGTCCTGCCGCTATCGAGCAGTTAAAGGTTGTAGGTAAACAGGTTGAGACTCCCGTTTTTGAAATGGGCACTCAAAAACCCGAAAAAATAGCGGTCGAAGCTATCAAGTACGCTCGCGACTACGGTCACGATTATGTTATTCTTGATACCGCGGGTCGTTTGCACGTTGACGAAGAGCTAATGCAAGAACTCAAGCGCATTACCGAGTGCATAGAGGTCAACAACATTCTTCTAGTAGTTGACTCCATGATCGGTCAAGACGCGGTAAACATTGCAAAAGCGTTTAACGATATACTCGAAATCGACGGTGTTATTCTTACCAAGCTTGATGGTGACACACGTGGTGGTGCGGCGCTATCAGTTAAGTCGGTTACAGGCAAACCAATTATGTTTGCGGGTGTTGGCGAAAAGTTAGACCAACTTGAAGAATTTCACCCGGAACGTATGGCAAGCCGTATTCTTGGTATGGGCGATATGCTCTCGCTTATCGAACGCGCCGAGCAACAGCTTGACCAAAAACAAGCCGAGGAAGCCGCAAAAAAGCTTGCTGAAAATAAATTTGACATGAACGATTTGTTAGCTCAGTTCCAACAAATCAAAAAGATGGGTAGCCTTAAAAGTATTCTTTCAATGCTACCAGGTATGGACAAAAAACTTCGCGACGTTGACATTGACGATAGACAAATGCTACGCATAGAGGCTATCATTCAGTCTATGACGGCAAAAGAACGCGCAAAGCCCGACATACTAAACGCTTCTCGTCGCCGCCGTATCGCCGCAGGTTGCGGTCAAACGGTTGAGGACGTTAACCGCCTTATAAAGCAGTATGAACAAATGAAAAAAATGTTCAAACAAATGAACTCTAAGGGCGGCAAGCGCAACATGCTTAAAGGCATGATGAATCCCGGTCAATTCAACAACCTAGGTTTTTAAGAGTTTTCTCTTTTAAATAAATATATTATATAAATCTTGCATTTGGAGGTGCAGTAAAATGGCAGTTAAAATCAGACTTCGCAGAATGGGTTCTAAGAAAGCTCCTTTCTACCGTGTTGTAGTTGCAGATTCACGTTATCCACGTGATGGTCGTTTTATCGAAGAAATCGGTTATTTCGATCCTACTAAAGAGCCTGCAATCGTAAACATCGACGCTGAAGCAGCAAAGAAGTGGATCGGCAACGGCGCTCAGCCAACCGATACAGTTAAAGCATTGCTCAAGAAGAACGGCGTACTTTAATTTTTGGAGTTATTAAAATGAAAGAACTTCTCATTACGCTAGCCGCAGGACTTGTTGAAAATCCTGACGCAGTAAACGTAACTGTTGATGAAGCAAACGATGAAGGTGTTGTTGTATACCACCTTAACGTAGCAGAAGAAGATATGGGCAGAGTTATCGGCAAGCAAGGCAGAATTGCAAAAGCAATCCGCACTGTTATGCGCGCTGCTGCTAATCGTTCTCACGAAAAAATCGTTGTAGAAATCGACTAATTTTACGGTAGCCTTTAGGCTACCTAAAAGGAAATCAAACCCCCGCATTTCGGGGGTTTTTACATATAATAAAGCAAAAATAAATTGTAGGGAACGCGCCTATGTGCCGTTCCGTTAAGTAACCAAAGAGGTTTATATGAAAAAAGAATTTTTAGAAATTGGTAAATTCGTAGGTTCTCACGGTGTACGCGGTATGGTACGTATTCAACCATGGTCCGACGATGGCGAATTTTTGACACAGTTTAAAAAGTTTTATCTCGAAAATGGTAAAACAAAAATAGAAATGAGCAAAATCGCTCCTCACGGCAACGTTGTTATAGCTCAAATCAAGGGCGTTGACAGCATTGAAGAAGCCGAAAAATTTAGAAATCAAGTGCTATATATCAAGCGCGACGACGCTCGCCTTCCCGAAGGCAGATACTTTGTAAGCGAGATTATCGGCTCACAGGTTTACGACGCCGACACCGACGTATTACTTGGTACTTTAAGTGACGTTTCACCAACAGGCGCTAATGACGTATGGCACATTAAATCGGGCGATAAGGAATATTTATTGCCTGCTATTCCCGACGTTATTGTTGACGTAGATATCGATAACGATAAAGTTGTTGTTAGACCTTTGAAGGGAATTTTTGACGATGAAGATTGATATACTTACCCTCTTCCCCGAAATGTGTGAAAACGTGCTAAACGAGAGTATTATAGGCCGCGCAAGAAAGACGCAAAAGGTAGAATTAGAGTGCCATAATATTCGCGATTTTGCAAACAATAAGCATAACAAGGTTGACGATATGCCCTACGGCGGCGGTATGGGTATGGTTATGTCGGCAGAACCTATTTATAACTGTTATAAAAGCCTTTATAACGAGGACGAGCCCAAACCACACCTTATATATTTATCCCCTAAGGGCGAAACGCTAACGCAAAAAAAGGTAGTTGAACTTTCAAAACTTGACCGTCTTGTTTTGCTTTGCGGTCATTACGAGGGTGTTGACGAACGCGTGCTAGAAGAAATCGTAGACGAGCAAATCTCTATTGGCGACTTTGTGCTAACGGGTGGCGAGTTGCCTGCCCTTTGCCTTGCCGATGCCGTTTGCCGAATGCTACCGGGTGTGTTAAGCGACGACCTTTGTTTTGAAGATGAAAGTCATTTTTCGGGACTTCTCGAATACCCACAATATACACGTCCTGCCGTTTGGAACGGACGCGAAGTGCCGGCAGTTTTGCTTTCGGGCAACCATGCCGAAATCGCAAAATGGCGCAGAAAACAGTCGCTTGAAATAACCCGCGAGTTACGTCCCGAAATGTTCGAAAAAGTAGAACTTGATAAGACCGACCGCAAGCTTTTGGGCCTTGAACCCGAAAAGTCGAGAAAACGCAAATAAATTGTTATCATTTTCACCAAATTCGACATTAAAATTGCCCAAAAAGTTGGATAATTATTAGAACTTTTTAACAAATGATTGACTACTGCATTAAATGTGGTATAATACAATCATAGCATAACATATATTATCTGTTATGAATTTAAACATTTACTTTTCGAGGAGTTATTAAGATGTGTGTTAAAGACGTAGTAATTCAAAATCAAGTTGGTCTTCATGCCCGCCCTGCTACCTTCTTCATCCAGAAGGCAAACGAGTTTAAGTCATCTATCTGGGTTGAAAAGGATGAGAGAAAGGTAAATGCTAAGAGTTTGCTTGGTGTTCTTTCACTCGGTATTATCGGTGGCACAACAATCAAGATTATCTGCGACGGCAGCGACGAAGCCGATGCAATGGCTGGTCTTGTAGCGCTTGTTGAATCAGGCTTTGCTGACTAATAATAAACGTTAAAAAATGTTGACAACATTGCCTGACCGATATATAATAATTCGGTCAGGCAATAAAATTGTTAATTTATAGGTATGGACAGCTAGATGCTTGCTCGTCTGGGTCTAGCGCTTACATACCTTTATCTCCCCCAAATTTTTAATTTTCGGGTATGGCGCAGCTGGCTGCTTGGGCAGCGGGGTTAAGCGCTTACTTGGAACAAATAAATCTTCCCCATAATTTCCGGGTATGGCGCAGCTGGTAGCGCGCTTGACTGGGGGTCAAGAGGCCGCAGGTTCAAGTCCTGTTACTCGGACCAAAAATCCAAATGAGACTTTTGTCTCATTTGGATTTTTTTGTTTGATTTGTAGTATTTAATCCTTGTGGTCTCTTGACCCGTGAGGGTTTTTGCGTTAATAAAACAGTACAGTGTACTGTTTTTAGCAAAAAGCGGATGGTTGGGTACTGTCGCTTTGCGATGGTCAACCATCCGTAAGTATGCAAGGCGTAGCCGCAGCAGACGGCAAGAGGCCGCAACTTCAAGGTCTCGGCTGCCGCCTCGGTCGGTGCTTCTGTGCAAAGCACAGAGGTGTCCACCGGACACCCGCACCCTGTTACTCGGACCAGTGAAGAACCGCATAAACACTACGTTTATGCGGTTCTTTCGTTTTTTAGCTTATCAAAAATAGCGTTACATCTACTGCCTCATCTAACATTTTTCCAAATAGCTTTTTATTTGTCTGCTTTGTTTTTAATCGTGTTATTTTTTCTAGCTCAAACAATTTTTTGTTATATGCGCAAATAATTCTTTTATTCTTAATTATAACCAAATAAAACTCATCACCGATATTGGAAGAATTAAAGACACTACACTCAAACATTTTATTATTTTCAGACCATTTGTAATTTTCATCATCAGGTATTTTATAAACCCGCTTATTCTGTGAAAAATAAACTCTAAAAGGTTTATATAACAATTGACCCCAAGCACTAGACGATACAATCTGTCCTGTTCCAGATTTTAAATCAACCACTACATCCGTTGTTATAATATATGTCTTGTTTTTTATGCAAACAAGTTGATTTATGCACCTTATAATTACTTTAATTAAAGTAAAAGCATATACAGCAAATGATGTAGACAGTATAACAATACCCATCACACTAGAACTAATATCACCATCAACTTCGGAATCCAATATTCCTATAAGCCAAACTGTTAGAATACCAAACAAAAGCGCAATAACTACACACTTCAAGTCTCGCATGGTTAATGTTCTTATGTCATATTCTATGTTTTTTAAGGTAAGTTTTTCTTTCTCGCTTTTTTTCTTCATTGAATCACCTCTAATTTTAATACTACTCCGTCATATACAAAACACATTGTCAATTATTATGTGAAAGAAAGCAATTATAATGTTAAAGTTGAATTCGCGAATGGTTCTGCTCATACAATGAGTGAAATTTATAATTGTTATTTAATATCAAAAAATTTTTTATTATAAATTTGAAGTATTTTTTTATTTAAAACAATTAAATAAAATTCATCACCTATATTTGTAGATCTATATATTCCATCGGAATTCATAC
>JAFYLD010000055.1 GCA_017537245.1 Clostridia bacterium | reverse complement strand
GAGCTGTTGAGCGTTAGCGAAACTGAGGGAGAGAAATATTTATCACAATATTAACTGCTATTATTCTCTCCCTCCGTCTTTTTGCGTTGCAAAAATCCACCTCCCTCATCAGAGGGAGGCGCGTCACAAACCTTATTTTTTCTTATCTTGTGTAAAACATGTTTAATAATGTTTGTTCATCGGTTAACCTTTTTTGAACCACGCGACTATCGCGTGGTTTTCGTTATACAAAAATAAAGCCGTCTTTAAAAGACGGCTTTTACTTTTTAAAAATTATGCGCCAAACTTACCAACGTTGATCTTAACGCCAGGGCCCATTGTTGTAGCTACTGTGCAAGATTTAACGTATTGACCTTTGGTTGCAGCAGGCTTAGCCTTGATGATAGCGCCCATAAGAGCGTCAAGGTTTTCCTGAAGCTTTTCAGGACCAAAAGATACTTTACCGATTGGGCAGTGAATGATGTTGGTTTTGTCAAGACGATACTCGATCTTACCAGCCTTTGCTTCGGTAACAGCCTTAGCAACGTCTGGAGTTACAGTACCAGCCTTTGGTGAAGGCATAAGACCACGAGGACCAAGAACCTTACCAAGACGACCTACCAAGCCCATCATATCTGGGGTAGCAATAACTACGTCGAAATCCATCCAGTTTTCTTTCTGGATCTTTTCAACCATGTCTTCTGCACCAACGAAGTCAGAACCTGCAGCAAGAGCTGCTTCTGCTTTGTCAGCTTTTGCAAGAACGAGAGTTCTTACAGTTTTACCTGTACCGTTTGGAAGAACAACAGCGCCTCTAACCTGTTGGTCAGCGTGACGTGAGTCAACACCGAGGCGAACGTGAAGTTCAACGGTTTCATCAAATTTTGCAGAAGCTGTCTTAACAGCAACTGCTACTGCTTCTTCAACATCGTAAAACTTACCAGCTTCGATAAGCTTTGCGCTGTCGTTGTATTTCTTTCCGTGTTTCATAGTTCGTTTACCTCATTAATCTACAACTTCAACGCCCATGCTGCGAGCTGTACCAGCAATCATGCTCATTGCTGCTTCAATGCTTGCTGCGTTAAGGTCAGGCATCTTAGTTTCTGCGATTTTTCTAACTTGTTCGCTTGTAATTTTAGCAACCTTTGTTTTATTAGGTGTACCCGATGCAGTTTCAATGCCTGCAGCCTTCTTGATAAGTACGGCTGCTGGTGGGGTCTTAGTAATAAAACTGAAAGAACGGTCTGCATAAACAGTAATAACAACTGGTATAATCATACCTACGTCGTTCTTAGTTCTTTCGTTGAATGCTTTGGTAAACTCCATGATGTTAACACCATGCTGACCGAGTGCAGGACCTACTGGTGGAGCTGGTGTTGCTTTACCTGCAGGGATTTGTAATTTAATATAACCTGTAATTTTCTGAGCCATAAATAGCACCTCCATTATTCGTGGTAACCGTGTTTAGTCAAGGCGTTGTTGCCTTGCTAAAGTAACACTTGGCGGAACGCTCATCTTCGCGCTCCTCCCACCGTGACATATAGATGCTCACATTTTTGCAGACGGTTAACCTTGACCGCAAAAAAATCTATATGCCGGAAGTTAATAAGCATTTCTGCGTATTAACACTGATTAGTCGTCTAGCGAAATCTGGTCGAGTTCGAGCTCAACCGGTGTTTCTCTACCGAACATTGAAAGTACAACGCATACGCTGTTGTTTGCCAAGTCAATAGACTTGATAACGCCGCTGTAACCTTCAAGAGGACCGTTGATAATCTTAACGGTGTCACCCTCAGAGTAGCCTACCTGTACGCTGTGCTTTTCAACGCCAAGTGCTGCAACTTCAGCATCGGTTAGTGGAACTGGTTTAGACGCAGGACCCACAAAACCTGTACAACCGCGGATGTTTCTTACAACATACCAGCTGTCGTCGGTAACAATCATCTTGATTAAAACGTATCCAGGGAAAATTTTTCTTTCAACCTCGCGCTTTTTGTCTTCTTTAATCTCGGTAACAGTTTCCATTGGGATTTTGATATCCTGGATTAAATCCTGCATACCGCGGTTTTCAACAACTATTGCAAGGTCGGTCGCAACCTTATTCTCATAACCGGAATAGGTATGAACGACATACCATCTTGCTTCGCTTGTTTCGGCCATAATTTAACCTCCCACAATCTAATTAAAGAATAGCGTTTATAAGGTTAGCCAATCCCCAGTCAAGAAGCCAGATAAACGCACCAATGATAAGACAGATAACGATAACGATAACGGTGTTTTTAGTAACATCCTTAGCGCCAGGCCATACTATCTTTTTGGTTTCGCTCTTGTAATCTTTGAAGAAACCGATTACACGGCGAAGAATTGTGCGCTTAGCACCCTTTGACTCAAGCACCTCAATGCGATCATCTACAAGCAAATATGCTGCTGCAAATACTGCAAAAGCTAAAAGAGCGATTGCTGCGAGCAATACGTTACCTGTGAATTCAGGCGCTGCAGTTTCAACTAATGGACGAGAGTCTACAAAATATTTAGCTTCGCCTAATGCGCTAACTAACATGTAGATACCTGCGCCCAAACCTACTGCAGGAGCAAAATAACGTACTTTCTTTGACTTGTAAGAGAAAACGCTGAGTAATAGGCCTATTACTGTAAGCCAAAAACAGAATTGAATTTCTGCCGATGTTGCCATTTCTTCAACGCCGTTGATTCCTGGATTACCACCAAAACCAAGGGTTGCGCCAACAACACTGTGTGTACCAGCAGTTGTTGTAAATGTTACGAAATCGGTGAAAAACAATACCAAAGAAACAGCTGCGAAGATAACCGAAAGAATCTGACAAATTTTATTGACAGTTTTCATCATATTACTCTCCTTACTTTGTTTCCTTGTGCAAGGTGTGCTTTCTGCAGAATCTGCAGTACTTGTTCATTTCAAGTCTGTCAGGGTCGTTTTTCTTGTTTTTCATTGTGTTGTAGTTGCGTTGCTTACATTCTGTGCAAGCGAGTGTAATTTTTACTCTCATAACGGCACCTCCCGCTTTACGGAAATATTTTTTTCTTGCAACACATAGCAAGAATGCCTCCCTCATTACAGAATACTCTACACTGCACAAAAAGCATATATCGTACACTTTTTGAAAGCACAATACAGTATATTGTATATCTGCGTTGATAAGACTATTTTATTGCATAAAAAAGCCTTGCAGAGGTAGTAGCATTATACCACAACTACCCAGCAAGGTCAAGTGTTTTTTTAAATTATTTGTGATAGGTCGAACCTTCGTTGATTTTAAATCCGCGATAAATTTGTTCGAGCAACATCACCCTAAACAACTGGTGCGGAAAGGTCATTTCTGATAGCGATAATTTAAAATCCGACCTTTGCTTTATTTGACTGCTAAGCCCATACGAACTACCTATTATAAAGCACATATTTTTGCCGCTATTGGTGTTTTTGTCTAAAAAAGCGGCAAACTGCTCGCTGGTGTTGGCTTTACCCTCAACACAAAGCGCGGTAACAACACTACCGTCGGGTATGCGCTTTTCTATCATTTCGGCCTCTTTTAAAAGCGCCGAGTCAATTTCACTTTGCGATGGTTTTTCTGAAAGATTGATAGGAGTAAGCTCTACCACGTCAAGCTTGCAGTAACGCGATAATCTTTTAGCGTATTCATCGACTGCGTCGCGCAAATATTTTTCTTTTAATTTGCCGAGTGTAATAAGTGTAATCTTAATCAAAAAACAGTCACCCCTACCGTTTTGGGTTTTGCTACTTCTAGTATGTAATCGACACCGTCTTGAGCGCCGATTTGTGAAAGCATGGTTTTTGCAGTCGAACGCGCCAAAACGGGAGTGTTATTATCTGTGCTCAAGTGACCTAGCACGATACGTGTAGCACCGCTTTTTAAAAGATTTGGCAATTCACTCGCGCAAGCATTGTTCGAAAGATGCCCCACGTCTGACAATATGCGCAACTTTGTGCTTTCGGGGCGAGAGCAACAACGCACCATCTCGACGTCGTGATTAGACTCAATAAGAAGCGCATTACAACCGTATAATTTTTGTCTTATATCATCGGTCATAATACCAAGGTCGGTACAAACCGCCGCGCGAGTACCGTTTGCAAAATTTACAACGTAACCGCCGCTACCGTCAGCATCGTGACTTGTTTTGAAAAAATCAACAAACACATCGCCTAACTCTACGCCGTTATCTGCTGCTATCATTTGAGTGCCGGTCGGCACGTAGCCATGCGCACACAAGAAATTTAGCGTTTCTTCTGATGCTATGAGCGGTACTTTTACTTTATTTAAAAAAGGTTTTAATCCTTTTATATGATCGCCGTGATTGTGGGTTATGGCAACAGCTTTTATTTTGTTTATATCGCCGCCGGCGATTTCCAGTGCTTGGGCAAAATCTTTATAAGAAATGCCAACGTCAATTATTATGTCGCCGCCTACCGACGAAATATATGTACTATTTCCACCCGAGCTGCTAGCCAACGTGCAAAGTCGAGCCATAAAATCTCCCTTTCATATAATATAATTAGGCGGCTTAAAATAAGCCGCCGTCTTTTTATGCGTTTTTAATAACCGCTTCTTTATTTATAATAGGTACGCGTTTAATATCGGCGCCAAGTTTTTGTAGTTTTTCTGCCACGTTTTCGTAACCGCGGTCGATATATATAATGTTTTCAACCTCGGTAATACCGTCTGCCATAAGTCCCGCAATAATCATTGCAGCGCCTGCGCGTAGGTCAACCGCCTTTACAGGAGCAGGGGTTAGCTTTGGCACGCCGGTTATAACTGCCATTTTGCCATCTACTTGAATTTGAGCGCCCATACCTATAAGCTGCTCAACGTATCTAAAACGATTGTCCCAAACGCCCTCGGTTACAATACTTGTACCCTCTGATATCGCCAAAAGCGTTGCAATTTGAGGTTGCATATCGGTCGGAAAACCCGGATGTGGCATTGTCTTAACGTTGCATTTTTTAGGTCTGCCTATCATGCGAACGCGAACAGCCTCATCATACTCGGTAATATCTGCGCCCGCTTCAACAAGTTTTGCGATAATTGACTCAAGATGCTTTGGTATAACGTTTTCTATAAGAACGTCACCGCCGGTAGCCGCAGCCGCAACCATATATGTGCCTGCTTCTATCTGGTCGGGAATAATACTATAAGTGCAACCATGTAAACTCTCGACACCGCGTATTTTAATAACGCTGGTACCTGCACCCATAATGTTAGCGCCCATAGAGTTTAAGAAGTTTGCAAGGTCAACGATATGTGGCTCGCGAGCCGCATTCTCGATAACGGTAAGACCGCGTGCCTTGACAGCCGCTAGCATAATATTGATAGTAGCGCCAACAGACACTACGTCAAGATATACCGCGCAACCGCGAAGCTCTATAGCCTTTGCGTTAACCATGCCGTTTTCATATATAACTTTAGCGCCTAGCGCCTCAAAACCCTTTACGTGTTGGTCAATAGGTCTAACGCCAAAATCGCAACCTCCCGGAGGCGCTACTCTAGCGCGGTTGTGACGACCTAAAAGCGCGCCCAAAAAATAGCTAGACGCACGCATACCTTCCGCCATCTTTTTATCGACAACGTAGGAAGTTGCAGGTCTTGGGTCAATCTCGACCGTTGACTTATTTATAACACGAATCTCCGCTCCCAATTGCTTGATAGCTCTAAGCAACGTGGCAACGTCGGATATTTCGGGTAAATTTTCAATAACACAAGGGGCATCTGCAAGCAAAACCGCCGGCAATATAGCAACTGCCGCATTTTTTGCGCCACTGATATGAACGCTGCCGCGTAGAGGCTTTCCCCCGTTTATAACAAACTTTTCCAAATACGGCACTCCCGTCTTTTGAAATCTTATATATTAAAGTATAACCACAAATTTAAAACCAATACTGATTATACAACAAAATCCATCTTTTGTCAATCAAAACACTATATAGAGTGTTTTGATATATGAACTGTCTTTTTTGGTCTGCTAACAAAATTGCAAAGTATATAAGTAAGCACAAAAACGCCCATCGCCGCATTAAGTAGCGCCGCAGATATATCTTCGCCCGATAATTCTATGTTATTCACAGCCGCAAAAACAAATTTTGACACGCTTGTTACCGCACACAAAACAACCGCCGAAAGACCTGATGCAAAAAGTTTTTTAGGTGCTTTGTGCACTTCGCCCATTCCGTTTTCAAAAGCGGCCAATTCATACATAAACCACAATAATATACTGTTGGTAAAGATAAGGAACATATTTTCAGTAACCAATGATAGCTCTGACGTGCTTACAAAAACGCTTATCAATCGCACAATATAATATAGCACAGGAACAATAAGTATCATCGACGGCATATTATAGTCGTAAATATTTTTAAAACCAAATGCCAAAAATACAATAGCAGAACCCAAAGAAAGAAGTACCAACAACACGCTGTGCCAAGAGCCCATCGACTGTGCAGAAAGACCGGATACCGTTTGATAAATAAACATACCGCTTGTAAGCGCGCTTACAATAGCCAAAATTGGGTGCAATTCTTTTTTGTTTTGCTTTGTAGTCTCAATAGTCATAGCAAGCAAACCTACCGCTACGGCCGATGCGCATATAACAATCATTATTCCCAAATTTATTACTTTATAATTTTGTTTTGTAAAACCTGTTTTTTCATCTATAATGAAACACATTTGTATGGCGCGCAACACAACGCAAATAGGTGCGGTTATCGCAAGTAACACTAACGCATGTCTATGTCTCATATATCTCACCTCTAATGAATTTATACTCAAATCAACACATATATTTTATATATATGATGGTAAAAAGTCAATAAAATTAAAGGTGAAGTAATATGAAAGAAAAATTTTTTATTTTAATTGTTGTAGTATTCTCTATGTTAGCAATACCGCTTTCGGCGTTGTCTACCGACGACGAAAATGCCCTGCCCGTTACAAACCCGCTGTGGAACGAGCCGTATACCCCACAAAACACTCAACTTGATTTAGGCGAAATAAAGGTTTTAAAAGACGACGTTGTAACCTCGTTTTCGGTACGGGATTATCTTTTTGGCGTAATAGCCGCCGAAATGCCCGCGCTTTATGAAGTAGAGGCAATAAAGGCGCAAGCCGTTGCGGCATATACCTTTACCTTATATAGAATACAAAACAACACCAATACCGAATATGACATAACCGCTGACGGACAAACCGCCCAGTGTTTTATCACAAGAAATGAGGCGGCAGCTCGCTGGGGAGAAAAAGCAGAAGAATATGCAAAAAAGATAGATGACTGTATAAAATCGGTAGAAGGCTGCTATCTAAGTTATCAAAACGCACCGATATTTGCCGCCTATCACGCAATATCACCGGGCAAAACCAACTCCTGTAAAGACGTGTGGGACAAAGATCTGCCTTATTTAATATCGGTAGATAGCACCGGCGACACGTTGGCAGACGGTTTTTTAAGCGAGACACAGTTTACCGCTGCCGAAATTGCCGAAAAGTTAAAAGAAATAGCGTCACCACCAGACGCACAGACAAATTATTTTGCCAATATTATCGCAAGCCAAACGGGTTACGTTAAAAGTATAGAATATTGCGGCAAAAAGATTGCGGGTCAGCAGTTGCGTGATATACTCGCGCTTCGCTCGTGCAATTTTACAATAGATTTTGTCGATGGTAATTATAAATTTACCGTAAAAGGTTATGGTCACGGTGTAGGCATGAGTCAAACGGGCGCAAACTACCTTGCAAAGCAAGGTAAAACGTTTGAAAAAATACTACTTTGTTACTACCCCGGCACATCTTTGCAAAAAAATTAAAAATTTTACTTGACAAACCCCGTCGGTTTATGTATAATAATCGAGCAATCCAAAGACAGTAGGTGGCGCAAGCCGTAAGTTTAACGCCTACCGAGGTGAGCGTGAATAATTTATTTTTTGAATTTTTCATGTCTGCCCTTGTGTCCTTGGGTGGACATTTTTTTATTTTCACTCGGAGGTGAACACATTGCCAAACGCAAAGGTTTTAGAAGCAAAAAAGCAGGCTGTTGCTGACCTCTCCGAAAAACTCGGCGCCGCTATCACAGGTGTTGTTGTTGATTATAAGGGTATCACCGTTGCTGACGATACAGCTCTTCGTAAAGAGCTCCGTGAAGCTGGTGTTCAATACTTTGTAGTTAAGAACTCTATCTTAAAGCGTGCAGTTGAAGGTACAGACCTCGGCGACATCGCTAGCGTATGCGAAGGCACAACCGCTATCGCACTCGCAAACGAGGATTACACCGCAGCAGCAAGAATACTTTGCAAATTTGCCGACAGCCACGACAACTTCACAGTTAAGTCAGGCTTCCTTGATGGCAAAGTTGTAAGTGTTGAAACCATCACAGAACTTGCAAAACTTCCAAGCAGAGAAGTTCTTCTTGCAACAGTTCTCAGTGCCTTCCAGGCACCAATCGCAGCATTTGCACGTGCTGTACAAGCTATCGTTGATAAAGACGGTGCTCCAGCTGAAGAAGCAGCTGAATAATTAAAAAAACAAAAACAAAACTAAAAACATTTATTTGGAGGAAACAAAAATGGCATCTGAAAAGATTACAGCTATGATTGAAGAGTTAAAAACTCTTACCGTTCTTGAGCTTTCTGAGCTCGTTAAAGCAGTAGAAGAGGAATTTGGCGTATCTGCAGCAGCTGCAGTAGCAGTAGCAGCTCCAGCAGCAGGCGGCGCAGCAGCAGAAGAAGAGAAGACTGAATTTGACGTTATTCTCGCAGAAGCAGGCGCTGAAAAGATTAAGGTTATTAAGGCAGTTCGCGAAATCACAGGTCTTGGCCTTGCAGAAGCAAAGGCAGTTGTTGATGGCGCTCCTAAGACCCTTAAGGAAGCAGCAAGCAAAGAAGACGCTGAAGCAATCAAGGCTAAACTTGAAGAAGTTGGCGCTAAGGTTGAGCTTAAGTAATTTAGAGCTAATCAAAAATTTAACCCCAGACCGTATGGTCTGGGGTTGTTTTTTTATTTTGTAGTAGATAAAGTTGATTGCGATATTAAATCCCAATAACATTCAGGGTGTTTGCCACATTCTAATTCATAGCTAACGCCATAAACTTCAATAACGTCCAACCCATGTTTAACTACGGTACCATCAATGTATTCGATTTCTACAAAATTAGTATTTGTTCCCGGTGGAATGGCGGTCGTAATACTTTTACCAAGAGTAAACGTTCCTAACCAATTTATTATTTCGTTTATGTTTTCGAGCGGAACGTCTACACGCGTTCCTTGCCCACCATATCCATAAAATGCAACGTGAGTAATTTTCTCTGAATTAAAAACGTCGCCGGCGTCTCCTATATTTTCTTCGAACTTACGTCCCTCAAAAAACGGCTCTAAATTTCTTTTTTCACCATTCCATGTATCTGGTGACATATTTCCCCAAGTTGTATCATTCGAGCCGTTGCTTGTAAATATATGGTAAGGGTGTTCACCGTCTATGGTAATAAAGATTTTTCGTGTGTTCTTGCTTATAGAGCCACCAAAAAAAGTAAACGATGAATCAAATTCAAGTTCTATCGCCGTAGAATTGTATTTTTGCTGCGTTATATTAGAGTCGGTAATTATGGCGGGCATGCTTTTGAACTGTGTCGCGTATTTAAACCAGTTTTCGATATACTTTGCGATTTTACGATTAAGGTCACTCTCGGTCGATACCGATTGTTTTCCGTCCTTATAAAACGTAACTTTTGTGGGTGTTATAACGGTGCTTTCCCACTTGCGCACGTCTTTGTCAAGAGTAATGCCGTTAAAATATTTTTCTAGTCCGCTACCACCCAAATCACCTAAAAGAATGGTATAATAATATTCTCCTTTTCCTAAAAAAACACCATACGCATATTTGCCGGTCAATGGTATCATTATTTTACGCTGCGTGCCGTGGTCGATTTTATTTAGCATTTTTATTTGCGTATAATCTTTATAACAAATTTCTACCACAGTTTCTTTTTGCTTGATTTCGTCAATAGTTTCTGCATTATATTCCCAATTACAAACAGGCAACGTATCCTGCTCATAGGACTTATACCACGATTCTACGAGCTTTGCGATTTCATAAATCTTGTTAGCGTTTTTTAACGAGCCGTATTTACCGTTTTTGTAAAAAATCACTTCATCAGGTTTTGCAATAGTACTTTTAACACTATTGTCTTGGGGTGATTCTTGCGACTGAACGGTATCAGGCGTTTCTGGTTCAGTAAATTGCGGCGCGCTTACAACAGCGTCGCCAACCGAAGAAATGCTGCTGGTATCTTCCTCCGTAGTGCTACAAGAAACAAAGGTTACTAACATTAAAACAACTAAAAATATTGCTATTGTTTTTTTCATCATCTTTACCCCCTTCATCTATATAGTACCACTTTTTACGTTTGCGGTCAATAAAGCGACAAAAAACCTCACTTTTGCACAAAGTGAGGTTTTTTATTTTAGTAATTATTATCAACAGCAATCCATTCGCCACAAGCTGCCATACTCTTTTTGCCGGCCTCTCTTGCCGCCGCAATTTGGAGTGTTTCTTTGTGGGTAATTGGCTCAACGCCTGTCTTAAAGAATTCTACCATAGTCTTATAATGATAAATCCAGAAATCATAGCTACAATCAATAAGTTTATTGGCGGTAGGAATACAAACGTTCATCATATAAGGGCTATCGTAATTAAGGCTGCTTATAACAATGTGTCTGCCGCTTTCCATTTCGATTGTTACAGAATAAAAAGCGTCTTCGGTACAAACGGCGCTAGCGCGTTTTGCGTTTTCACCCATAATCATCATAGCAGGCTCAAGCGCGTGAAGAATATAGTTGTCATAAGAGTTTTGTGGACACATAGCCACAAGTGATTTTACAGCCGCGCGATCAACCTCGTTATACTCTTGAGCATAACGAAGAGCAGAACAGGTGTAAACAGGTGTGTTATTTGCCTCGGCAATAGCGAACATACGCTTTGCAGATGCAAGGTCAGTGCCAAAAGGCTTATCAACAAAACAAGGCTTACCGGAAGCGAGTGCCTCGCGGCAAAGGTCTTCTTTTCTTTCGCAGTTATCCGGAGCCAAAATTACAAGCACGTCTGACTTTTCTATAACCTCGGCAATAGTAGCGCAGCACTCTACGCCCATTTTTTCGCACCATGCTTCGCTTGTAACACCTTTAGGACTAGGCACTTCGCCATAAGCGTAGCAAACCTTTACTTCACCGTTTGAATGCTCTAGTAGGTGAGCGGGAGCTGTGTTTGCGTGCCATTCGTCAAGATAATAATCTATAAAACCAACTTTAATCATATTTTTTCTCCTTAATCAAGCACTACTTCGCGATGTGTTTCGGCAGAGTCATAAATAGCCTGCATCATCTTTGCGGTGATGATATTAGTATCAATATGGTTAGCAAGCTTTTTGCCGCTCTTGATACAATCAAGGAATTCGTCAATTTCGGTTGCAACCTGAATGTTTTGTTCAAACTCAGGGGTAAATTCATAAAGTTCGCCGTCTTTTGTGGTATAAACGGTAAAGTCCTTGGTGTAGTAGTCCATTCGGCAACCACCCTTGTCACCCATAAAGTCGATGAACATTTCCTCGTTCTTAACGTTTTGTGCCCAAGCGCCGTTAACGGTAATGGTTGGGCCTTCGGTACGAATAAGTGTTGTAATAGAATCTTCAACGTCGTAGGTACCGTCTAGCTTTGGTGGGCCTGCCCACATATTTTTGTAAACGTATTCAGGCATGTTTTTACCGAGTTTGCAAAAAGCCTCGCCTGTAACGGTAAGTGGTTTTGGGTCGCCACAGCAGTACATAACTATATCAAGGAAGTGTACGCCCCAGTCAATAAGAGCGCCGCCGCCTGCGATAGCTTTGGTAGTAAACGCGCCACCAAGACCAGGAATTGAACGATGTGCACGGAAACTTACGTAAACGTGGAAAATATCACCGAATACGCCTTCGTCAATAAGCTTTTTAAGAACTCTGGTACCATTGTGGAAACGGTTACAAACACCGATATTAAGTACGCGACCTGTTTCGTGTTGAACTGCCTGCATTTCGAGAGCTTCTGCGTATGTACGAGCTGCAGGTTTTTCGCAAAGAACGTCTTTGCCTGCGCGCATTGCATCGATAGAAATTTGTTTGTGTACGTTGTTTGGTGTGCAAACAGAAATAGCCTCGATTTCAGGGTCAGCAAGTGCTACCTTGTAATCGGTAATGGCGATACCGCAACCATATTCGGCAACTGCTTTTTCTGCGCGTTCTGGAATAATATCGCAAAAATACTTGATTTCTGCCTTTTCGTTTTTCATGTATGCAGGGATATGCTGTAAGTTAGCAATAGCACCGCAACCAATAACTGCAACCTTCATAAATTTACCTCGCTTTAATTTTTTATATTTTTTGCATACTCACTGGGGCTAATACCCTCACGAGATGTAAAAGATTTACTAAAAACGTGAATACTGCTATAACCCATACGCTCGCTAACGGCAGTTACCGTCATACCGCTTCTTAAAAGCTCGCAAGCGCGTCGGTGCCTACTCATTAAAAAGTATTCTTTAAGAGAAAGTCCCATAGATTTTGAAAAGAACGAAGATATATGCGAATAACTGTAATCGAACTTTTGGGGCAGTTTTTTAAGCACGTTTATGTCCTCTACGTTAGAATCAATAAAAGAACATATCTGCGCAACAGTTCGCTTTTTACCAAAACGAACGTCCGGCACGTAAACGCGGTTTGCCTTACCCGAAAGCGAACGCAAAACGTATATCAGCAATTTTCGTATACTATCGGAAACAATAGTGCCCGAGAAATCATCACTGCCATAAAGATTTAAAAATATATCGTGAAAGGTGTGTGGAATACTACGGTCCGCAACCGAGCACGAAGGACTCGCGTCATTAAAAAATTTTGCAAGTTGTTGCTCGCACGCGTTTTGTTGGTCAACAATGTCAAACGCTATATAATAATACCGAAGCGTATGTCCGTCGGCGCTGTCAATCGCGTGAACACTACCCTTTGGATTAAAAATAATATCTCCCGCTTTGCAAAGATAGGTTTTATCACCGCACAAAATATTTGCATTTCCGCGAACGATATAGGTTATTTCATGGGCTATTTGCGTATGGCGAGTACACTTAAATCCCGATAGTGTATCTATATCTCCTACCTGCACCAAACTGTACGGTAAAAACAACATCGGTTTATCATAAAAGGTATTGTCAAAATGAAATTTCACAAAATCTGCCATATCAACTACCTCAACGATGATTTTAACATAAAAGTTATATAAAATATTTAATATTAAAACGAAACTTATTTAGCAAAACTTATTATCTCAAAAAACAAATAAAAAATCAACCCCGAATTTTCGGGGTTGAAAATTTTATTCTTCTCTAAATTGTTGTCGATGTAGCATGGCGTAAATGCCGTCTTGCGCTACAAGCTCATCATGAGTGCCCTGCTCGCAAATTTTGCCGCCCGATACAACGGCAATTTCATTTGCATTTTTGATAGTAGAAAGGCGGTGCGCAACAACAAGTGTTGTTCTGCCTTTACAAAGTTCGTCAAGCGCTTGCTGAATCATAATTTCGGTTGCGTTGTCAAGCGCACTGGTTGCCTCGTCGAGAATAAGTATTGGCGGATTTTTAAGGAAAACTCGCGCAATACTAAGGCGTTGCTTTTGACCGCCCGAAAGCTTAACACCACGTTCGCCAATAACTGTATCATAGCCGTTTGGTAAGGTCAAAACAAACTCGTGAATATTGGCGCGTTTTGCCGCCTCGATTACCTCGTCATCGGTAGCATCTAGCCTGCCGTAGAGTATATTTTCTTTAATGCTTGAATTAAATAGATATACGTCTTGTTGAACGATACCAATATTTTTACGAAGTGACTCGCGGGTAAGCGAATTAATATTTACTCCGTCAACCAAAATTTCGCCATCGTTCACGTTATAAAAACGAGGAATCAAGTGACAAATGGTGGTTTTACCGCCACCAGATGGACCGACGAGCGCAAAAGTTTGGCCTTTTTCGATTTTTAGGCTAACGTTTTTTAGCACGTTGTCGTCATCGCCATAGCCGTAGGTAACGTTTTTAAACTCGATTACGCCATCGACGGTTGAAATGTCGACAGCGTCGGGAGCATCTTCTTCGATAGGGGTATCAAGAATTTCGATAAATCTTTCAAAACCGGTTACGCCGTTTTGGAATGATTCCATAAAACGAATAAGCGTATTTACAGGGTTTATAAAGAGGTTGATCGACACGATAAACGCCGAATAGTCACCAAAGTTAAAGTTATCGCTACTGCTGCTAAATAGTAGCAAACCGCCCGCGATAAGCAAAATAACGTTGAACATATCGGTAACAAAGGACGTTTGAGAGTGAAAGTGTGCCATCGCCTTGTAAGCTTGACGGCTGTTTTCAACAAACTCGACGTTGCCTACCGAGAATTTTTCTATCTCTTTTTCCGAGTTGGTAAATGCTTTTGTAACGCGAATGCCCGAAATACTGCTTTCTAGCGCGGCGTTTATAACCGCGTTAGACTCGCGGCGCTTTTTAAATGCGTCGCGCATTTTTTTGCGAAGATAGGATGATATTATCATCAAAATCGGTACACAAACAAGCAATATCAAAGAAAGCGGAATATTTATTGACATTAGATATACAAACGAAATTATAATCGATACGCTTGTAATCAACACGTTTTCTGGACCGTGATGTGCAAGCTCTACAACGTCAAAAAGGTCGCTTGTCATGCGCGTCATTATCTTACCCGTTTCATTATTGTCAAAGAAAGAAAACGGCAGTTTTTCGATATGGGCAAAAAGGTCGCTACGCATTTGTTTTTGCATTTTTACGCCCATCATGTGACCTTGATACTGCACAAAGTACGAAAGTCCCATTCGCATTAGGTAAATGAGCAAAAGTCCCGAACCGTAAATTACAATTTCTGTGTACTTTTTGTTTGGAATAAGCTCGTTTAGCATCTCGCGCGTGATTATAGGATAGAATATCGCTATAACCGACATTGTAAAAGACGCCAACATATCGAGTATAAAGATTTTTTTGTAAGGTTTATAATAGCTTAAAAATCTTTTAAGCATTTTACCATCTTTACTAGTTTTCATTTAGTCTCCTATACATCGAAACGATTTCTTTTCTTAAATTTTCGTTTTCGGGTTTTTTAAGTTTTGGGTCGTTTTCTAAAAGATTTGCCGCCGCCATGGATGCTAGACGTAGCATATCGTTATCGGCGTAAAGATCAGCAATTTTAAGGCTTGGTAATCCGTGTTGGCGCGAGCCTAAAAAGTCACCCGGACCGCGAAGTCGCAAATCCTCGTCAGCGATTTTAAAGCCGTCGGTACTTTCTTTTATTACCTTTAGTCTTTCTGCGGTAATGCCCGTTCTATAATCGGAGATAAACACACAAGAAGATTTATATTTACCTCGTCCTATTCTGCCGCGCAACTGATGAAGTTGCGATAGACCAAAACGCTCTGCGTTTTCTATAACCATTACAGCAGAATTAGGCACGTCGATACCAACCTCGATTACGGTAGTACATACAAGTAGCTGTATTTCGCCATCTTTAAAGGCGCGCATAACCGCGTCTTTTTCTTTTGGTTTCATCTTGCCGTGCAAAAGTCCTACGCTATAATCTTTGAATGCGCCGTCTTTTATTTCGGCAAAATATTGCTCGGCGCTCTTTAGATTGGTTTCTTCGTTTTCTTCTACCATAGGACACACAATATAACCCTGTCTGCCCTCGTTAAGATGCTTTTTGATAAATTCAAAAACGTTTAGTCGCTTTTTAGAGCTTACACAGTAATTATCTATTTGTTGTCTGCCGCGTGGGTATTCGTCAATAACGCTAATATCCAAATCGCCATATATAATAAGCCCCAAAGTACGAGGAATTGGCGTTGCCGACATAACGAGCGTGTGTGGATGAATACCTTTGCTTGAAAGGCTCGCGCGTTGCGATACACCAAAGCGATGTTGTTCATCGGTGATAACAAGCGCCAAATTCTTAAACTCGATATCTTCGCTTATAAGCGCGTGAGTACCAACGGCGATTTGAGCCTCGCCGCTAGATAACATATCTTTTGCCGCTTGTCTTTGGCTCTTTTTGAGCGAGCCTGTAACCAAAACGCATTTTAAACCGCTGTCTTTTAGGCTTTCGCTCAAGTTTTTATAGTGTTGTTCGGCAAGGATTTCGGTGGGCGCCATAATAGCCGCCTGAAAACCTGACTTAGCCGTGTGATACATAAGCGCTGCCGCAACGGCAGTTTTGCCGCAACCTACGTCGCCCTGCACCAAACGATTCATAATCTTGCCCGATGACATATCATGCGCACAATCGGCAATAACGCGTTTTTGCGCTGCAGTCATATCAAACGGGAGCGAGTTTATATAGTCTTTGGTATAATCGTTGGTCAAAACAAATTGCGACGTGATTTTGCGCTTGTTTTTAAGAAGCATAAGACCTGTGCGCAACACAAAAAGTTCCTCAAAAACAAGGTGACGCTTAGCGCTTGCTAGCGCTTGCTCGCTTTTAGGAAAATGAATATTATGTATCGCATCTCTAAGGTCGCAAAGCTTGTACGCGCGTCTTATACTCTCGGGCAAAACGTCTTCTATTTCGCAGTTTTGCAAAGCTGTTTTAACCAGTTTTTGAATAGCAGACGACGTCATATTTTTTGAAGCGGGATACACTGGCAATATGCCACAGTCACCAACCTCGCGAATTTCGGGAGATGACATTTCGAACGAAAATTTACCCATTTGCATTTTGCCGGCAAAAAGATATTCGCTACCCTCGTGTAGTCGCGCCGCGAGATATTTGTTATTAAAAATAGTCACCTGCGCGTGCGCTGTGCCGTCGCTTATTTTAAATTTAAAAAGCGTCATATTGCTGCGAATTTTATGCTCGGTAATCGGGGTGATGATACGCGCTTTTACGCATACTTTTTCATCGTTAAGACAATCAAAAATTTGTTTTTGATTGCTAAAATCCTCATATCCGCGTGGAAAATAACGCAAAAGGGCACCGATTGTATCGATGCCCAGTGAGTACAGATGCTGGGCGCGTTTTTCACCAACGCCCTTTAAAAATCTTATGTCGGTTAAGAAATTAGACATTAAATTTATCACTCTACAGAAATAATATAATAGTAAACAGGTTGACCGCCTTCAATAAAGGTGATTTCTACCTTGTCGCCAAACTTATTGTTAAGTTCGCGCTCAAGAATCTTTGCCTCGGTAACGGTAATGTCTTCACCATAAATTACGGTTACAAACTGGCTATCCTTTTTGATCATAGACTTAACAAGTTTGGTTGTAGCAACCTTGATATCGGTGTCAACGTAAGAAATCTTACCGCCGGTCATAGCCATGATTTCGCCTTTTTTGATCTTGTGACCGTCAAAATCAGAATCACGAGCAGCAAAGGTCACTTGACCGGTTGTAATAGCTTCGGCAGCTTTTTGCATTGCAATAGCGTTTGCCTCGTGGTCTAAACTCTCATCAAAGTTAAGCATAGCGGTAATACCCTGTGGAACAGTTCTTGTGTGAAGAACTACAACCTTACGGGTACTGATGCGAATTGTCTGCTCAGCCGCCATGATGATATTTTTGTTATTTGGCAATACGTAAACCGTTTCGGCAGGGGTGCTTTCAACAGCGCGTAAAATATCGTCGGTACTTGGGTTCATTGTTTGACCGCCAGATACGACAACGTCAACACCCAAATCCTTAAAGAGCGCTTCAAGACCATCACCTGCGCATACAGATACAAAGCCAACAGGTTTTGTAATCTCTACAGAAACGATCTTTTCGTTTTCTTTGCTCTTTGCAGCCTTCTTTTTAGGTGCCTTGGCGTCGTGCTTTGCCTTTTCGTGCTGGTCGCGCATATTTTCAACCTTCATGCTGGTAAGCGCACCAAAGGTAAGACCTTCTTCAAATGCGTTACCCGGATGGTCGGTATGAACGTGAACCTTGATAATTTCATCATCGTCAACTACAACTACACAGTCACCAATTGTTTCAAGATAAGCGCGTAGCTCACTTGGTTCTTTGGTGCATTCCTCGTCGCGTTTTACGATAAATTCCGTACAATACGTGAAGGTGATTTCGGTCTCGAATTCACCTGCAGCGTTACGAGCAGTTTCGTTTTCTTCATCCTCTACGATTTCAGCGCCGCCGTTGTTTGACTCGATCATAACACCGTCGCGGAACACTGACAACATACCTTCAAGAATGATTACAAAACCTTGACCACCGGCGTCAACAACGCCTGCTTTTTTAAGCATTGGCAAAAGGTCAGGTGTTTCGGCAAGAGCTTTTTTAGCGCCTGCAAGAGCCGCTTCAAAAACGCCTAAAACATCTTCGCCTGATTTGTATGCTGCGGTAGCTCGTTCACTTGCGATACGCGCAACTGTAAGAATTGTACCCTCTGTTGGTTTCATAACAGCCTTGTAAGCTGATTCTACACCAATTTTGAATGCAGCGGCCAAATTCTTTGGTGTTACGAACTCTTCGTCGCCAATACCTTTAGAAAAACCACGGAACAAAAGAGATGTAATAACGCCAGAGTTACCACGCGCGCCACGCAAAAGCGCAGATGCGTTAATCTTTGCTACCTTGCCTGCGGTTTGATCCTCAACGTTAGCAAGTTCGCGAACTGCGTTTGACAACGTCATGGACATATTAGTACCGGTATCGCCATCAGGAACCGGGAATACGTTAAGATCATCTACTGGTTTTCGGTTGTTTGCTAGATTGTTAGCAGCAGATATAATCGCGTCACGTAAAATATTACCGTTAAACAACAATAAACACTCCTTCTTTAATTACACAAGAACAGTATTATTCTTTAATTCCATCTACCTTAACATTAACCTTGTTTACAGCAATGCCGGTAGCCTGTTTTACTACGTATCTAATTTTTTCGGTAATGCTTGCTGCAATAGCAGGAATGCTCATACCGAACGTTACCATAATATGAATTTCTACGTTGATTTCGTCAGCAGAGCCTGTTACCTTAATACCTCTATCAAGAGATGGTTCTTTTTTTGATACAAGGCCAGTCAAACGTTGACGGCGTGATGAAGGCATCATACCCACAACACCAAAGCAAGAGGTTACAGCGTGACCGATAAGTTTGCTTAAAAAGTTTTCGGTAAAGCCAATAGTGCCTATTCTGGTTTCGTAAGATATCATAAATAAATCCTCCTAAAATTCATAATTTTCAAAACTTAAATAAATATCGTTGTGACTTGCGTCGACACCGTTTTTAATCGAAGAGTCATAAAATAAAACTCCGTTTAAATAACAAACAGGTATCTGTGGCATTTCGGTAAGCAGCGTAGTAGCTACGTCTGCGATAGAACATGAACCCTCATGATAAGATTTAATTATTTCTTCACAATAATTAATGGTAATCTGCTCGGGCTCTTGCTGCTCGTCGCCTTGATTTTCTAAAGAAGTGTCATCCGACTCTTCTTTTTTTGTAACTACGCCATAGCTAGCGCTTCCACCAAAAGTAACAAGTGGGGCAAAATCCATGTTGTCACTCACTTGAACCTCACCTAAATACAAATGGAAGTCGCCGTTTACAAGGCGCTCAACGTACTGCTCATAGGTGCATTCAACAACGTTTATTTGTATGCCCGCCGCTTTGCATTGTTCGGCAATCATATTTGCCGCCGCAACTCGCGAGCTGTTTTCTGAATTCACAAGCAACGAAAATACCGGATTATTACCCGCAAAATTCGCATAGTAGCCATTAGAATTCATATTATTATACCCTATTTTTGATAAATTTTCAACTGTTATTTTTGAATTGGCGTTTGCCTCGATGGTTTGAAGCGCTTTTGTAGGCTTGAAATTAGGGTTAAAATAGCCCGTAGCACTCACCGCATTATTGAAATATGCTGTGCGGCAAATCATATCACGATCTAGTGCCGCCGATATCGCATAACGCATTTCTTTTGACGCAAGCGAGCCGTAATTGTTGTTTACACCTATATATATAAGGTGGTTTAAACTTACCTCGGTTTTTTTGCCGCTCATTCTAACGATTTTATCGCCATCGGTATAGTAAGCAGCCGTAGCGCCGACCTCTACGTAGTGTGATGTTGCTGCCTCGTCTGGCGAGTTTATAAGATTTATAGCTTCTATTACGCCTTTTTTACCGTGATAATTTCGATTTAACTTAAAGCTTGTAGCATCTTCCGACAAAACGTATCTACCGCAGCCAACAGGTGGAATTTCTCGACCATCGGCGTCGGTTACGTTTGACGTGCCCGATTTAATAATCGGAAAGGTCAAAAGATTTGCGAAATATGGGTCGCACTGCGAAAGATTAAACACAACCGTTTTGGAATCGACCGCCTGCACCGATAAAACCTCGTAAAAATTATGTCCGTATCTAGCAGATGCTTTTGCGGTGTCGTACGAATATATTACGTCATCGGCAGTAAAGGTAGCGCCGTCGGTAAAGGTAGCGTTTTTCAATTTGACTGTGCAGGTTTTATCTGTTATTTCCACCGATGATGCCAACACGTTAATCGGTTCAAAATTGTTATCTACTTTTACAAGACTATCATATAAAAGCGATGCTATCTGCCGGTTTAAGGTTGTCTTTGCAAGATAGGGGTTAAAACTATCGCTATAAGAATAAAGCAAACTTATAGTTTGACTCGTCTTTTTATCGTCTTGGGTTGTAGCGGAATCAGCAGTTTCGTCTACGACGTTTTCTTCGGCGCCACATCCGCAAAGCGAAAGCAACAAAACCAAACTTAATAAAATGCATATTATCTTTTTCAAGCACAGTCACCACCTTTATAATAAAATGTAAAAAAATTATCTATATATTAATTTAACCGATTTAGTAAGACCGGTGTTATCATCAAGGTCAAACACACAGCCATTTATCATACACTCGCCGGTCGCTTGTTCAAAACGTGACATATCGTTATGGAGCAAACGATTAATAATAATCTCGTTTTTAACGCCAAGTATTGAGTGAATTACACCCGTCATACCAAGGTCGGTAATATAACCCGTACCATTTGGCAACACCTGTGCGTCAGCGGTCTGCACGTGAGTATGGGTGCCAAAAACCGCGCTAACCTTACCATCAAGATAAAATCCCAACGCGCGTTTTTCACTGGTAGCCTCGGCATGAAAATCTATAATTATAAACCTTGCGCCATCGTCTTTTGCGCGGTTTACAAGTTCGTCAACGCATTTAAACGGATTATCGGCGTTTGCTCTTTCAAGATATATATGTCCCGAAAGGTTGATAACCGCCACTTGATATCGTCCCATATCAAAAAGACAGTAGCCGCTACCAACGGGAGCATCCTTTATATTATGGGGACGCAAAACGAAGGGGTTGGAGTCTAGCATATCATAAAACTCATTACGACGAAGGGTGTGATTACCACCCGTAATTACGTCTGCTCCGGCAGCAAAAATCATATTGGCGCTTTCGGGAGTAATACCATTACCCAAAGCCGAGTTTTCACCATTAACTATTACAAGGTCGATATTCTCTTCGCGCTTTATAATAGGTATCATTTTAAGCGCGTATTCGCAACCGTCTGGCGCACACACGTCGCCTATTGCAAGCACCTTCATTTCTTCACCGCCTTTTACCCCAGTTTACTTTATGGTTTAATAATAACATATATTGCCGATAAGTGCAATTTATTTTGAAAAATTTAGTTTTATTTTAAAAATCGCAAGTGAGCATTCGCGAGAAAAAACGAGCAAAAACGAGAAAAACGAAGATTTTGTTTTTTAAATTAATTTTTTCAAAAAATAGTGTTGACAAACTATATGCACTATGGTATTATATTCGGGCACTAAAAATAAAAACAAATTTTGGAGGTTATGGTTATGTCAAAAACATTTATGGCAAAACCTGCCGATGTTCAGCGCAAATGGTACATCGTTGACGCTGCAAATCGTCCACTTGGCCGCACCGCTGCTAAGGTTGCTGATTTGCTCCGCGGTAAAGTAAAGCCAAGCTTTACTCCACACGTTGACTGTGGTGACCACGTAATCGTTATCAATGCTGACAAGGCAGTTTTAACAGGCAAGAAATTAGAAAACAAGTATTATCGCCGTCATACAGGCTTTATCGGTGGTCTTAAGGAAGTTAAGTATTCAACCCTTATGAACACTCGCCCAGAGCTTGCTATGGAACTTGCAGTAAAGGGCATGGTTCCTGATACTACAATCGGCCGCAAGGCACTCACTCGTCTTCACATCTATGCAGGCGAGAACTACGCTCAGGTTGCTCAAAAGCCTGAAAAGTATGAATTCTAAGAAGGGAGACAGAAATAATGTTTGAAGGAAAGCCATATTTTTACGGCACCGGCAGAAGAAAGAGTTCTGTTGCCCGTGTTAGAGTATATCAAGGTACTGGTAAAATCACTATCAACGACAGAGATATTGATGATTACTTTGGCCTTGAAACCTTAAAGGTTATCGTTCGTCAGCCACTCGTTCTTACCGAGAATGCTGATAAGTTTGACATCGTATGCCGCGTAGCAGGCGGCGGTGTTACCGGTCAGGCTGGTGCTATCCGCCACGGTATCGCTCGTGCACTTCTCCAGGCTGATGCTGAACTTCGTCCAGAACTTAAGAAGGCTGGTTTCCTCACACGTGACCCACGTATGAAGGAAAGAAAGAAATACGGTCTCAAAGGCGCACGTCGTGCACCACAGTTCTCAAAGAGATAATCTGTATTATTTCAAGAACATCAAAAACCCCGAAACCATCACGGTTTTCGGGGTTTTCTTTTTGCCTCAAAATCTATCTTGGTGCAAACTTGGTGCAAGTTTTAAAAACACCCTATGACCATCAAAAGTCATAGGGTGTTTTTT
>JAFYLD010000054.1 GCA_017537245.1 Clostridia bacterium | reverse complement strand
GAGCTGTTGAGCGTTAGCGAAACTGAGGGAGAGAAATATTTATCACAATATTAACTGCTATTATTCTCTCCCTCCGTCTTTTTGCGTTGCAAAAATCCACCTCCCTCATCAGAGGGAGGCGCGTCACAAACCTTATTTTTTTATCTTGTGTAAAACATGTTTAATAATGTTTGTTCATCGGTTAACCTTTTTTGAACCACGCGACTATCGCGTGGTTTTCGTTATACAATTAAAAAGACCATCAAATGATGGTCTTTTTTGTTTTTTTAGAACATTGCTTCTAGTGCTGCAACGCTTGACTCTGATGTTGACAAAATTGCAAATGACATGTAGTCACCAATTTTTCTTGCGTATATTGCTTGAGTAACGGTAACACCATTTGCAGAAAGTGTTAATTCTTGCTTCATATATGTATATCCAGAAAGTATAGCCGAGGTGCTATTCTTAGCAGTATATCCCATTGAGGTAAGCGAACTTGCAACAAGTTCTATATACTCTTGCTCACTCATGCTCTTTGCGTTAGATGCGGCAAGATTTTCATAACCTACAATAACACTATTGCCTACTCCGTCGGCAGCCATCATATCGTAGCCAGAACCTGCGGCAATCAACTCATCAAGAGTATCTTGACCAATAACACCGCCTAGCAATTCAACAATATCATCATCGCTAGCATAATCCCATGAAATTGGTTTTGTGAATTTAATGCCTGAATAATCGCTACTATAAACGTTACCAACTATTTTACCACGTGAAAATTTAGCAGTTTCTTCTTCGACGGAGCTTTCAACATTAGAAACAACGGAACTTTCTACCTTTGACTCGGCGCTATCATCGTTTTGCGAGGTTTGAACATCGTCTTTTGGAGCCGCTGTTTTTTCGTCGTTATCGCAAGCCACAAGACTTAACATTAAACCTAAACATAAAACGATTGCTAATAATTTTTTCATTTTTAAATCCCCCTACATATTTGGTAAGTTAATTATACTCCCCCCACTTTGATATTTCAAGCGTAATTTTGTCAATAATATCAACTGTTAAGATACTGTTGAATTGTTAAATCAAATGTGATAATATATCTTTATAAAATTTAGACCGATGGGAGTCTAACTAATGATAGAACTTAAAAAATATAGCGGACATATCCGCAACCATAAAGCGCTTTGCGAGGAGCTTGGTATTGATACCGATTTACCACGCGCAGAAAAAGAAAGCAAAATTATAATTGCCGCCTATAAAAAATGGGGCGGTGATATGGCAAACCATATCTATGGTATGTTTAGCTTTGCGCTTTACGATAGTGATAACGATACCCTATTTTGCCTTCGCGACCAGTTTGGCACAAAGCCGTTTTATTACTATCTTACCGATGACGGCGAATTACTTTATGGTACAACCATTCGTGAGATTATGGAGCAAGATGGTTTTGAGAAAAAACTTAACCAAAAGATGCTTCAAATATATCTTACCATGACCTACACCACGGGCGAAGAAACTTTTTTTGAAGGTGTTAAAAAACTACTACCCGGCAGATATATGACCTTTAAAGATGGCGAAATAAAAATTACCCGTTATTTCCGCCCAACCTTTAACCCCGACAACACAAAAACACTCGACGAGTGGGCAAACGAGATTCACACCACTCTTGGTGAGATTATGAAAGACGTAAAAACCGACGACGAGTACGTTGAGTCTTTTCTTTCGGGCGGTGTTGATTCATCCTACGTTTTAGCGGTGTCTGATGCTACCACTTGCAATAGCTGTGGTTATGATGACAGCCGTCTTGACGAATCGGGAATGGCACGCGAAACGGCAAACATCTTAGACAAGAAGTTTAATCGTTGCCTTATTACACCAGAGCAATATTTTGATATAGTCCCCTACGTTATGTATAATATGGAGCAGCCTTTGGGTGACGCTAGCGCCGTGGCTTTTGCGCTCGGTTGTATTGCTACCGCAAAGGGTACGGGAATTTGCTACTCGGGCGAGGGCGCTGACGAATTCTTTGGCGGTTATAATATGTACCGCAATGCAGAAAGATACGGTGACAACCTAAAGACCTTTTACGTAGGTAACACCAACATTATGAAAGAGGACGAAAAGCGACAAATACTTAAGAAGTATTATGATAACTTTGAGCCAATCGACCTAGTAAAAGAAATTTACCTCGAAAACGAGGGTCTTGACCCACTTTCTAAAATGTCGGACGTTGATATTCAGGTTTGGCTTGAGGGCGATATTTACCTAAACGTTGACAAAATGAGTCGCGCAGCAGGACTTGAAGTTCGTATGCCGCTTACCGATATGCGAATTTTTGATATTGCTTCTCGCATGCCGTCAAAGTACAAAGTAAACGACGAGCAAAATAAAGTCGCTCTTCGCACAGCGGCGGCAAAGGTACTACCAGAGGAAATCGCCTTTCGCAAAAAGCTCGGCTTTGTTGTTCCAATAAGAATGTGGATGGCAGACGAGCGTTATAACGGCGACGTAATTAGACTGTTTAATAGCGAGATTGCGGACAAGTTCTTTGACCGCGAGAAAATAAACAAAATATTTGACGACTACCTAAACGTTGACTCCGACAACTGGCGCAAGGTATGGACAATATACACCTTTCTTGTGTGGTATGAAGAATATTTTGTAAAAAGATAAAATTAAACCACCCAAACCAAAATTGGTTTGGGTGGTTGTTTTATAAAGCTCCGTTATATAATTGTTCAAACAAATCGTAAAATTCTTTTGAATCCACAAGTTCTTTAACTTTTTGTTTCTTACTCTTACAAAAAGCCTTTTCTGCAACAAACGAGAGTCCAAAAGTACCCATATGAAAAAGTCCTTTTCTTACATTGTGTGCACCATTACTCAAAGATGCTGCCGAATGCACCTTTCTAATCTTTTTCATAGTTTCTTCCGGCAAAGTATTTATGTACATTCTATAAGGTTTACAATTTTCATATGCGTAATTATACACCTCTGGATCACAAATATAATTTTCAAAAATTTTTTCAATTCCGTATGACATAATTTTTCTCCTTTTTAAATCCTTTATTTATTTATTACTCCTAAAACAATCATTATGCTTGCCCAAACAAATAGTATTTTTACAACCAACGTTAAGCAACCTACTCTGTTTTTTGAGTTATTAAATCTACGACTGTAATCATTAGCGTTTTTTTCGCGATTTTCAATATTGTTTATTATTTGAGCTTTTTTAATAGCTTTTACCAAGTTCACAACACCTTCATCGTATTCTCCTTCCACATCCTCATACATCTGCTCTACAATCTCATTTGCCAAATCTTCTATAGAATCTTTCGATTGTTTCGGTATATTATTTTCCACTAACATTCCTCCCAATACAATTATACTCAATATTTTAAGTATAGTCAAGAGGTTAAGTATGATAATATTAAAATGGTGATAAAAATTGATTAGTTATAAGCCATTTTATGATACGCTTTTTAAAAAAGGCATTACCGAATACCATTTAATTTTTAAGCAAGGTTTTTCGGCAAACACCCTGCATCGCATGAAAAAGGGCGAAGCGATAAACACAAAAACGCTTGATGCACTTTGTTACGCATTGGACTGCGACGTTAGTGATATAATTGAATTTATAAAAGAATAACACCCAAACCACGATTGGTTTGGGTGTTTGTTTTTTATTAGACGGACAGTCGAGGACGCCTGCCCCTACACAACAAATTTAATTTTCGAGCGTAGGGACGACCATCGGTCGTCCGTTTACGGATGTGCAATGCACATCCCTACATAATAAATTTTAATCATCTTGTCCTATGTTGGTTTATGTGATATAATAATCGTGGTGATTATATGAAAAATATTATTAAAATAATTATTGCTACTATTGGCGGCATAATCGCAGTTAATGGTGTCGCTTTGTTTTTTGTATCTAATGCAAATCTAGGTAACCTTTTGTGCGTTTTGTTGGGCGCGGCTATAATTTTTATAGCCCTTATGTTTACACAACTCGCTAAATGGTTAAAGATATCCATAATTTCCTGCCTTGCGCTGGCGGTTGTCTTTTCGTCATTTTTGATTATATACGGCAGGAGCGATAGCGCCACCTACACCGAGGACGCGGTTATAGTTTTGGGCGCAGCGGTGCACGGCAAAACACCAAGTCTAACCCTTAAAAAGCGACTTGACATGGCGGTAGAATACCACAAACAAAACCCCAACGCTATAATTGTTGTAAGCGGTGGTCAGGGAAATGGCGAAGATATTTCCGAAGCCGAGGCTATGGAAACCTATCTTATAGAACAAGGCGTTGCTGGCAAAAAAATCATAAAAGAAGATAAATCCACCAGCACAACTGAAAACTTTACTTTTTCTAAAGAAATTTTAGATAAGCATTTTAATAAAGAATATACAATTTGTTTTATAACAAATGAGTACCACGTTTTGCGCGCCGTCGATTGTGCAAAAAGTGTTGGACTTACCGATATAACCCACCTGCACTCAAACACAAATTTATCATATTTAATATCTGGTAGTTTGCGAGAGTGTTTGGCGGTTGCATATCACCTAATTTTAGGCTAAAAAAACGGACGTGCAATGCACGTCCCTACACAACAAAATTTATTTAATCGTAGGGACGACCATCGGTCGTCCCTTTGCTTTTTTAATACTTTCTTATTTCAAGACTATCATCGTCGGTGCCTTTTTCTATTTTGCGAATTACTATATAGTAGCTATACTCTGCGCTTACCTTTACCTCGGCCCTATCGCCTACTTTTTTGCCCATTAAGGCGCTACCCAGGGGTGACTCTTTGCTAATAATGTTTTGAAACGGATCGCGACGCAAAGAGGTTGCTAGTCGCACCGTTTCTTCGCAATCGTCCTCTTCTACGTAGAAAGTAACTGTATCAAACAGACCTACCACGTCATCATCACTTTTGGTGTCGATAATTACCGCGGTTTTAATCATATTTCGCAGGTATCTAATACGGCTCTCGTTTTTACCACGCTCTCGTTTTGCCGCATGGTACTCAAAGTTCTCGGACAAATCGCCAAAGCTACGGGTAAATTTTACCTCTTCTATTATCTTTGGGCGCAAGACCGAAATGCGATAATCGAGCTCGTCTTGCATCTTTTTTATATCTATTGGGGTTAGTTCGTCGTACATATTTTCTCCATTACAAATTCACTTCTGCTGTGTGTGGACGGTGGTCGGCTGCTACAATGTTTGGTATATCAGCCGCTACTACCTCAACGTCAGGGCTAACAAAAATATAGTCTATTTTTATATTGGGTTCATCTGACGGGAAAGAAAGTTTTGGCTCTGTAAAGAATTTTGCTGTATCAACCATACGCTCGCGAATTGGGTTTAGAAGTGGGTTGTCGGGTTGCATGTTAAAGTCGCCCATAACAATACACTTGCTGGGTGCTATATTTTCGACGATCGTCTTTACTGCGTTTTCTTGCTCGTCAGGATTAAGACCAAAGTGTGAAATAAGCACAGTAATATCGCCCTCGAGTTTTGCCTTTAAAACGCAACGGGTTTCGTAATAACCGTCATACTTCTTTGGATCAGGATCAGGAATAATTATGGTCTCTACCGAGAGTATCGGCAACTTTGAAAGCATACCGTTACCATAAGGATTAACCCCGCTAAATTTTATTGCCTCGGCAAAATAATGATTTTCAATACCTGTAAGCTCTGACAAAATGCCAACCTGGTCTAGGTATTCGTGATGAACACCTACGTTTCGCATTTCGTTAAGACCGATAACGTCAGCGTCACACTCTTTTATAGCGCGAGCCATAATATCAAAATCAATTTTTTGCTCTAAATAGTTTAAACAATGTTGAGTATTAAATGACATAAATTTCATAATAAACACCTCTGGGTAGTATTATATCACACCAAAACATAAAGGTAAATATAAAAATGCAATAAAGACCGTTCTTTTCAAGTCTCTCCAACAAAAAACAAAAGCAAAAGAGCACACCTAAAAAGGTATGCTCTTTGTTTAGCTATTACGAACAATTTAGATGCCGAGCTTATTCGGTAAATGGAATTTGCTCTGATTCGTTTTTTTGTAAAATCTTATTTAAAACCCAATTGTTTTCTTTTCTTGTAAATTGCCAGTATTCTACAAAAGTAGTTGCTGATGTATTGCCACTAACCTTTAATTGTGTGTTAGTATCGATAATATAATCAACCATTTTTCCTTTTATATAAAACCATATGTAATCGCGAGAATCATCGCAATCATCATACACAGCAACGGGAAGAGCTTTGAGCAATTGGACGTTGTTTAAAACATTCTTTTGATTTCTATAAGCCATCCAATTTAATTTTGTTTGAAAGTTATCATATAATTCATCCGACATATATTGCGATGCGGGTGACATATCCATATCGGACCACGCGGTTTGAATAGCAATAAAACTCTCTTTTACTGTAGAAGAAATATCTTTGTATTTCCAGGCATTATCACTTTGCATCATTTGTTTCATCAATTTTTTTGATTTTCTTGAACGCTTTGTAAGCTTGATATAAAAAATAATTGAAGAAGAAAACAATACAAATGGCATCATAATAAATTGAATAATTGATTCAAACAATGTTGGTTGGCGTCCTGTACCGGAATTATGCGAAGAACCACTACTACTTCCGCCTCCGCCACCACCTGAGCCGCCAGATCCGCCACCTCCAGCGCGCAATGTGATTATAGAATCGCTATAAAAAGCATCTGCATTATCGGCATAAACGGTTATGCTTATGCAGGAAACGAGCATTAAAATAATTATAATTAACGTTATTGTCTTTTTAATCATACAATCACCGCCTTGGTTTGATTTTAACATAAAACAATAAAGAATGCAAGGTAAGGCTTTGTTAAACCCAAACAAGAAATTGAATTTTATGAGAAGAGTGAAAAGTGAAAAGTGAAGAGTTAATAGTGAAAAAGTAAAAATCCCCGTACTTTCGTACGAGGATTTTTGGTGGGAGATGGTGGATTCGAACCACCGAAGGCTTAGCCAGCAGATTTACAGTCTGTCCCCTTTGGCCACTCGGGAAATCTCCCATTTTAAATTTTAATGCACTGTGGAGCTGGTGGACGGACTCGAACCCCCGACCTGCTGATTACAAATCAGCTGCTCTACCAACTGAGCTACACCAGCATTTTCAAGTGCCAAAGTATAATACCACACTTATAGCCAGTTGTCAAGCAAAATTTTTTAAAAAATAAATAAATTTTTTGTTGACAATTGATTTTGTTTGTGTTAAAATGGCTTTTGCACACGGAGAGGTATCGAAGCGGTCATAACGAGGCGGTCTTGAAAACCGTTTGGCGCAAGCCACAAGGGTTCGAATCCCTTCCTCTCCGCCATTTTTTTAT
>JAFYLD010000053.1 GCA_017537245.1 Clostridia bacterium | reverse complement strand
CGGATGAGTAATCATCAAAACTTTCAACTTCCACGTCGCCATATGTAGGGCGATTTTTAAATTTATTTGAACTCAAAAGCAATATAGCAACCAAAACAACAACCAATGATCCTACTACAATAAGTGCAACTATAGCGCCTGTGCTCATTTTGTTTTTTGGAGTTTCATACTGCTCTTGAACCATATTAGTTGGCATAGTCGCATTAGGCGTTGCGGTTGTTGCAATCCTTTCACCACAAAAAGAACAAAAAGCGTCACCTGGTACAATGGGTTTGCCACATTTAATACAAAACTTTGGGTTGCCCGAATTCATCGAATTATTTTCCATTTTCATCCCTACCCCTTAAACAGTCTAAAAATGTCATTAACTGTATTATAGCACTTAAACAAGTAAAATCAAATACAATTTTACAAAAATCTTTGCGCGTAGCCGCAGCGTTTGCATAGGTCCTCGCTGGCTTTTCCACACTTAAAACCCTCTACTATATCGGTAGCTCTTTTAGAATTTAAAATACTATCGATATCATCACTAAAAATATTACCTAGATTTATGACACCATCGCTATCAAGACAACATGGCACAACGGTGCCGTCGGCAAGTATGCCAAATTGGTCTTTAAGCCCGTAGCAAAAATACCTGTCGCCCTTTATAGTGGCCTCCTTATCAGGCCACTTGAATCGCCCGCCATACTCTATATAAAGTTTTTCTCTTATTCTAATACCGCGCGTATTTTGAGCCCACTCGCCAGATATTTTTTCTTTTAAAAGATTTATTGCCGTTTCGTTTTTGCCGTTATCAAAACCGTTGTTCCAAAGGCGAAAAACCACAATAACTCCATTGTCACTAGCCTTTTTGGCAAAGTTAGCAAGCTCTGTTACGTAACACTCGTGGTCTTGCTTGCTACCTGTCTCAAAGCTATGTAACGATAAATTCACCTTATGCACACCCGCAGCCAAAAGCTCGTCACCGCGTTTTTTAAGCAGCGTACCATTTGTGGTGATAATCGACTTGTAACCGCGCTCCCCCGCCATTTTAATAAACTCGGGTAGCATTGGGTGGGTTAGCGGCTCGCCCATTAGGTGATAATAGATATATTTTGTTTGTTCTTTAAGCTTGTCTAAAATAAGACTAAACTCGTCCCTTGTCATTTGTCGCGGCGCGCGTGAATGCCCGTGACAAAAAGAACAATTCATATTACAAATATTGGTAATTTCTACGTAAACCTTGTTGTACATAATATTTCCATTTCTTAAAAAGAGGCTTAAAACTGTATGATTTTAAGCCTCTTTAAAAATTATTATAATTCTAGTAATTGCAATTTTTCTACAATTTCTTTAAACGCCATACCGTTAGATGCCTTAACAAGCACCGCGTCGCCTTTTTTAAGAAAATTCTTTGCCTCGGCCAGAAAATCTTGCTTTGAGCCAAAGTGCAACACGTTAGCACCGCCACTTTTAGCACCGTTTGCCGTATTTAGTGACAACGCGCCCACGCAAACAACAAGGTCGATATTGTTTTTTGCCGCGTGCTCGCCTACGCCAAAATGCAATTCTTTTTCATTTTCGCCTAGCTCAAACATATCGCCCAAAACGGCAACCTTGCGATTGTCGGCAAGAGCCAATACGTCGAGTGACGCTTTGGTGGAAATTGGATTTGCGTTATAACAGTCGTCAATTATCATTAGACTATCGGTTTCGATGAGGTTATTACGTCCCGACACGGGAACAAGCGCCTCGATACCTGCCTTGATTTCATCGGTAGTAAGTCCTAGTTCTTGTCCTACAAGAGCGCCTGCAAGCGCGTTATATACCATGTGATGACCCGGTATTGGAATAACCACGTCAAACGAATCATTACCTAGGTGAATACTACAAGAAATACCCTTGAGCGATAGACTGCGAATATTATCGGCAAAGGCGTTTTTATCGCCCGATAATCCAAAGAATTTAGGTGTAACACCCTTTACTTCTTTTACAGTGCTTAGTTTATCATCGTCACCGTTAAGTATGATTTTAGCATCATTTTGCATAAAATCAAACATTTCGGTTTTTGCTTTTAAAATACCGTCGCGGTCGCCCAAGTTTTCGAGGTGACAAAGACCAATGTTTGTAATAACGCAAACGTCAGGTCGTGCCATTTTGGTTAGGCGGTGCATCTCGCCAAAGTTGCTAATACCCATCTCGAGCACAGCAACCTGATGGCAGTCGCGAATGTTAAATATAGTAAGTGGCAAACCAATTTCATTGTTGAAATTGCCTTCGGTTTTTAACACATTATATTTTTGTGATAACACCGACGCTATCATCTCTTTGGTGCTGGTTTTACCAACGCTGCCGCTAATACCGACAACCTTTATATCAAGCGCGTTTCGGTAGTGCTCGGCCAAATCCTTTAGCGCCTGCTTGCATGACTCGACAAGTATATAAGGGTAATCTACATTTTCGAGTTTCTGTTCACTCAAAGTGCACAGAGCGCCTTTTTCTATAACCGACGGAATAAAATCATGTCCATCTACACGCTCGCCGCGAATAGGCACAAAGAGAAATCCCGGCTCTATCTTTCGGCTATCTATGGTAACACCGCTAACCTCTTGCGAAAGTTTTGATTCGTCACCAAAATACTGTCCGCGGGTTGCAAGGGCTATTTCTTTTAAAGACATATTTTTCATATACTGTCTACCACCTTAAGCGCCGTAACGCTCCAAAGATTTTTTAATAATCAATTCACAAAGCTCGCCGTACTCTATACCTGCCGCCTTTGCCTCTTGTGGTAAAAGACTGGTCGCGGTCATACCGGGGAGAGTGTTCATCTCGAGGCAAAAGATATTGCCGTTTTCGTCTAACAAAAAGTCTGCTCTGGAATAAACGTCTAATTTAAGCGCGCGGAACGCAAGCTCGGTTGCGCGTTGCATACGAGCGGCAATTTCATCATCAATGTGCGCCGGACAAATCTCGGTAGTGGCGCCGCTTTGATACTTGTTGGCATAATCAAAAAAGCCTGTTTTTGGTATAATTTCGATAACCGGAAGCGCCTTGCCGTCGATAATACCTACTGCAAATTCTCGTCCCTTTATGTAAGGCTCAACAACGATTTCGTCCTCATAGCAAAATGATTTTTCAATAGCCTTAGCATATTCTTCTTCGGTGTGCGCAATAAACACGCCAATACTGGAACCACCTGCGCACGGTTTTAAAACAACAGGAAGCGAAAGACCTATTTCGCAAAGTGGGGTGTCTTTATCTTGCTTTTTAAGTGTTGTTCCGTCGGGGGTTGGAACACCCGAGGTTTTAAAAATCTTTTTGGCAATTCCCTTGTCCATAGCAATTGCGCTGCTAAGATAGTTGGGTCCTGTGTAACGAATACCCAAAATGTCAAAGGTTGCTTGTAGCTTGCCGTTTTCACCAACGTCGCCGTGTAGTCCCATAAAGACAATGTCGGCCATGCGGCAAATTTCGATAACGTTTGGTCCCAAAAAGCAGTCTGATTGGTCGGCTCTTGAAGCCTTTACTGCCGCAAGGTCAGGCTCGGTGGTCTTTATACCCTCGGCAATTTCGAGACCTGCGCCGGGTAGAGTAAACACCTCGTCCAGTTTGTTTTTATCATAAGGAAAGCCAAGATATACGTCTAACAAAAACGCATCGTGACCTCGTTCTCTTAATGTTTTGCAGATTCCGGCACCGGAAGCGAGCGATACGTCGCGCTCGGTACTAAGTCCGCCTGCCAATACTACAATTTTCATAGCTTACACACCTTTTATTTCGTTACGTTAATACAATAATCATTATATGCCCATTAAAATATATAATATCATAAAAGTAAATAAATATCAATAACAAAAACCTTCCGCAAATCAATACGGAAGGTTTAAATTTTTATTATTCCCACTCTTTTTCTGGAATCTTCTTTGGCTTATTTGTGCCCTACATTGTATTCTAAATGACGATTTTGACACCGATTTTCTACCCATTATTTTATTGATCAAAATTTTTGTTGCATAAAAAGTTGCAAAATCGCCTGCGGGATAGTGCCGAGTGGCTTTTACCTTAAACCAAGGCTAACTGCTAATTCGTCAAGATAATCAATATGCCCGTGATTTGCCCCATATAAAGTCACATATCCATCCTTTTCGGCGGTTATATCCTGTCCCATAAAAACAACTCGTTCGCCTTTTTTGAGGTACTGCTTGTGTCCGTTTTTCATTAAGTCATTATACTCATCTACCGCAGTTTGATAATACCCCTCAAACAGTTGCCTTGCTTTTTCGATGTTGCCGAGATGACCGTAAATCATACATTCTTCCAAAACAATAAGATGATCCATATTATCTAACAAAGGATAATCTTTTCTGTGCGCAAGAATAGCTTCACGGCTATTCAAAACCTCATAAGCAGGCAAAACATATTGATCAATTTCATCAATAATGCTTTTTATGATTTTATCTGTTTTCTTGTGAAGGTCGTACCAAGTTTCTTGCTTGCCACTGACGATTCCAAGACGAGAGCGGATTGTGCACTCATACTCGTGATAATATTTTTTCTTTTCGGTCTTGAGCCGGAAAACTCTTTCGGAGCATTCAGGAATGCGGATTCCCAAATTCACACAGAGTAGTCCGCCCATTCCGTGTGTAGGCATGCCACTTTGAAAATGAATCACTTGCGAAATATCTTCCGAAACGAAACGGTGCAGTGTTCTGCCGTATTTTTTGAATCCGTATGGTTTAACGTGCTCATATACTGCCGCTTCAATTTCATCAATGATTTGCGTTGCATTGATTTCCGTTTTCTTTTTCAAAAAATCAAACATTATGCCACGCTCCTTTCATTACATCATAGCCACCTGCAACCATTCCTTTTTGCGCTTTTTACACTATGCGTTGCAAAAATGTTGCAGAGACTTTTTTCGTCAAAGCATAAAGTGCCCGAAAGCCCTTTGTTTCCAAGGGTTTCCGGGCACTTGTAAGCCATTAGCTATTACTCCCACTCGATTGTGCCGATTGGCTTAGGTGTAAGATCGAGTAATACTCGGTTAATGCCTTCTACCTCGTGGGTGATTCTGTAGGTTATTTTGTGAAGAATCTCGTATGGAAGTTCTTCGATTGTTGCGGTCATTGCGTCTTTGGTATTTACCGCGCGAATGATTGCAGGCCAACCCTCGTAACGGCTTTCGTCCTTAACGCCTACGCTCTTGATATCCGGCACTGCGATAAAGTACTGCCATACCTTTTCGGCAAGACCGTTTTTGTCAAACTCGTCACGCAAGATTGCATCGGCTTCGCGAAGCGCGTGGAGTCGGTCGCGAGTAATAGCGCCAAGGCAACGCACGCCAAGACCCGGTCCTGGGAATGGTTGACGATATACCATAGCGTGTGGAAGACCTAACGCCTCACCAACAACGCGAACCTCATCTTTAAAGAGAAGCTTAATTGGTTCTACAAGCTCAAACTGTAAATCCTCTGGAAGACCACCAACGTTGTGATGAGATTTAACCGCTTTTTTGCCCTCTGCCGCTTTAATGCTTTCGAGAATGTCGGGGTAAATAGTACCCTGAGCTAGATAAGAAACACCCTCCAACTTGCGAGCTTCGTCGGCAAAAACGTTGATAAACTCTGCGCCAATAATCTTGCGCTTGCGCTCAGGCTCACTAACGCCTGCGAGCAAGTCAAGGAAACGGTCGGTAGCGTCAACGTAGATAAGGTTAGCGTCAAGCTCGTTACCAAACATTTCGATAACTGCTTCGCTCTCGCCCTTACGCATAAGGCCGTGATTAACGTGCACGCAAACAAGTTGCTTGCCAATAGCCTTAATAAGAAGCGCCGCTACAACCGAGCTGTCAACACCGCCCGAAAGAGCAAGCAAAACCTTTTTGTCGCCTACTTGCGCGCGAACCTCGGCAATTTGTTCCTCGATAAATTTGTTAGCGAGGTCAAAGTTTGTTATTCTTTCCATTGATTCCGGTCTAACGTTTGAACTCATAGTTTTTTGTCCTCCTTAGTTTGTGTAGTTGTCGAAATATCCTTGAACGAGGACAACAGGTGTACCCTTATCACCCGAACCACTTGTAAGGTCGCAAAGCGAACCGATAAGGTCGGTAAGCTGACGAGGTGTTGTACCTTGAGCCGCCATATTACCAACAAGGCTACTGCCGTCTTTTGCCTTAATGCTAGCAGAGATTGCAGCCTTTAGTTCTTCACCGCTTAAATCCTTAAAGTCGTTGTCTGCCAAATATTTTAGCTTAAGCTCGTTTGGTGTGCCGATAAGACCATCGGTAAACGCAGGAGAAACAACCGGGTCAGCAAGTTCCCAAATCTTACCCTGTGGATCCTTAAACGCTCCGTCGCCGTAAACCATAACTTCAACGTGCTTGCCGGTTGCTTTTAGAACGCGGTCTTGCACGTCAAGAACCAAGTCCTTGCACTCTTTTGGGAAGAGCTTGATGGTTTCTTCGGTAGATTTATTAGAGCCTAAAAGGCCGTATTTTTCGTTGTAGCCGCTGCCGTCGATTGAAGCGTTTAAAATATCGTCAAGGCCGCAAACAACCTTTGCGCCTGCAGCTTTTAGCAAACGCTTGGTACGTGCGCGTGTGTGAATATCACAAGTAAGCACGCAGTCGGTGTAGTCAAGAATTGCTTTTGGTTGGTTAGCAAATATAATCTCAACCTCGGCTCCCATTTCCTTAATAAGGTTGCCGTAGTATTCAACGTAGTCAACACCTGTAAATTCAAGCTTTTGAACGCCAAAAACTTCACGATAACGTTCAAGTGTTAGAACGTCGCTATATGGGTTAATGCCTGCGGCATCAATCAAATCGTAGGTTGCGAGTGAGTTACCCACTTCATCAGAAGGATAGCTAAGCATAAGAACTATCTTTTTAGCGCCCTTTGCGATACCTTTAAGGCATATTGCAAAACGGTTACGTGACAAAATTGGGAATATAACGCCAATTGTTTCGCCGCCAAGCTTTGCCTTTACATCTGCGGCAATGTTGTCGATGGTTGCATAGTTACCCTGTGAACGAGCAACAATTGACTCGGTCATAGCAATAACGTCGCGATCGCGAAGCTCAAAGCCCTCGATATCGGCCGCTTCGATAACGCTGTTTGCAACTATTTCAGCAAGGTTGTCACCCTCACGAATAATTGGGCAACGAATACCTCTAGATACTGTTCCTACTCTGCGTTCTTTTTTCATTTTTAACATATCCTTTCTTTTTGGATGCGAGGGGAAGAATCACGCACAAAACATCCCTTTAAAATGCGTCTATAGTTTTTAGACGCACACTATCCTTAACAGAGTAATTATACTCTAACACATATACATTTTCAAGATTTTTTTACATTAAATAGTATAAAAATTTTGGTACTTTTAATTTATTTTTTTATTGAAATAGCAACAATATAGTGATAAGATTACATTATAGCGGTTATGGTTAGCATTTCGCAAAGCTTGGCATATATTTTAAAGGTGTCGTTTATAGGTAATGGGTTTTTACCGCGACCTACCTCAACGGTAAAACCCGGTCGTCTAAACTCTTTTATAAACCAGTCTTTAAAACCACCGCCCACCGCAAGCCCCATAGGCACGTCTAACGCGTAGCCACTGGTGGCGGCCATTATCTCGGCCATTTGTTTAGAGCGTTTATCTTGTAGCTCGTTATAGCTCCAATAGATTACCTCGCCCTGCGCGTGAAGCGCTACCGCGTGGCAAATATCGTTTTCACGACACAGGTTTACTATCGCTTGTGTTTCGGGCTCGCTATGGGGTTTTTCACCGCCATAACGCGTGGAAGCAGGACCAAAAACACCTTCTTTTCTTTCAAGCTCGCGCAGTTCTTTCCAACCCGCGTCAAAATTGTGATTTATATCTACACCACGCAAATTAGCGTTATAATGGGTAAAATCACCCTGGCAAAGTTTAAAAATGCGACCTGCATCTTTGCCGCAACCAAGTGCACCGCGAATTGAAATTTCACAACCATCGGGATTAACCCTTGGTACAAAAATCACCCCACGATTACCGAGCGCTTTTTTAACGTTTATGCCGCAAAGCGAACGATTCTTTTGGTAAGCATCACAAAACTCTTCGATAAACATAAGTAAGATATTTGTCGTTATGTGCTCGCTGCCGTGAAACGCGGCGGTAAAAAGCACGTACTGACCGCTAGACGGAATCTTTAGCGCAGTAATATCGCGACCGGCACAACTTTTGCCAATAGAAAAACACTCAATAACGGGGTTTCGGCAACACATTGCATCAATAATTCGCTTCATTTCCAAATAATCGTAATCAACCGATTTTATAATTCTTTCCAAAATAAACACCTCATAAAAAATATATTAAAGGCGGTAGAAAATAATGATTTTAGAAGAAAAACAATTAAGTTCCGAGTACAAATTCAAAGGCAGAATTATCAATTTGCGACAAGATACTGCCCTACTTCCAAACGGAAACACCGCTACTCGCGAGGTAGTTGAGCACCCGGGCGGCGTGTGTGTTGCGGCGCTTACCGACAATGACGAACTACTCTTTGTAAAACAGTGGCGATACCCATATATGGAAGAAACACTAGAAATCCCTGCAGGTAAACGCGACAAAAAAGACGAAGACCCACTAGAATGTGGCAAACGCGAACTAAAAGAAGAAACCGGCGCTACCGCAAGAGAATATATCGATTTGCACCCACTCTACCCAACACCCGGTTATATTAATGAAGTAATTTTCTGCTACTTGGCAACCGGTCTTACCTTTGGCGAGCAAAATCCCGACGAGGACGAGTTTCTAGACGTGTTGCGTATTCCGCTAGAAAAAGCTGTTGAAATGGTGCTCTCGGGCGAAATAAAGGACGCAAAAACCCAGATCGCCGTACTTAAAGTAAAGGTGCTTCGTGACGCGGGTAAAATTTAATTTGACATTTGCTTAAAAAGCAATATAATGTAGTTATAATATTTCAGAGTAGATAACATAGCGTTAAGTGTTGTGTGAACGGGGAGTTGTCACACAAACGAAGGGGTAATCTCCCGCGGTTTTGTTATCGCATCCCGCTGACAATAATAGCCGTATTATATAAAATACCTCCTATTATCAGTTAGTTTGGATGATAGGAGGTTTTCATTTTGGTCAAAAACAAAAGACAACAACAATTATTTAAAATTATTTTAACGTCGCTGCTTATTGCGATGAACGTGGTTTTAGAAAGATGGCTACCCGTTTACAGAACCGAAATTTTCGACGTTAATCTAAGCTTTATTACAGTCGCTTTTGCGGCAGCAATTTTAGGCACGCCTTATGCCGTAGCGGTTGCGGGTATGGGTGACGTCATTGGAGCAATACTATTCCCAATGGGTGCGTATTTCCCTGGCTTTACACTTACCAACTGCATCTATGGTATTATACTAGGCGAGTTTTTACACAAAAATGCTACCGTGCTTAAGATTACGCTGGCAGTTATTATAAATAAAGTATCTTGCACGTTGGTTTTAAATTCGCTATGGGTATCTATAATGTACTTTTCGAACGGAATAAACGATTTTCCAAAAGCATTTTACACAAGATTAACCCAAGCCGCAGTAATGGCGGTTGTCGAAATGATTGTTTTAATAGTTGTATTTTCGCAAAAAAGCAAAGTACGACAATTGCTAGATAAAAATTTAAAAAGATTTATATAAAAAAAGCATCCGCTCGGTACCGAGCGGATGTATTTTTTTATAATCCTAAATCCTTATAAAGTGCATTTCTGATAGCGCATTGATCCGGTGCAAAGCCTAGAACGTTTTGGAAATAAGTAAGTGAAATATTATTTACAGGGTCAACCATAGCAAACGCGCCTGCTGCGCCGTCCCAACCGAACTCACCAACGGGACTAATTGTGCCGCTACGTGTTGGATCAATATGCACACGTACGCCAAGTCCGTAGCCGTAACCACGACGCATTTGGTCAAAGTCGTCTGCCGCCGCACCACTTAGTTGATTAGTGCCCCAAAGTTTTACGGTTTCTTCTTTTAGAAGACGATTGCCTGTTTTACCAACACCTCCGCAAGCCACCATGTCTAGGAACAATGCGTAATCCTCAGTCGTAGAAGTAAGACCTGCGCCACCGCTTTCGTAATCGGGGCTAAGGGTATAAACACAGCTTAAATCTTGCTTTCTAAACGGTTGATTTTCATAACGGCTATATAGTGACGGCATTTTTGAAACGTCACTTGCAAGACCAAAAAAGGTATTGTTCATACCAAGTGGCTCAAAAACGTTTTTCTTTAGATAATCACTAAATCTCATACCCGACCACACTTCGACAAGTGCGCCCAAAACGTCATGACAAAGGCTATATCTAAAGCGTGTTCCCGGCTCAAAACCTAGGGTTTTATCGGCCATAGCGCGAACTAGGTCGCGAGTAGAGGTTTTGCCCTCGGCAACCGAATTTTTAATAGGCTCGTCAAAAATATTGTAGTCAAGACCTGCCGTCATTGTAAACAAATGTCTTACTGTAATTGGTGTTTTAGCGTATCCGTCATCTTGCGCGTTGGTGTCTTCGCCAACACTTTGACCGCTAGCAATTTTCTTTGCATTTTCGGTATTAAGCGCCTCGGCGGTTATCTTCATTTTCTCATATTCTGGTAAATAAATACTTATTGGATCGTCTAGATTATACTTGCCTTGTTCATAAAGTTGCAAAGCGCAGCAGCAGGTAATCATCTTGGTCATTGAGTAGATAAAATACTGCTCGTCACCCTTTATTTCGCCGCCGTTTTCTGCGTCTTTAACACCTGTAAAATAACGGTACAAAAGCTCGTGATTGCGGTAAACCGCCACGTCAACGCTAGGTCTGTGTTCGTGAGCTACGTGCTCGTCCATACATTTTTTTAAGTTTTCGAAATTCATATATTTTCTCCTTTACCACTGGATTTCAATTACTATAGGTTCATCGGCAAAGTTGTCGATATCGATGCCGTAAATGTGTAGTAGTTTATCTTGCTCGAGTTTGTTCATATCTATAAACTCGGGCAAAAGTGTAAGTTCGTACATAAGCTCGTTACCATTATTCAAAAGCCTAACCTTTTTAGGCACGCTCGGATAATTTTGTAGCGCAACCGAGCTAGAAATTAGTCCCTCATAAAAATGCAAATAGGTCTTACCATTTTTTGAAGAGGCTATATATTTATTGTGGCGAATACCATAATCGGTGTCATCGGCCTCGGCGCTTTCGAGCGCGCCTTCCATTCGATTGTACCAATCGGCAACCTTCATAAGATTTTTTCGGTACTCGTCGGTTATAACACCCTTGTCATTGGGACCTACGTTTAAAAGATAACTAGCGCCCGCCGACATATATCTATCTATAGCGCAGCAAAGATGCCTTTTGCTATAGAAATTTTCATTTTTTCTAAATCCCCAGCTTTGCTGACCAACCGAATTACAAGCCTCGGTCATACGAGTAAAATGAGCAGAATTTGGTGATTCATACTCGCGCTCGGGTGTAGAAAAATCACCCTCACTCCAACCGCGGTCGTTTATGTAAATGTTTGGTTGCAATTTTCTTACAAGTTCATTTAAAGATGGGTCGTAAATGCAAGGTGGTATATCCCAAAAAAGAGTATAAATATCGCCGTAATTTGTAAGCAGTTCGGTAATTTGTGCCTTAATAAAATCGCGCAATTTTACCGTATCTACTTGGTTTTTATACTTTGCCGCCCATTGGTGCGACTTGCTTTCGGGATTATAGCCGTACTCATAATGCCAGTCGGGATTACTATAATAAAGCGATAGCAAAAGCCCGTGCTTTTTACAAGCGTTAGAGAGCATTTTTAGCGTATCTTTACCGTAAGGCGTGTTCATAATATTATAGTCGGTTTGCTTTGTGTCCCACATACAAAAACCATCGTGATGCTTTGCAGTAAAGCAGATATATTTCATACCCGCTTCTTTTGCCAGCAACACCCATTTTTCGGGGTCGTAATCGGTGGGATTAAACTGCATACACATTGACTCGTATTCGTCGCGCGGCACGTTATAGCGCGCAAGAGCCTGTTCGTGAAGCCCAAGCGTGGCATAAGCACCCCAATGTATAAACATACCAAATTTGTTATTAAACATCCAATTCAACCTTTTTAAACAATTTATTTCGCTTTACTAAATACGTAATAGTAAAAAATGTTGCACAAACAATCCACATAATAGGGAGTGTAATACTAGCACCAATAAAGCCAAGCGCAGGAATTATATACATAGCGCCCGCGCATTTTGAACCAAGTTCCAAAAATCCCGATATAATAGACGGCAATCTTTCCCCCATCGCCTGCATACCGCTACGCACCATGTGTAATATACCCAGTGGGATAAAACCCATCGTAACAATTACTACGTATACCCAAGCATTGTATATTATTTGCGGACTACTAATACCAGTAATAAGCTTTACCAAAACATCGCCAAAGAAATAACTCAAAATGCTAAGCAAAGCAGCTACCGCTATCGATAAAAAGTTTATTTGCTTTATGGCATATTTGATTCTGACGTACTGCTTTGCGCCATAATTTTGTGAAACAAAGGTAGCCAAAGCCGTGCCAAGCAATAAAATTATATTCATAGTCATAGACGTAATCTTATTTGCCGCAACGTATGCCGATATAACGTCCTCTCCAAGCTTGTTAATAGCGCCTTGATAGATAACCGTGCCAATATGTATAACACTAAAAGCCATGGAAAGCGAAACGCCACTTGAAAAAAGTTTGCCCCACAAACGTATCGATTTTTTAAAATCGTCTTTTTTAGGAAATACAAATCTATAATTTTTAAAGACAACAAAACCGGAACCCGTTGCCGAAAGAAATTGCGATATTACGGTGGCAAATGCTACACCAAACACGCCAAATTTAAACACAACTACAAAGAGAATATCTAGCGCAATATTTAAGAGATTAGCAAAAATCGAGAAATAAAGTGGTGTTCGGCTATTACCAACTGCGCGCAAAATTGATGCAAACATCCAATTTGCCATCGTCGCTACAAAACCAATAAGCAACGTTAACATATAAACATATGCTTGTTCAAATATCTCGGCAGGTGTATTTAAAATTCGCATTAATGGTCTTAAAAACAAGGTAGAGCCAAACGTTAAAACGACTATTACCATACCATTTAAAATAAACGAACCTGCAACCGATTGACGAAGTTTTTCCTCGTCTTTGGCGCCAAACGCCTGGGTAGTAATAATGACAAAACCGTTATTCATACTGGACGCCATAGACGACATCAATACGTACATTGATGACGTTGCGCCCACAGCGGCAAAGGCGCTCTCACCCATAAAATAACCAACTACGGCAGTATCGGCAATATTGTATAATTGCCCAAAAACACTACCTATTAAAAGCGGAAAATAAAACGCTAGTATTAGTTTGATAGGACTTCCCTGCGTCATATCACGCACAATCGCGGTTGACTTTTTGGTAGTAATCATAAAATTACCTTCTTTAAAAATAAAGTTACATTTTATTTTCCTTTAAAACTCGTTTTGCTCTTTTAATCGCAGCAGCCGCGCGAATAGGTTTTGACTTTTTATCTGGATTTTCGCTCATACGAAAATCAAATTTTTCTGGTATAGGTACCGCTTTTTTATTGAATTTTACGCCCAACTTTTTAGCACGTAATCTTTCGAGGTGCACGTACACCTCGGTCAAGATATTGTCGCCTTCTCTAATATCGGTAACCTCAAAATCGTCAGCAAAAAGTATAGCCTGAGCCTTTTCTATATTTTCTAGTTTAATATAACTAAGTGCCATATTAAGGCGAACTCGTCCGTCACTAAAGCCTTGTTTTTCCATCCATTCGACATACTCGCGGCACATTTCGCGGGTAGCATACTTGTAAACACATTCCGACGCATAACGAGTAAGGCAAAGGTCACTAGGTAACATTTTTGACGCTAATACAGCATAACTTGCCGCTTTGATTTTGTGATTTTCTGCCAACGCTATTTTTGACATCACGTTAAGTGCCCAAGCGGTAGGTTTAAGTTTGTAAGAGCGATTTATCTCGACTTTTGCATCTTTAATTCGTCTATCGGTAAAATAAATCGTCGCTAATTGATAATGCGCATACCAGTTTTCCTTATCTTTACCGCGACATGCATTTTCTAGCATTGCGGTCCACTCAGGTTGATACATAAACGATATTGGCGCTACCGATTCATCGTGAGTTAAAATAGTTTTATCGTCAAGCAATGACTTCCAACACGCTTGTTCATAGTCCATCTCGCCAAAATCAAGATGAGTCGCAAACTTACGCTCACCACATTTTTCGCGGCGCGCGTTTTCAAGCGCATACCAACCCGAACCCTTAAAAAGAAGCTCGTCGGCAGGAGAGGTTGCCATTTTGTAGGTTGATTCAAGCATTTCTTCTAGTGTTTTGTCGCTGATAATTTCATCAAGCGCGCGAGTAGCCTCTATCTGTGCGTCTGTCCACTCGGCGTGCATTTTATCGGCATCGCCTTTTATCGCGCCATAACCTTCAAGCCACTCCCAAGTAGTAGCCGGTGGCATTGGAAGACTCTCCCACTGGGAATATGCAAGACCCGCCTGAATTTCAATATAATGTCCATCGGTGTTTTCGTCGGTTAAATATTTTTGCCAATGTTCACTACCGGCGCCCTGTCCCCAAACAAAAAGTTTGCGTCCTTTTTGTCTAGAAGTAGAACACTGTACAATACCATAACCATCACCATTTACGTAGCACTCAAACTTGCGTTTGTTGTCGGGCAATTTATAAAAATAGTCTGCCGCGCGCGGAATATTATCGGGATAACTTAGTTCGTTACCATCGCGATAAGGAACGGGTATTAACGCCATTGAGCCTTGATAATTATTGACATAAGCGCAGTCGGTTGGTACTATTACACGTCCGTCCGCAACGGTAGGCACTGCAATATTAGACCACCAGTATATAGGAGTCACACGTGGTGTGGTGTTGGTAATTCTCATACGCGCAAAGAGTAGTTTTGAACCCTCCGGCAAGAAGAAATCCATTTGGTAAACCACTTTACGAATACGCTCGTACTCGTACATACGAAGCACAGGAGTGCCATCCTCAAGTTTTGTGATAGCGGTAAATAATCTATCGCAGGTGTGTACGTGGTGGGCGAATATACCACAGTTCCACTCTACACCGCCGCTAGTCCACGCATTTCGACGCGCAAGATTACGCGGTCTTATAACAGGATTGTAAAACAGCAAATCGCGCCCCGTTTGCTTATCAATAAGTGATACAAGTTTGCCACCGAGCTCTGGCCAAAACTCGGCTTTTAGATATTCGTTTTCAAGAACAATTGTATCGACTTCGGTATCGTACAATTCTTCTGAATACATATTTTGTTCCTTGTAAGGAAAACTCGTGCTCTCGATACCATAACCTACAAAAAAATCGTCGCGCTCATCCACGGCGGTGTATCCACTGATACGCCACACGTGACTCTCAAGAGTTGGCAACGACGATTCTCCGTTCATTTTTGCAGATTTTATAACCTTTTTACTAACGTTAATAGTAGTCATAGGAACATATCCCCTTGTTTAAGCAAGGCTGCTTTATTCGTTTGATTTTACTATATGCCCATTACCAATAAAAGTCAATAGTATTTTGCTAATTTAACAATAAAAACCCCTTGAAAATTCAAGGGGTTTAAAATTATTTTGCGAAATATGCTTTTAGGTCTGTAATCTTATAATCACCGCTATAAGAATTTATTACAACCTCATATTTAGATGCACGCAAAGGACTAAATTTGCAAATAACCTTGTGGCCTATTGTCTTGCCTTCAAAAAGCAATATCTTTTTGTGTCTATATGCAGGTAAATAGCCGTAAACGCTAAATGATTCAACCTTTTGTCCGTTAGACAAATCTTCTTTTATTACTACGCAGTTGGTAAGTTTGCGTTCCTCGGGCATTTTCCACTCATCTGTTGGAGCTTGTTCATTGTGAGTAATGGTATAAACGTCGCCGTCTTTTTCCATTTCACCGAAATTCGCAGGTGTGCCATAAGCCGCGCGAATTCGCTCGCCTAGTTCCAAAATTCGCTTAACGTCAGCATCAGGCAAAAGTCCACGATTATCGGGACCAATGTTTATAAGGAAGTTAGAGCCATGACCTACCGACATTTCATACATACCAAAGAGTTCTTCCTCGCTCTTGATTGTATTTTCATTATGGTCATAGAACCAAGTTGCACGAAGTTTGCAATCACATTCGCTAGGTAAAAATAACGCTTCTGAAAGCTTTTGCTCCTCGGTAGCAAGCTCGGAAAAGTCGGTTGATGATACAACGAGTGGGTTGTTGAGTGAAGCATAGCCGTCCTCGTTACCTACCCAGCGCACACCCGGTGTCCACTCAGGATCGCAGAAGGTAAGCAAGTCAGGTTGCATTTCGTTCATTGCCTTAACAATACGTTCTCTATCATATTCGTGACCTTCACTACCGCAACCGTCAAACCACAAGTAATCGATCTTGCCATAGTTGGTAAGTAGCTCGGTAATCTGATTTATAAAGTAATCGTCATACGCCTTTTCATCATCAAACGGAATAGAGTACTTACCCCATTGTGCAGGAGAATAGTATAGACCTACCTTAAGATCAAATTTGCGACAAGCGTCAACAAACTCGCGCACAACGTCGCCTTTACCGTCTTTCCAAGGAGTTTGCGCTACGCTGTAATTAGAATACTTGCTAGGCCAAAGCGCAAATCCGTCATGGTGCTTGGTAGTAAGAATTGCATAAGTAGCGCCTGCCTCTTTAGCGGTCTTAATCCATTGCTCGCAGTCAAGCTCGGTAGGGTTGAACTTTTCGGGTGGCATATCTTTATTATCCCAGTCAACATGACCTGGATAAAAACTACGAATACCAAAGTGGAAAAACATACCGTATTCCCAAGACAAAAATTCTACCTGTTTTTCAAAACTATTCATAATAATACCTCTATTTTTTCTTACCTTGTTGAGCTGCCTTAACGATATTAGTAACCATACCGCGATTGCCGTCAACGTTGTTAAGCTCACCGCAAATTTGGTCGCGTGTAATACCACGAAGTTCCATAAGCTCGCTTATAGAACAGAAACGATAACCCTTGCGGAAAAATTCAGGCAAATATCTTTCTATATATTCATAGGTTTGATCAGCGTACTGCTGAACTTCGTGACAAAGTATAACGTCGCCGTCTTCCCACTTACCAACGCCATATTTGAAAACGTCTTCACGGTTTTTGTCTGTCTTGGTTGTATCCCAGTCCAAAGCGTCGTACGCAAGCCAAATTACAGGATATTTAAACTCATTACAAAGCTTAAACGTGTTTGCGGTAGGCTTTATATTTGGTGCTCTATAACTAGTAACTTCATAAGGCGTACCGTCACGCTTTACAAGATTTGTTTCTAACTTACGATTAAGGGTTACAATATCATTTTTTAACTCTTCATAGGTTGCCTCTTTGCCGCCTTCGCCACCAATTGTAGCAACAAGATGGTTTTCGCCGTGGTTACCAATATCCCAGCCGTAATTAATAGCGTTTTGCAATAGACCATATTCATAACTGCTCTTTAGGTTACGACCGTTTATAAAGAACGTAGCCGCGCCGTCAAAATCCGCAAAAAGATTAACGTAATCTTGCACCCTGCCTGTTGGACCATCGTCAAAAGTAAAGGCAATTAACTTATAATCCTCTGGATGACTCTTCCACTCGTAATCAATGTTTACAAGTTCATCAACTACAGGTGTGCTGGTTACAGTAGAACTAACCTCCGAAGATGAAGCGCTTGGTGTTTCGCTAGAAACAGGAGCTTCTATACTACTGTTTTGTGATACGTTTTCAGAACTAACGTTGTTTTCACTTGACACGGTGTTATCCTCCTCTGATGACGTTTGATCATCTACTATGGTTTCTACTATAACTTCAACGTCCGAAGTTGTTTCGGTAGGTTCTGCGCTACAGCCTGCAAAACTAACTGTAAGTGCTAGCGCCATTAATAAAGCTATGATTCTTGTTTTCATTTTTATTCTCCTAAATAATCATTTAAATACACAAAATACTCTGGTGTATGGAACTTGCCACGCATTGTAGGGTTAAGTGCAAACAAGTGCTTTTCACTCTCGCCACCATCGGTTTCTATGCGATACGCATTAAAGAAAATATCGTTTTCATCGGTACGAACACAAGACTTGTCAAACCAAAGCTCTGCGATATAACCATTATCAGTAAGCGTTACTCTGCTGTTGATAAAACAATCATCAACTAAATCTAATTTTAAAACAGGACCGTCTTCATCCTCGCCGCACTTTTCGATAAGACCTATCATAAGCACGTTTTCGGGACTGATCTCTATTTCAAAATACTTCTTTCTATCAGGATCGCTGCCTATCAAAATCTCACAAATATCGCCCGACGAATGTATATCGTTATAATTGTGAAACGGGCAAAAATACTTAGAATTTTTGCAGTCAAACTTAAAATGAAGTGTATCGCCGCTTTCACTTATTTCTACCGTTGTATCATAAACAGCATCACTGCCGTCACGACAATTTTTTAGATTATAAAGCAAATTTGCACACCGCCTTATTATGATATATACTAATTAGATATTAACATTATAAGCGTATAAAGTCAAGAAAAAGCAGCGGGGTAAACCACTGCTTTTTTGTAAGTTTATTTTAGTCTCAACCAAACAAAACTGCGTTTTTTAGAAAAATGTACGGTAATTTTATTTCCGTCTATAATTACTGATTCATCCGCAATTTGATAGATGAGTTTGTCCTGCTTATCTTCTATGTTTATTGGCAATTTAAACGTATACACATTTTCTTCGGTTGCCTCACGGAACAAAATTAGGTGCGTACTATCTTCACCAATGCAACAATAACCCGAAAAGTTTGCGCCGTCAGGACGATTACCAACAGGAACTACACGAGAATTAAACAACTCTTTTTTGTATTTTTTGTAAACTGCAGATATTTTTGCTAGTTTCTCGGCATCTTCATCAGCGAGATTGCTCATTTCCATCCAAAATAGTGGGTTTGCCACCATAACGGTTGCAAAAAGATAGTCTGGACTATACGTATTTGGAGCAAAAAGTACACCCTCGTATTTATCGGTATTGCGACGAGTATTAAGTAGTTCCATCTGCAAACGACGTGTTGGTATAACGTGCGCCAGGCTCCAAACGTTTTTAAATGTATTGTGTGGAAAATAGTTAGGATAATCGGTATATCTATTTTCTACAAACAAGCTACCAAACTGGCTTTGGTACATATAGCCGAATCGGTCCTCGGCAGTAACGTCTAGGTTAAAACGCATATCACCTTTGGTACGATTTGTAAGCTCGGTAAGCATTTTTATAAAACGCATTTCACCGACTTTGTTTCTAATTTTAACACCATCAAGTTTAAAATAGCGAATTCCATAGGTATTATAAAAATGCATTAGTGTTTCTATATCTTTTTCGTAATTGGCAAAATCGTTTACCGAGTCAGGACCAAACCAAAGTCCCATTTCTACACCCAAGTTTTTTGCCTTTGCCAAAAGTGGCTCTAGTCCGTTTGGAAATCTTTCGGTATTAACCTTCCAAAAGTCGCTATCGTCAGCATAAAAGCCTTCCCAAACACCGCCCGATTTACGACGAGAGTTAGCGGTAATACCCGACTCCCAGCCATCGTCAATCTGGATTATATCAACACCCATTTGCTTTGCGCGGTCTAGTTCTTTTAACATAAATGACTCGCAAACCGCCATATCTTGACTGCGGTCACCCCATGTATTTGACATTATAAAGAGTTCACCACGTGGGTCATCGGTGCAAAAAGCGGTATTATAACGCCACATTTCTTCATGAATTTTTTCAGTTTTTGCAGCGCCCACAGCAGATGCATAGTAAGGCACTTTACCGTCAGGAATATCGTTAAAATCGATACCTGTGCCGTAAAGCGTAGCGTAAAGACTGCCCTGCATGGTAAAATCAGGACCCTTACGGTTAAGCGCCGAGCTTTCGGTCGGTGAATGCTTAATCATCATTAGAGAATCTTTGCTGCTATAATCATTTATGCAAAATACGTTACCATCGCGTGACAATTTGCCGTTTTTAAAGATATATACCGAAACCTCTTGCTGCTCTACGAGCATATCGTAATAGTCGGTTTTGTCATAAAGTTTAAAACTATTAACGTTTACGTGCACGCCGCCTATCGGAATACAATCTAGCGTATCAACGTCGCAAAAAATTTCGTCAGCGTTTACTCTAACCTGCTCTTCCTCAATACCGGTAGGTTTTTCATCAAGTTTTTTGTCATAAATAAACTCAATTTCACCCTGTTTAGATACAAAGTTTTGATTATATATAAACGAAATTTCAGGGAAAATTAAATATTCGTACCACGCAGTACCACTCTCGCCCGAAAGTTTGATAGATACCTTTAAATGTGGCTTCATAACATAAGGATTTTCTACCACTTCGGTATCAAAGGTAATAACAGGCACCTCGTTTTTTTGCAAAACGGGACAACGCTGCCAAAGTGGTTTAAAACCTGCCCACTCTTTTTTGGTTTCAAGGTCTTTTACGCTAACCGTGCGAATAAAAGGGCCTCTAATTTCTAAAACTTTTTCTATTCTGCTATTTCCTAGACGAACAATACCACTCGCCTTGTCAAAACTAGCATAACAATCTTTAAACATAAATTTCCCCCTCGGGTTTAGTTAATTTTATAATAAAATTTTTAAATCATATCGTCTACGTAATATGCACGTGTGTTTGCGTGAAGACCGCTTTCATCAATAACGTCAAATCGTATATATCTTTGATTTTCTGGCACCTTAAAGACTGCTTCGGTTATCGTTTCACCTTTCTTGGCTACACTTATACCGCCAAACGGGCGATGCTCGGTATTCATTGCGATAGATCTTGCAGGTGAAGTCTTTATATGAATATACCCGTCTTCAACGTACAATTCCTCAACAATCGGACCTTGAGATGCATAAAAATCGCCCTGTTCGAGTGCGTTAATTACATTGTCATAGGTCAAAGATTCGGCCTTTATCATAACAAATCCGCCATATCTATCACAGCGAGGGTTATCGTCATCTAGACCTCCGTGCGCGTCATCTGCAGCGAGGCAATAAATATTGTGACCACGCCTTAGCATATCATCATACATATCGGGCACGTAATCATATACGCCGTTCCAAATAAAAGAACTGTGATTATATATCTCAAGCGCTAATAATCCGTTTAATTTGCCAAAAAATTCAGGAGTTTCAAGCGAACCACAAGGATGATTTAGATTAACTAAAAAACCGTTTTCTTTAGCGGTATCTATTACCTCTTGAATACATTCGATAGTATATTTTCTCTCAAAAGGTTCACCTATACGCTTGGCGATTGGCACTCGCCATAATTCACCGTGGTATACGTACGACGGATCAAAGCATATTTGCGTAGTATTGTGAGGATCCTTGGCAATAATATTTAGTTCTATCGTTTTACTCAAACGATAATCAGGTTGTTCCATAAAGGCATATTCAATACCGGTAAGAGCCAAGAAATTTTCATCGTTTAAATCGGAGTGATCAACCAAAATTTCATGGTCGGTATATGCCAAAATACTGTACCCTTGAGCTTTGTAACGTTTTTTCAATTCTTCGGGCGTAAGCTCGCCATCAGAAACGGTGCTATGTGTGTGTAGATTTGCTTTGTAAAAATTCCCGTTTTGTGGTATAAGATATTTTTTCAAATCGTTCACCTCTACAAATTAGCTTTATTTTAATTTAGTGTAACATAAAAAATATATTTTGTAAATGATATATCCGCTAACTTTAAAATTTATAAAAAAAGAAAACCTGATGTAAAAACATCAGGTTCTTTTTGTGTTGGCATCTACTTATTTTCCCAGGCAGCTGCCCGCCAAGTATCTTCAGCGCAAGTGAGCTTAACTTCTGTGTTCGGTATGGGAACAGGTGGACCCT